>JAIBJP010000094.1 GCA_020029625.1 Actinomycetota bacterium | reverse complement strand
ATCTGTGCCGCCGGAGGCGCGCCGCTCGCCCCGAGGCTGTGTCCTCGGTCGCCCCCGTATCTAAAGTCGATACGAGGGCTCCCTGCGTCCTTGCCTCGGTACGACCGTCCCGTCCCGGCGACGAGTGACGCTCCGCCAAACCCTCCTAGAGATTCCTCAGCTCGTCCGCGAGCTCGCGGGCCTTCTCATGATCCCCTGCGCTCTCCAGCGCCTTGATGCGGCTGAGGAGGTTGCGGGCGCGTTCCCGTCTCGGGCCGTGGGCCAGTCGCTCCTGCCAGAGCGCTTCCAGCTCCTCCGAGAGCGAAGCGTCACTGCTCTCAGGCTTGGGCTCTTCCTCAGCTTGCTCGGAGCGGGTGGCGACAACGACAACCAGCACGAGTAGCCCCGTCAACGGGATCCAGCCGACAAGCTGCGTGGCGAGCGTGACAGCGCGGTCGCTCCCCGAGTAGACGAAGCCGAGCTCTCCGCTGTCTCCAACTTCGCCCACGGTCCCGACCCAGATCGCGAGACCGAGCACGACGAGCGCGAGTGCCGCGTGCGCGGCCGCCAGGATTGCGACGCCGTTCCGCATGAATTCGTGCAGGCGCTCGAGCCGGCCGGCGGGTTCGCCGAGGCCTGCAAGGGCGCCGATGGCCCCCACAGCGAAGACCGCGGTGCCGAGAGGTCGGAGATCCCAGAGGGTGGCCCCGGCCCGCTCGAGGGCGCCGAGACCCGCGAGATCGACGGCGAAGCGATCCTGCACCGTCTGCGCGACATCGGCGCTTGCAGCGAGGATGACGACCGCGCCGCCCGCTACGAGCAGGTCCCCGCGAGTCCGCGCCGTGGGTCTCATCCGCGTGAGGGGTTTTAGCAGGGAAATCACCTGCGTTAGACTCGGCGCGTGGCCGATCCCGTAGGCATCTCCCTGGAGAACGTCAGCAAGCGCTTCGGGAAAGTCGAAGCGGTGCGCACCCTCTCGATCGATATCAGGGAAGGCGAGTTCTTCTCTCTCCTCGGCCCGAGCGGCTGTGGCAAGACTACGACGCTTCGCATGATCGCGGGTTTCGAGGTGCCGGACGAAGGAGGCATTCTCCTGCGGGGGACCGATGTGACCGACACCCCCCCGAACCGTCGCAACGTGAACATGGTCTTCCAGCACTACGCCCTCTTCCCACACATGTCGATCTTCGACAATGTTGCGTTCGCACTCCGGCTCAAGCGGGTGCCGAAGGGGGAGCAGAAGCAGCGCGTCGAGGAGATGCTCCGCGTCGTCAGGCTCGAGGGGCTCGAGAAGCGCAAACCTGGACAGCTCTCGGGCGGGCAGCAGCAACGCGTCGCACTCGCGCGCGCGCTCGTCAACCGGCCCGCTGCGCTCCTCCTGGACGAGCCGCTCGGTGCCCTCGATCTCAAGCTGCGAAAACAGATGCAACTCGAGCTGAAGCGCATTCAAAGCGAGCTCGGGACCACCTTCGTCTATGTGACGCACGACCAGGAAGAAGCACTCGCGATGTCAGACCGGATCGCGGTCATGAACGAGGGCATCGCCGAGCAGGTCGACGGGCCTCGAGAGATCTACGAGCGTCCGACGACGGCTTTCGTAGCCGACTTCATCGGCTCGCTGAACGCCCTCGACCTGAGGGTGGACGAGGTCACCGACGGCCAAGCGGTCGCGCATGTCTCTCCTAAGGAACGTCTCATCGTCCCGACGGCCGGCCGCTCGCAGGGGGAGACGCTGAAGGTGGCCGTACGGCCCGAGCGAGTGCGTATCGACGCGGCCGAGCGACCCGCGCCCGAGGGCGGCACCCGTCTGGAGGGCGTCCTGGCGGACGTTGTTTATCTCGGCTCGCTGACACAGTTCCACGTCGACACGAAGCTGGGCCGGGTAGTCAGCTTCCGCATGAACGACGAGGGCGGCGCGCCGCTCGAGGCCGGGCGCAACGTCGTCCTGACGTGGCCGGCGGAGTACGGCTCGGTGCTTGCCGAGTCTTACAAAGAGCCCGAACCGGTCTTGACCTAGGCGGGTTCGGCCGCCGACTCGGAGAGGTCGGTGCCAAGCCGGCGCTCGATCACGCGCCGCGCGATCTCGGCTCCGATGAGGATGAACGCCGAGGCCGCCATGACCACACAGGCGACCGCCAGGACCTGCGGGAGGAGGGTCGGGAAGCGCAGCGTCGAGAAGAGGTAGAGCGGGAACGTCGTCACCTGGCCATTGACGAAGTACGCGATCACGATCTCGTCGAAGGAAAGAACGAACGCGACGAGGTAGGCGGACACGAGCGCCGGCAGGAGCAGGGGGAAGGTGAT
The DNA here is from genome assembly GCA_020029625.1 of Actinomycetota bacterium. Taxonomy (GTDB): domain Bacteria; phylum Actinomycetota; class Thermoleophilia; order Gaiellales; family Gaiellaceae; genus JAIBJP01. The sequence continues at coordinate 3,596 of JAIBJP010000094.1, read as the reverse complement.
GAGGCGGAAAGTCTGCAAGGCGCCGGCTCCGAGATCGCGAGCAGCTTCCTCGAGGCGGGCGTCAAGCCGTTCGAGCCGCGGGACGAGGATGAGGATCGCGTAGGGGATCGAGACGACGATGTGGCCCATCACGATCGACTTGATACCGAGGGGCAGGCTCGCCTCGTTGAAGAAGACCAGGAGTCCGATCGCCAGTGCGATGTAGGGGACGACCAGCGGGCTGAGCAGGAGAGCCGAGACGCCCCCGCGGCCGAAGAAGTCTCGCCTGACGAGCACGATGGACGCGAGTAGCCCAAGGATGATGGCGCCCAGGCTCGAGAGCGCAGCCACCTTGACACTCGTAACGATCGACGCCTTCAGCTCGGGGTTGGAGACGAACTGCCGGTAGGCGTCGGTCGTGAAGCCTCTGAGCGGAAAGACAGGCAGGTTGTTGTCGTTGAACGAGAAGATGAGGAGGAGCAGGAGCGGCGCGTAGAGGAAGACGACCAGAATCGCGAACCACACCTTCAGGAGCCGCGTGCCGTTGGGGGAGGTCGCGATTTCCATGTCCTACCCGGTCGCCACCCGGCGCACGGTGAGGAAGCGGGCGAAGACTGCGAGCAAAAGGGCAACGACGGTGAGGAGGAAGAACGACAGGACCGAGCCGTTCAGCCAGTTCAGGCTCTGGCCGAACTGGTCGGCGATTGCGTTCCCGAACATCGTTCCGTTCACCCCGCCGACCAGGAGCGGCGTGAAGTACTCCCCGATCGTCGGGATGAAGACGAAGATGAAGGCGGCGATGACGCCGGGGAGCGACAGCGGGAGCGTCACCTTGCGAAACGCCTGCCAACGGCTGGCGCCGAGATCGGCGGCCGCCTCGAGGAGCCGCCGGTCGAGCGAATCGAGCGAGACGAAGATGGGCAGCGCCACGAAGGGAACGTAGACGTAGACCAGGGTGAGGATGACGGCGAACTGGCTGTAGATGAGCCAGGACACCGGGTCTCCCTCCGCCCTGATCCCGGTCCAGTAGAGGAAGGTGTTGATCACGCCCTGGTCGCCGAGGATGACCTTCCAGGCGAGCAGCCGGAGGAAGTAGCTGACGAGGAACGGGGTCAGGATGAGCAGGAGGAGCACGTACTTCCGGCGGGAGGCGACGAGCGCGATGAAGTACGCGATCGGGTACGCGGCGAGGACGGCCGCGACGGAGACGATCAGCGACATGCGCACGGACTTCCAGAAGAGGTCGAGGAAGGGCGAGCCGTCGAGGAAGTTCTTCCAGGAGTCGAGGGTGAAGTACTGCCCGCCCGGATAGAGCGAGAAGACGTTGACGCTGTAGAGGGCGATCAGGACGACGGGAACGAGGAAGAAGATGACGAGCCAGAGCACCGGCGGAGCCAGGAGGCCGGTCGTAACGAAGCCCGGCCGGGCCCGGCGGGCTCTCCGCCTGGTTTCCGGCCGGGCAATCTCCTGGGCTTCGACAGCCACGTCGCGCCGCCGGCGCTCGCCTACGCGGCCTTCACCTCGTCCCAGCGGCTGGCGTAGCGGGCGCGATCCGCGGTTGACACCGGCCGAGCGTAGTGGGCGTTCGGCTCCTCGCGGGCCTTCGGGTCGTCGAGATGGAACACCTTGACGTAGTCCTCCGGCACCTTCGAGAGGTCGACGGCCGTGTTCGCGTGTCCGTAGGCGTAGTTGTTGATGATCCACTCGGCCGATTCCTTGGAGCTCCACCCCTCGATGAACTCGTGCGCGTGGCGGAAGTTCTCCGTCTCCTTCATGAGGACGAAGCCGCAGTTCCAGCCCAGGCGACCTTCCTTCGGCTCGCTGTACACGACATCCAGACCGGCGTCCTTGGCGGCGACGTACGAGCCCGCCCAGGAGTAGGCGATCCAGATGTTGCCGGCGGCGATGTCCGCGTCGAGGTCGGTCTGCGACGACCAGAAGTTGCGACAGAGGTTCTTCTTGGAGATGAGAAAGTCCTTCGCTTCGTCGAGCTCGTCATCGGTCATCTTCCATGGGTCGCCGACGCCGTTGACGTAACCCCAAATGACGAAGTTCTCGAGCGGGGTGTCCCACCACGAGATCTTCCCCTTGTAGCGATCGTCGTAGAAGAGCTCCCACGACTCCTCACCGTTCGGCTCTACCTTGTCCGAGCGGTAGAGCGGCGAGGAGAAGCCCCAATCGGCCGGGATGAAGTACTGCTGCCCGTCGATCTGGCCTCCCTTCACGAGCACGGGGTCGAGCTCCTTGAAGCTCGGAATCAGAGCGGGGTCCCAGGGCTGGACGACCTCCATCTCGACCCAGTTGCCGGTGTAGTCGACGCAGGGATGAACGATGTCCGGCCGGTAGCCGGCTCTGACCTTCCCGAGCGCCTGGTCGTCGCTCGTCAGGAAGCTGAACTTCGGCTTGCCGTACTTGTCGACGTATGGCCACAGCTGCCCGCGCTTCCCGCCGTACGCGGGGTACTCGTAGCCAGCCCACTCGAAGACCTCGAGGTCTCCCGGCTCCGACGAAATCGGCGGCCGCTCCGCCTGGGTGGTCGTGCCGCCGCCGGGCTCGGGCGCGGAAGAGCCCTCGGCGCCGCAGGCGGCCAGGACCCCCGACCCTACGGTCAAAGCGCTCAGCTTGAGGAAATCGTCTCGCCCGAGCTTGCGCTCGAACGGGCTGCCGTCTCGCTCCTTGCTCATCCTTGTCTACCTCCTGGGGATCCGCAGGTTGACTGACGCGTCAGTCAGGTGCCATTAGATTCGACTTGCACAACACGGTCAAGGTTAGGGAAGGTGGCGGAAGAACGGAATGGACGCCCAGGACAAGACAATCGAGGGAAGGCGGACGGAGCGTCCCACTGCGGAGGCGATCCTCGCGGCCGCCTGCCGTGCGATCGTGCGGAGAGGCGTCGAGGCCACGCGCATCGCCGACATCGCGCGCGAGGCGGGGACCTCGACGGGCACCGTCCACTACTACTTCGAGACGAAGGACGACGTTCTGCTCGCCGCGCTCGAGTCGGCCAACGACCAGCCCTATGCTCGGATGGACGAGCTGCTCGGACGAGAGGCCGACGATCTTTCCCGGCTTGCGACGCTCCTCGAGCTTTCCATTCCGTATCCGGGACCCCAGCGGGAGGAATGGGTGTTCTTCCTCGAGCTCTGGGGCCGGATCCTCCACCGGCCGGAGCTCCTCGCTGCGGCGGAGAGCACCGATTCGCGCTGGCGGAGCTATTTCTTCGACGTCGTGCGTTCCGGGACGGCAAATGGCACCTTTCGACCGATTGCTCCCCCGGATGAGGTCGCGGACCGGCTCGTCGCGCTGGTCGACGGCCTTGGCCTCAAGGCTGTGCTCGGAGGCTCGTGGATGACGCCGGAGCGGATGCGCGAGATCCTCCTTCGGTTCGCGGCGGACGAGCTTCGCGTTCCCCACGAAGAGCTCGACCGCCTCGCCACGCATGCCTGAGTTCGTCGAGCTGCGACGCGAGAGGTCGGCCTGCGTGCTCGTCCTCAACCGTCCGGAGAAGCTGAACGCTATCTCCGCGGCGGTCGAGCGGGAGCTACTCGACGCCCTCGGCTCCGAAGAGGCCCGCTCTAGCCGCTGCATCGTCCTCTGCGGTGCCGGGCGAGCGTTCT
>JAIBJP010000009.1 GCA_020029625.1 Actinomycetota bacterium | reverse complement strand
CTCCAAGTCGATGGTGTGGGACGAGAGCGGGGTTCGCTTCGCGCGGCCGGTCCGGTGGCTCTGCGCGAAGCTCGACGCGGAAACACTCGACGGCTTCCGCGGCTCGTCGTTCGGCCATCGCTTCACGCGTGGTGAAATCGAGATCCCGCACGCCCGCGAGTACCTCGAGCGCCTGCGGGGGGCTGATGTCGAGGTCGATCAGGCCAGGAGGCTGGACGCCATCACGAAGGGATTACGCGAATTGGGACTCGAGCAACCGAACGAACGCGTCCTGGCGGAAGTCGTCTACCTCGTCGAGAGCCCGATTGTCCTCGCGGGGGACTTCGACGAACGATTTCTGCAGCTGCCAGAACGCGTGGTCGTCACCGCGATGGAGGCTCACCAGCGCTACTTCCCGCTGGGTGGGAACCGCTTCGCCTTCGTGGCGAACGGCGGTGACGCCGAGACCGTGATCGCCGGTAACGAGAACGTCCTCGAGGGCCGGCTCGAGGATGCGGCCTTCACCTTCGAGCGGGACGTCGCGCGCGGAATCGAGGGCCTGCTGAAGGACCTAGGCTCCATCACCTTCGTCGCCGGGGCGGGCTCGTTCGCGCAGAAAGCCGAGCGTCTCGTAGCACTCGTCGAAGCCCTCGGAGGTGGGGAGGCCTCGCAGGAGGCGGCGCGGCTAGCCAAGGCCGATCAGGCGGCGGAGCTCGTCCGCGAGTTCGCCGACCTCGAAGGCCACATCGGCGCCGAGTACGCCCGCCTGGCGGGCTATCCCGAGGCCGTCTGTGCGGCCATCGACGAGCACTACCTTCCTGAGAGCGCAGGCGGGCCGCTCCCCGAGACGGAGGCCGGCCGCGTCCTCTCCGCCGCCGACAAGGTCGACAATCTCACGGTTGCCTTCGCGCTCGGCCAGAAGCCCACCGGATCGCGCGACCCTTACGGCCTTCGGCGTGCTGCGATCGGTCTCTGCCGCCTCGCCCTGGAGGCGAATCTCGGGCTCGACGTCCGTGCTCTCGTCGTCCGCGGCAATGAGCTGCTCGCCGCCCAGGGCGCGGACGTGAGGGAGGATCCGTCCGAGGTTGCCGACTTCGTCGAAGAGCGGCTCGAGGGCCTGCTCGACGTCCCGGTCGAGTTCGTCCGCGCGGCCCGGCGGGGCGGCGTCGCGGAGCTCGGGGCGATCGCGCGCCTAGCGCAGACGCTGGCGGACGCCGCATCGTCGGAGGAGTTCGAGCGAGCTTACGTGGCCTACGATCGCTCCAACCGGTTGGCCGGAAAGGCCGACGGCGCCGCATCCGCTCTCGACGCACGGCTTGCCACCGACGAAGCCGAGATCGCGCTCATCGAGGCGCTCGCCGGAGTCTCGCCGAAGATCGAGGCTGCGCTCCAGGCCCTAGACTTCGACGCGGCGTTGGCCGCGGCCGCGGAGCTCGGAGCGCCGATCGACCGTTTCTTCGACGAGGTTCTCGTCATGGCGGAGGACAAGCAGGTGCGCGCCAACCGCCTTCGCCTCCTACTCGACGTTCGCGACGCGGTTGGCGCGCTCGGCGATCTCTCCCAGATCCCGCGATGAACGTCGCTCGCCTCCGGCTCGCCCCCTTCTTTGATGCAGTGAGGGAACCTCCCGGTTCCCTCACACACCCTCCCCACGCTCATAGGCCAGGGTCTGGCGTATGAGCGCGCCGCTCGAGATTCACGTCATCTCCGATTCGACGGGAGAGACAGCCGCCCGCTTCGCCGAGGCGGTGGAGCGGCAGTTCCCCGAGGAGGAGTTCGAGATCGTCCGCCACCCACGGATCACGAGCGTGGACGATGTTCAGCTGGCCGCCGCCAGGGCCCGCGGGCGACGAGCCGTGATCATGTACACGATCGTCGAGCCGCAGTTCCGCGAAGCGATGCGAACGCTCTGCAAGCGTTATCGCCTGCACTACTGCGACCTGATCGGTCATCCCATCGAGGCGGTTGCGCGGGTCTCCGGGCAGCCCGCGACGGGGACTCCGGGCGCCAAGCCGGTGCTCGACTCGAGCTACTTCAAGCGGATGGCGGCCATCGAGTTCGCCGTCCGTTACGACGACGGGGTTGCGCCGCAGGGGCTGGACGAGGCCGACATCGTTCTGGTCGGCGTTTCCCGGAGCTCGAAGACCCCACTCTCGATGTATCTCGGGTACCTCGGCTATAAGACCGCGAACGTCCCCATCGTGCGCGGGATCGAGCCGCCCAAGGAGCTCTTCGCGGTCGAGCCGGGCAAGATCGTCGGTCTGACCATGGACGCCGAGGCCCTCGCGGAGATCAGGACCGTGCGCGCCCGTGGCATGCGGGGAGGACGGGGACGCTATGCAGATCTCGAGGCGATCTACGAGGAGCTCGAGCAGGCGGAGATCGTCCACCGGCGACTAGGCTGCCCCGTCATCGAGGTCTCCAACCTGGCCATCGAGGAGACGGCGCGCCGCATCATCCACCTCGTCGAGCAGCGGCGGCTGGCCGCGGGCACATGACGAAGAAACGGCCGATTCCCTGGTACTACTGGCCCTTCTGGATGGTCGTCCTGGCGCTCGGGCTCTTCGTCTTCTACGTGCTCTTCACGCCCGTCTGGATGGGAATCCGCTTTGTTTCCTGGCTGGCCGAGCGGCGGAACCTCAAGGAAGCGCCGGCCCAAAAATAGAGGCGGCCGTGGTGCCGAGCCGCCTCCTCTCGGGCCGAGACGTAGACTGCGGCGCCCCACGTCATCCTGACCCGCTATGGACGGACCATGGCCCAGGATCGGTCCAAGCGCCATGACCGAATGGGGTAATCGGCGCGTACGCATTACGTGCGCTTCAATGACCGTCGAAGAAGCCGAGCTCGACTCCGCACGCGAGAGCGAGCGCGACGAGAACGATCAGCGCGGCTGCAGCTGGAAGGGGCATGCGCATGCAGGCAGTGTCCTGCGGGTTTCGGAGCGCGTCAAGACGGCGGAAAGGGACGTGCTCGACACGCGCGACGTGGGAAGATCTGTCTCCGTCCACATGGAGAACCACGTCTATGACTTCTCGGCAGGCGCCGAGCTCGGGCGCGAGCTGCTCGGTGGCAAGGGGGCCGGGCTCGCGGAGATGACCGCTATCGGCATCCCCGTCCCGGCCGGCTTCACGGTCACGACCGCGGCCTGCATCGAGTACGTGCAAAACGGGCGCAAGCTGCCGCCAGGGCTCGAGGAGGAGATCGCTGCGCATCTCAAGGGACTCGAGGAGACAGCCGGGAAGCGCTTCGGCGACGCTCAGGACCCCCTGCTCGTCTCGGTGCGCTCCGGAGCGGCGGTCTCGATGCCGGGGATGATGGACACGATCCTCAACCTGGGGCTCAACGACGAGTCGGTCGAGGGCCTCGCCCGCGCAACCGGGAACGAGCGCTTCGCCTGGGACGCCTACCGGCGGCTGGTGCAGATGTACGGCAACGTGGTCGACGGTGTCGACGCGCATGCGTTCGAGCAGGCGCTGGCGGCCCTGAAGGAGTCTCGGCGCGTGCATGACGATGTCGATCTCCGTGCCGACGATCTGCGCGAGCTCGTCGAGCGATTCAAGGAGATCTACCGCGACGGCACCGGCTCGGATTTCCCCCAGGATCCGCGCGTGCAGCTCGAGCGCGCGGTGCGGGCCGTCTTCGACTCCTGGGAAACGCCGCGCGCCCAGGTCTACCGGCGCGCCAATGGCATTCCCGACGATCTGGGCACGGCGGTGAACGTCGTCCAGATGGTGTTCGGCAACAAGGGCGAGGATTCCGGGACGGGCGTCGCCTTCACCAGGAACCCCTCCACGGGCGAGCAGGGGATCTGGGGAGAGTTCCTGACCAACGCGCAAGGGGAGGACGTGGTCGCCGGGATCCGCACGCCGCTGCCGATCACGGAGATGAAGGATCGCTTGCCGGAAGCCTTCGAGCAGCTCGTCGACACCATGCGCCGCCTGGAAGAGCGCTACCGCGAGATGCAGGACATCGAGTTCACGGTCGAGGAGGGCAAGCTCTACCTTCTCCAGACCCGGAGCGGGAAGCGCACCGCTCAGGCTGCTCTCAAGATCGCGGTCGACATGGTCGAGGAGGGCTTGATCTCCCGCGAGGAGGCGGTCGCCCGGATCGATCCCAAGCAGCTCGATCAGCTTCTCCATCCCATGATCGACCCGGAGGCCCACTACGAGGCGGCCGCGAAGGGCCTGAACGCTTCACCCGGGGCGGCGACCGGGAAGGTCGTGCTCGACGCCGATACCGCCGAAGAGCGTGGCAAGGCCGGCGAGGACGTCATCCTCGTCCGCTGGGAGACGAATCCCGACGACATCCACGGCCTCCTCGAGGCGCGCGGCATCCTCACGGCTCAGGGCGGCATGACCTCGCACGCCGCCGTCGTCGCCCGCGGGATGGGGAAGCCGTGCGTGGCGGGCTGCGAAGGCCTCTCCATCGATCTCGAAGGCCGCAAGATCTCGCTCGACGGCCGCGAGGTCGCCGAGGACGAGGTGATCACGATCGACGGCGGCACGGGCGAGGTGATCGTCGGCGAGGTCGAGCTCGTCCCCCCGCAGATCAACGAGGACTTCCAGCGGCTGCTCGGCTGGGCGGACGACGCGCGGCGCTTGAAGGTGCGCGCCAACGCGGACACGCCGCAGGACGCTGTGAAGGCGCGCGAGTTCGGCGCGGAGGGAATAGGGCTCTGCCGCACCGAGCACATGTTCATGGCCGAGGACCGGCTCCCAATCGTGCGGGCGATGATCATGGCCTCCGGCGAAGACGAGCGGCGCGAGACCCTGGAGAAGCTCCTCCCGTACCAGCAGGAGGACTTCGAGGGCATCTTCGAGGCGATGGCGGGCCTCCCGGTGACCATCCGCCTGCTCGACCCGCCGTTGCACGAGTTCCTCCCTCCGCTCGCCGAGGCCGAGTCGCCAGAGATGGCGCGCCGCATCCGTGCGCTCCGCGAGGCGAACCCGATGCTCGGTACGCGCGGCTGCCGGCTAGGGCTGCTCTATCCCGAGATCTACGAGATGCAGGTGCGCGCGATCGTCCGGGCTGCGGCCGCGGTGGAGGGGCGAACGGGAGCTGCGCCGCTCGTCGAGATCATGCATCCGCTCGTGGCGTTCGGCGAGGAGCTGCACCGCCTGCGCGAACTCACTGTGCGGACGGCCGCCGAAGTGGCGGAGGTGGACTATCTCTGCGGGACGATGATCGAGCTCCCGCGAGCCTGTGTTCGGGCCGACGAGATCGCGGAGCACGCCGACTTCTTCAGCTTCGGGACGAACGACCTCACGCAGACGACCCTCGGCTTCTCTCGCGACGACGCCGAGGGGAAGTTCCTGACGCACTACCTCGACGAGCGGATCCTGAACGAGAACCCGTTCGAGACCCTCGACCTGAGCGGCGTGGGGGATCTCATGCAGATCGCAGTCGAGCGCGCAAGGAGCGTCAAGCCCGACATCAAGCTGGGGATCTGCGGGGAGCACGGCGGGGATCCGGCCTCGGTGGCTTTCTGCCACGACCTGGGGCTCGACTACGTCTCCTGCTCGCCCTACCGCGTGCCGCTCGCACGGCTTGCGGCCGCCCAGGCCACGCTCAAGGAAGCCGGCGTCGGTGAGGTGCAGGTAGGCGGCTAGCCGCCGAGCGGAACGATGTAGCGCTTGTAGGCGGCCAGGCTCTTCGGCTTCGAGCCGAGGTCCCAGATGGTGCCGCGCTCGCTCTTGTAGTAGACGATCGCCTCTACGCGCGGGTGGGACGAGACGAACTGGGCCATGTGCCGCACGAAGGCGGGATCGTCGATGCCCCAAAGGCCCCACTCGCCGATCGCGTAGGGCTTGGAGGGATGGGACCTGAAGAGGGCCAGGTTCGCGTCCCATGCGGCCCTGAAGCGAATGTCGTAGAGGTCGTTCGCGACGACGTCCACGTAGCGGTCTCCGGGGTAGTAGGAGTTCGCGCTGTTCTTCGCCAGATCGGGGCTCCCGTAGCCCTGCGGGTTCCAGAGGACCTTGACGAAGGGATTCTCGGGGATGTCGCCGGCGACGCGAAGGCCCGGCAGGCCCAGGCTGGCGAGCCGAGCGTTGATGTCGGCATGCGTTCCGCCGTGCATGATCAGGTAGATGCGGCGGAAGGCTCTGCGGAAGTTCCCCGTCGAGTGGGCACTGCCCCGATAGGAGCCGTTCGAGTTGTAGGCGCAGTAGTAGTTCCAGTGCCCGTTCATCTCTGCGAGCGGCCGAATGTACGAGTCGCGGCCGAAGCGATTCGCCGCCTTGCTGATTGCAACGAGGTAGCGGTCGCCGTAGCCCCTGGCGATGCCACGCGGCGTGATCGCCTCCTTGCCGTACGTGTTCTTCGTGTGCAGCGTGACCATCGGAATCGGGGTGTTCTCCGTGAAGAACCGATCCATGCCCGCGGGGTAGCCCAGGTGCGTATTCCAGGTCGTGAACTTCATTCCAATGTCGGACACCTGCCCCGTCTGGGAGCGGAAGCGCGACTTGTCGCCGACCACGCCGAGCAGGACGGCGTTCGCCGACGCGGGTAGAGCGAGGACGACCAGGACCGCGAGGAAGAGAGACCGCCGCACCGACTCAAAGTATCGGCAAACGAGCAAGCGTCGCCTTTCCCCTATTCGAGCGTGCTTTCTCCCCGGGGAAGCGGCGCTGAGGAATAGCGGGCGCGGATCTCGTCGACGAATGCGGCCAGGCGCTCGGCCAGCTCGGCGTCCTCGATCTCGAGGACGTTTTCGGCGTTCCGCTCGCCCGAGTGGGAGAGGTTGAAGCTTCCCACGAAGACGTAGTCGTCGGTCACGGTGACCTTGGCATGCATGTAGTCGTGCACGTCTCCCTGGCCGTACGGCGTCGACTCCTTGCCGGAGAACGGTGCTTGGCCGAGCACGCGGGCGATCAGCGGCATCTTCCACGAGGCGTTCCCGTTCAGCGTCCACTGGTGGTAGACGCCCTTCATCTGCGTGGCGTCGACGACCCCCGCGACGTCGACCTTGCCGTCCGAGATCGTCTCCGCGAGCGCTCCCAGGACTGGGCCGGAGGTGATCACCGGGGAAGAGACGCGGATCCGGCTCTTGGCACGCTTGATCCGGTGCGCGATGCGCGTCGCCATGGCCTCGCCGTGGCCGGGCGAGAACCAGGCCCGGACGCGCTTCCCCTCCACTCGGATGGGATTGGGATCGACGAAGCCGCTCTCGGCGACGTTGCCCGTGCTCCAGAGCTGCTCGAAGTCGGTTGCATACGCGTGCGCCAGTCCATCCGATTGGACGACGGCGATGACGTTCTCCTCGCGGCTCCAGGAGTCGTCCGTCCAGTTGGTCGAGCCTGTGAAGACGAATTTGCCGTCACGGACGACGTACTTATGGTGCATGAGGTCGGGAACGCCCGGAATCGGCTTGGTCGGCACGTCGAGGCCGTCGATGAGGTTCGGCTCGGCGCGTGGGGGCGGGGGTACCGGGATCGGATTTTCGTAGTCCACGTTGAATGCCAGCCGAACCGCGACACCACGCCGGGCGACGTTCGACAGCGCGCTCGCCACGAGCCGGGCGGTGGGCTGCTCGAGGTCGAAGTCGTACAGGGCGAGGTCGAGGCTCTCTCGAGCGGCGGAGATGAACTCCCCGACGTATTCGGCGATCTCGAGAGCGCTCTGGCCGCCGTCCGTCAGTGTTCGGATTTCGACTGTCAGGCGTACCCGCGCACGCGGAGGTAGGCGATGGCGACGCTGACGACGCCGATCGCGAGGAGGCCCGCGGCCGCGGCGAGGTCGAAGCGGCCGTAGACGGCGTGCCCCTTGCCGAAGCGCGAGAGGACGAGCACCGTGAGGGCGCCGCCGACGAGCCCGCCGATGTGACTCCCGATCGAGATGTATGAGACCGTGAAGCTGAAGGCGAGGTTGAAGATCACGATGAACAGCGCAGATCCGCCGAAGACGTTGATGCGGTTGCGCTCGAGAACGAGTCCCGCCCCGAGGATGCCGAAAACGGCGCCCGATGCTCCGATGGTCGGGTTCGTGGGCGAAAGAAGCAGGGCACCTGCGGCCCCGGCGAGGATCGACAGGAAGTAGACAGCGAGGAAGCGGCCCCGCCCCAACAGAGCCTCGAGCGCCCGGCCGAACCACCAGAGCATGAGCATGTTGAAGAGAAGGTGGATTGGGCTCCCGTGCAGGAAGCCGTACGTGATGAGCCGCCACCACTCGCCGGCTCCGACCTCGAATGCGCGCAGGTAGCCCTTCTGGAAGATCTCGCCTGCGGGGTTCGTGAACGTCCCCCCTCCGGAGGCCTGCACGAGGTAGGCGGCGATATTGGCGACGATCAGCGCGTTGGTCACGCTGAAGCCGGTGCCTTCACTCGCAGCCGCCCGGACCCGGGTGGCGGCCCGTTTCGTCCCGGTCGGCTGCCCGGCGCACTCGGGGCACTTGATGCCGACGGCGCTGAAGACCATGCAGTCGGTGCAGATGGGGCGCCCGCAGTTGGAGCAGCTGACAGCCGTCTCATTCCGTGGATGGCGGTAGCAGACCTGGGTCTGCGTCTGCTCGGGCGTCGCCATCGGATTCATCGTAACGAGCCGTGCGCGGATAACGTCATGAGCCGTGCGCGTGCACGTCGCCTTCGCACCAGCCGAGGCAACCGCGGTCCCCACGGGCATCGTCGTGGACGTCCTGCGGGCGAGCTCCACGATCGTCCAGGCGCTCGAAAGCGGCTATAGGCGGGTGCTCTGCTGCGCCGAGGTGGGGCAGGCGCAGGCGCTCCGGGAGGAGATCGCGGACGCCGTGCTCGCGGGAGAACGGCAGGCGCTCCGCGTCGAAGGCTTCGACTTCGGCAACTCGCCGCGGGATTTCCTCGAGCCTAAGGCTGAGACGTTGATCCTCACGACGACCAACGGAACGCGAGCGATCGTCGAGGCCGCGGCGGACTGCGACGTCGTCTTCGTCGGCAGCCTGCTCAACCTCGAGGCGGTGGCGGCGGCGGCTCGCGAGCGTGGGGAGGACATGGAGGTGGTCTGCGCCGGCGTCGACGGCCGGTTTGCTCTGGACGACGCCTACTGCGCGGGCCGGATCGCCGAGCTGCTCGGCGGCGAACGAACGGATGGGGCCGAGGCGGCGGTGAGGATCGCGCGCTCGTTCCCGGCTGCCGAGGACGCCTTCCGCGCTTCGGTCAACCCACACGACCGGAGCATCGAAGCCGACCTTGCCTGGTGCGCTCGCGAGAACGCCGCGAGCGTGGTGCCGCGCTTCGTGGCGATGCGAGGCCCGGCGGCTGAGATAGTTCGCGCATGAAGGGCATCCTGCTCGTGGCGGTGCTGGTGCTGGCGGGCTGTTCCTCAGGCGAAACCGAGACCGTGGAGGTCACCACGACGGTCGAGGCGACGACGACGGTCGAGGCGGCGGCGCCCACGGTCGCCACGACCACGACCGCGCCCGAGCTCGCGGGCAACGATCCCGATGACGTCGACGGCCAGCTCGACATCCGCAACCTGAACGCCACCCGGAAAGGCGACCTGCTGGCGGTCTCGCTCACGACCTACGAGCCCTGGAGCTCGAACGTTCTCGTCGGGCCCGGGCCCAACCGCTATGGCCCGAATCGGCTCACGATCTTCTACGACATCGACCTCGACGGCACGCCGGACTACCGCGGCAAGATCGTCTATTCCGGCGGCGAGCTCTCGGTGTATCTCACCGGGGAAGGGCAGGCCTTCGAGCCGATTCCGGTCGAGCGCCCGAACAACGTGACGGCGCAGTTCGTCCATCCGGTCGACGTCTTCTTCGTTCCTGCGGGCGGATCGAGCGATGTGGACATCCAGATTCGTGCGAAGAGCCTCTACAACGGACAGGAGGACAAGGCGCCCGACGCCGGCACGTGGCTCCGGGTTCCGTTCAAGGCATAGACCATGTTTCGCCTTGGCCTTGTCCTCGCCATCCTCGGAACGATGATTGGCTTCGGTGGGATGGCGTACGCCGCCTTTTGGATTTACACCCATCTTTCCTAGGCCGCGTTTCAGACCCATTTCGTCGTTCCTTGGCTTGCTGTTCCTTCCTTCTTGACAGGAGAACGTGTGTTCGTGTAGAACATACGTTCCCATGATCGCATGCCTGAACATTCCAGCTTTCGCACTGCGGGCCGCCCTCCGGGATCGGCCTGAGCTTCGCAAAGCACCTGTCGCCCTGGCGGCCACGCCTGGAGAGCGGCCGCTCGTCGGTCCGTGCACACGCGCAGCCGAGGGGGCGGGGGTGCGCCCGGGAATGCGGCTCTCCGAGGCGCTCGCTACCTGCCCTGATCTCCACCTGGTCGAGCAGGATCCGGCCGGCGTCGAGGCGGAGTGGGAGCGAATCCTGCGCCGGCTCGAAGAGGCCGGTCTGGCGGTGGAGCCCGCCGAGCCGGGCTGCGTCTATTTCGAGACTCGTGGAATCGAACGGCTCGCGGGTGGAGTGCAGGCTGCTGTGCAGCGGGCGCTCGACGCCGTCGGGTCCGTTTGGGAGCCGCGGGTAGGAGTAGCTGAGCGGCGTTTCGCCGCGCTTGCGGCCGCGAGCGTCGCTCCTGCTGGGCGTGCTCTCGTCATCGACGACGAGGAGACGGGGCTCTTTCTCGCGCCGCTGCCGCTCCATCTTCTCCCGCTTGGTCCCGAGCGCCGTGAGGAGCTGTCCGAGCTGGGGGTCAAACGGCTCGGAGACCTCGCCCGCCTTCCCCGGGCAGCGGTCGCCGATCGTCTGGGGGCGGAGGGAGGGGAGGCCTGGCGGCTCGCCAACGGGGAAGGCGACGCACGGATCACGGCCCGGAGGCCTCCTGCGGAGATCGCCGAGGCGCTCGAGTTCCCCGAGCCGGTAGCGAACGAGCTCACGCTCGCGCGGGCGCTGTCGGCGCTCCTCGATCGCCTCCTCGCCCGCGACGAGCGCGGCGGCCGGATGCCCCGGCGTGTGACGGTCTCCGCGAGGCTCGTGGGCGGGGGCTCCTGGCGGCGGGCGGTGACCCTGCGCGAGCCGACCGCCGAGCGAGCACGGCTCCGGCAGGCGCTCGCGCCGAAACTTTCAGAACTGCCCGCGCCGGCGGTCGAGCTTCGCCTCGAGCTGGGGGAGCTGACGGAGTCCGTAGGGACTCAGGCCGAGCTCGTCCGCCCGCGCGGCAGTCGACTCCGAGGCCGTCTCCGCGAAGGGCTGCGGCAAGTGCGTGCGGCTGTCGGGATCGACGCTGTCTGCACCGTCGTGGAGGTTGCGCCGTGGTCGCGCATTCCCGAGACCAGGGCGATTCTCGTGCCGCGCGACGACTGAACGAGCCCCGCCCGGTCGACGTCGAGGCGCTCGAGGGAGCGCCGGCGGCGGTCGGTGGGGTGGTGGTCTCGTCCCTGCGCGAAGAATGGCGCGTGGCCGACCGCTGGTGGACGGACGAGCCGGTACGGCGGCGGTACTTCGACCTCGTCCTCGAGACGGGCGAGAACGTCGCGGTCTTCTATGACGAAGAGCGGGAGAGGTGGTTCAAGCAGAAGGCCTAGTGGTCGGGACTGGCGGTCGTGGCCACTTATTCGAGGGCCTGGTCGGCCAAGGCGGGCCAGCGGTCGGCGTGTCTGTGCGGGACGGCGACCCACTCCTTGAACGGCCGTCCGCGTCCGCCGGGGTCGAACAGGGCCGCTCCGTCGAGGGCGAGCGCCTGCTCTCGTCGAGCGGCATCCGGAAGCTTGAAGACCATCGTGTCCTTCCAGAAGCCGACGACGAGCTTGCCGTTCCGCTTCACGGACGGCATCCCCATCATCTGCGTCTTCTCGAGGTCTCCGTTCTTCGCCAGTACGTCGTCGACGATCTCGTCGAAGCGGGCCTGCGCGTCCACGGTTTCAACCTCCAATTTAGTGGGGCCACCCCGTACCACCACCCGCTATCAGCGTATCGCTGGAAGTCGCGCGGGTGGCACGCGGAACGTAACGCATGAGCTACATCGAGCTCCACGCCCACTCCGCCTACTCCTTCCTCGACGGCGCCTCGCTTCCCGAGGAGCTGGCCGTGCGCGCGGCCGAGCTCGGCTATTCCGCGCTCGCGCTCACCGACCACGACGGCGTCTACGGCTCGCTCGAGTTCGCCCACGCCGCCAAGGCTGTCGGCGTCAAGCCGATCACGGGCGCGGAGACGACGCTCGCCGACGGCTCCCACGTCACGCTCCTCGTGGAGTCGCCGCGAGGCTATGCGAACCTCTGTCGCCTGCTCACGGCCGCACACGCGCATGAGCGCCTGAACCCGCGCCTTGACCCGACCCTGCTCGCGGAGCAGAACGAGGGCCTCGTCTGTCTATCCGGCTGTGCTCGCCACGGTCTTGCCGTCCGGAATCCGAACGCGGCCGCGCGCCTCGCACGCGCCTTCGGCCGCGACCGCTTCTTCGTCGAGCTGCAGCGCCCGTACTCCCGCGGCGACGCCCGCCGTAACGCCGCTCTCCGCGACCTCGCCCGGGAGCTCGGCCTCCGCACGATCGCGACCGGTGACCCGCACGCGCACCATCCGCGTCGCGTCCACCTGCAGGACGTGCTCGTGGCCGTGAAGCACAAGGTTCCGCTGGAGGCCTGCGAGGCGGAACGGCATGGGAACGAAGAGCGAGCCCTCCTATCCCCAACGGAGGCCGCCGCCCGCTTCCCCGACGACCCCGGCGCAGTCCTGGCGACCGCCGGGCTCGCCGAGCGTCTGCAGTTCGATCTCACCCAGGAGCTCGGCTACCGCTATCCGGACTTCTCAGACGGCCTCGATCCCGCGGACGTCCAGCTCGCGCGGGTCTGCGAGCAAGCTTTTCGGGACCGCTACAGGAATGCGCCTGCTTCCCTGCGCACCCAAGCGGAAGCCCGGTTGCGGGAGGAGCTGGCGTTGATCGCCGAGCTAGGCCTCTCGGGCTTCTTCCTTCTCCACTGGGAGGTGCTCGAGCTCGCCCGCGAGGTCTCCTTCGAGGTGAGAGGGACCGGCTCGCCGCGCCATCTGCTTCCCCCCGGGAGGGGGCGGGGAAGCTCGGTCGGCTCGATCGTCTGCTTCCTCACCGGCCTCTCCCACGTCGATCCGGTCTCGGCCGGCCTCGCCCTCGGGCGCTTCCTCAACCGTGAGCTGGTCGCGGTGCCGGACATCGACCTCGATTTTCCCCGCGACATCCGCGAGAAGCTGATCGTCGCCGTGATCGAGAAATACGGCCCCGAGCACACGGCTCTCGTGGCGAGCTTCTCCACGTACCGCTCGCGCGGGGCCATTCGTGACGTGGGGAAGGCGCTCGGGCTCCCGCCGGCCGAGCTGGAGCGGCTCGCGCGCCTGACCGAGGGCAGTCCTCGCCGCGTCGCCGAGGAAATCGAGCACCTGCCCGGGGCGGCAGCCAAGCTCCGCTCGCCGCGCTGGCGGGCGCTCGGCGAGCTTGCAGCAGAGATCGGGGGCCTCCCGCGCCACCTCTCCCAGCATCCGGGCGGCATGGTCATCTCCACCCGACCGCTCGTCGAGATCGTCCCCGTCGAGCCTGCGGCCATGGAAGGGCGGCGTAACTGCCAGTGGGACAAGGACTCCTGCGCCGATGCCGGCTTCCTCAAGATCGATCTCCTCGGCCTGGGCATGCTCTCGGCGGTCGAGGAATGCGTCGACCAGATCGTCCGCCTGCGCGGCGAGACGATCGACCTCTCGCGTATCCCGCTCGACGACCAGGCGGTCTACAGGGAGATCCAGGGGGCGGACACCGTCGGTCTCTTCCAGATCGAGAGCCGTGCCCAGATGCAGAGCCTCCTCCGCACCCGGCCGGAGAACCTCGACGACCTCACGGTCCAGGTCGCGCTCGTGCGCCCGGGGCCGATCCAGGGGAAGGCGGTGCATCCGTACGTCGAGCGCCGGCAGCGCAAGCGGGAGGACCCGGACTACGCAGTCCCTTACGACCACCCGCTCCTCGCCGAGTGCCTCGAGGACACCCTCGGCGCGATCATCTTCCAGGAGCAGGTGCTCGACGTCGCCATGGCGCTCGCCGGCTTCAGCGTGGGGGAGGCAGAGGGCCTGCGACGGGCGATGAGCCGCAAGCGGAGCCACGACGCCATCGAGGCCTATCGCGAGCGCTTCTACGAAGGCGCTGCGAGCAACGGCGTCGACCGGGCGACCGCCGAGCTCGTCTTCACGAAGATCAACGGCTTCGCCTCGTTCGGCTTCCCCAAGTCGCATGCGGCCGCTTTCGCGCTGCTCGCCTACCAGTCGGCCTGGCTGCGCCACCACTATCCTGCCGAGTTTCTCTGCGCCCTCCTGAACGCCCAGCCGATGGGCTTCTACCCGCCCGCCAGCCTCATTCGTGACTCACAGCGCCGCGGAGTCGAGGTGCTGCCTCCGGACGTGAACACGAGTTCCGACAAGTGCCAGATCGAAGGCGACGGCGTCCGCGTCGGGCTGGGTTACGTCAAGGGCGTCGGCGAGGGGCCTGCAAAGGACTTCGTCGAGGAGCGCGAGCGCGCGGGCTCCTTCCGCAGCGTGATCGAGCTGGCCCAGCGTGCACCGCTCGACCGGCCGGCGCTGGAAGCTCTGGTCGCGTCGGGAGCATGCGATTCGTTTGGATGGCCACGGCGACAGCTCCTCTGGCGGCTCGGGTTGGCTCCACGTTCGGCGAGCGTGGGAGCCGGCGGCGCGGAGAGGCAGCTGGCCCTCCCGCTCGAGCCCACCTCGGAGATCCCCGACCTCCCCGAACAGACTCCGTGGGAGCGGATGCTGGCCGACTATCGTACGACCAGCCTCTCCGTGGGTGTGCATCCGCTCGAGCTCCTGCGGCCCCATCTCCCCGCCCAGGTCCTGACGAGCCTCGACCTCGAGCATCTGGAGAACAGGAGCCCGGTGACCATTGCCGGCCTCGTCGTTGCGCGCCAGCGCCCCGCGACTGCGAACGGCGTCGTCTTCATGCTTCTCGAGGACGAGCACGCCCAGGTGAACCTCGTCGTTCCGCCGGCCGTGTACGAGCGCCACCGGGCGCTCGTCCGGGGGGAGCCGCTCCTGCTCGCTCGCGGCCGCTTCGAGCGCTACGAGCGCAACAGGAACGTCGTCGTGGAGGAGTTCACGACCCTCGGGCCGCTCGCTCGGCAAGCGGCCAACGAGGCCGAGGTCGTCGCGGCGATGCCGGGACCGCACCACTTCGGCGGCCGCTAAGAGCCCGTCTCAAAATGAGGACCTGAGCCGCCGGGCCGCGTTAGATCGGCGCGATGCGTTGTCCTCGGTCGCACGCTAACGCGTCGATCAATGACGTTACGAGCGCTCCCTGCGTCCGCGCCTCGCACCGCCTATCGCACCCCGGCGACGAGGCCGCATTCTGACACGAGCTCTAGGGAACCATCCGGCGCCGCGGCCAGTCTCACCGGCATGAAGCTCGTTTGCCTCCTTGCCGCCGTCACGGTTCTCTCGGCCTGCGGCGGGAGCTCAGGCGCGTCTTCGGACTCGGGCATCCGCGGGCGTGCGGTGCTCTCACCCGCCTGCCCCGTGGAGCCGTGTACCGTCGCCGAGCCCCCGTACGAGGGCTCTTTCGTAGTGCGAAAGGATGACAAGGTCGTTGCGACCGTCGAGACAGACGCGGAAGGACGTTTCGAGGTGCGACTCGCACCGGGCGCTTACGTACTCCAGTCGGAAGTGGAAGCCGAAGCCCTGCCGCTGCTCAAACCCGTCGAGGTGACCGTTCGAGAACACGGGTTCACGAACGTGACCCTCGCGTTCGACAGCGGCATCCGCTGAACGCTCGTTAGGGTAGGGCGAGTGGCCGCGGCTCGCTCCCTCTGGCTCCAGGAGGCGCTTCTAGGCGAGGAGGCGGCCGAGACTCCCGAGCTCGGCGAGAACATCGAGGCCGATGTCTGCGTCGTCGGCGGGGGCTACACGGGCCTCTGGACGGCGCTGCGCGTCAAGGAGCTCCAGCCGGATGCCTCCGTCGTCTTGCTCGAAGCCGATATCTGCGGTGGCGGGCCGTCCGGGCGAAACGGTGGCTTTGCGCTCTCGTGGTGGCCCAAGATCGAGACTCTCCGGAAGCGAGTGGGGGACGAGGAGGCCCTCCGGCTCGTGAAGGCCTCCGAGGCGGCGGTCGAGGAGATCGGAGAGTTCTGCGAGCGCGAGGGCGTGGACGCGCACTTCCACCAGGGCGGCTGGCTCTGGACGGCGACCTCTCCTGCGCAGGTCGGCTCCTGGGAGGGAGCCGTCGCAGCCGCGGAGGCGTACGGCGAGCATCCGTTCGAGCTCCTGAGCGCGGAGGATGTTCAGGCTCGTGCCGGCTCGCCCATGCACCTGGGCGCCGCCTACGAGAAGGGCGCGGCCACCGTCCAGCCGGCCTTTCTCGCGCGCGGTCTCCGGCGCGTTGCTCTCGAGCGTGGAGTGCGGATTCACGAGCGCACGGCGATGGTTGACCTCGACCGGGGGGCCGGGTCCGTGCGGACGCCTTCCGGGTCGGTCCGCGCCGGGGCCATCGTTCTCGCGCTAAACGCCTGGGCGATCAAGATCCCCGAGCTTTCCCGCGCCCTCGTCGCGGTCGCAAGCGACATGGTGGCGACGGCGCCGATGCCGGAGCGGCTCGCCGAGAGCGGCTGGACCGGGGGCGAGGCGATCTCGAACAGCCGCCTGATGGTGCACTACTACCGGACGACCAAAGATGGTCGCGTCGCCTTCGGCCGCGGCGGCGGCCGGCTCGCCTTCGGCGGCCGCGTGAACTCGAACTTCGACTACAGCGGCGGCCAGACCGAGGATCTGAAGGCGGACCTCGTCCGCCTGGTGCCGACCGCGGAGGGCGTGCCGGTGACCAACGCCTGGGGAGGGCCGATCGACCGGACGACTGACGGACTTCCCTTCGCCGGGCGCCTGCCGGGCCATGTCCCGATCGTCTACGGGACCGGTTACTCCGGGAACGGCGTGGCGCCGTCGCTCACTTTCGCCAAGATCCTGGCCTCGAGCGCCCTCGGGCTCGCCGACGAATGGTCGGGAGCGGGCTTGAACCGCGGCGTCCCCTCCCGCTTCCCTCCCGAGCCGGCCCGGTTCCTCGGCGGCCTCGTCGTTCGCGCGGCGGTCCGTCGGAAGGAGGGTCGCGAGGATCGTGGCCTCACCTGCGACCCCGTCACCGGAGCTGTCGCCGGGCTCGCGCCTCAGGGCTTTTTCCGCGTCAAGCGCTAGTGCGGGGACTTACTAAAGCTCGAGGCCGAAGCGAGGCAGGCGCTCGCGGACGACATCGTTGAAGACATCCCGGTACTCCTCGGCAGCTTCGTCGTCGAGCGAGGCCGCGTAGTGCTCGCGCAGGTCGATCAGCTCGTCGGTGCCCGTCTCGACGAGGTCGAGGAAATCGCCGTAGCGCTCTTCAGCCTCGCCGCGTGGTGCATGGTCGTAGGCCCCGAGCGCCGCCTCGACGTCCGCGATCAGGCCCGCCTGCTCGGCTGCGAAGAGATCGAGCTGCCGGTGGACGAGATCGACGAAGCGCCTGGCCACGTTCCTATGCTGCCCGCGCTGTGGGCCTGCTCGTCCGCACATGGAACCTCTATCACGGACGCACGTATCCGAAGACCGGGGGGACGTACCTGGAGCGGATGGCGCGCCTGGTCAGCCTGGATGCGCCCGACATCGTCGCCCTACAGGAGGTGCCGCTCTGGTCGCTTGGACGGCTCGAGCGCTGGAGCGGGATGCAGGCTGTCTGGGCGGTCACGGTTCCGAACTTCCTCGGGCCCGTCGCCCGGATTGTCAGCGATCTCGATCCGGTGCGCGTGCGCTTCACCATGGCGGGCCAGGCCAACGCCGTCCTCCTCAACCCGCACTTCGAGGTCGGGAAGCATGACGCCTACGTGATGAACCCCGAGGTGTCGCGCTGGGAGGCGATCACGGGCGGTCGTCAGCGACGCGTCTGCCAGGTCGTCGAGGTTGGGATCGACGACAGGAGGCTCGTCGTCGGCAACCTGCACGCCACGAACAACCCCGACCGCGCGAAGGTCGAGGTGGGGCTCGCCGCGGAGTTCTTGCGCGGGGCGGAGCGCGTGGTGCTCTGCGGGGACTTCAACGTGCCCCGGTTCACGGTCCCGGACTTCTCGCCTCCGATCGCCGGAATCGACCAGATCCTCGTTCGGGGTCTCCAGCTCGAGCGCGGCCCGGACCGATGGCCGAGGGAACGTCGGCGGGTGAACGGCCACCTTCTTTCCGACCATGCGCCGGTTGAGGCGGTGATCGCGTGGAGCTGAGCGCGATCCGAGCCGAGCTTCCCGTTCTGGAACGCTTCGCCTACCTGAACGCGGGAACCAATGGTCCCCTGCCACGCCGGACAGTGGCGGCGATGGTGGCCTCGCTCGCTCGGGATCTCGAAGAGGGGCGGTCGAGCCGCCTCTATTTCGAGGCGATGCTCGCGCGCCGCGACGAGCTGCGAGGTGCATTGGCACGCGTCATCGGGGCCCGGCCCGAAGAGGTTGCGCTCACCAACTCGACCACGGAGGGCTGCAATGTCGTCCTCAACGGCCTCGGCATCGGCGAAGGCGACGAGGTCGTGACCACGGATTCGGAACACCCGGGCCTCTTTGGTGGACTCAAGGCCTCGGGCGCGGATCTCCGCATGGTCGAGTTGCGGGATCTGCCGGCCGCGGAAACTCTCGGCGCGCTGGACGCCGCGATCAGCGACCGGACGCGGCTCATAGCTCTTTCCCACGTCTCGTGGCTGACCGGCGCCGTGTTTCCGGTGGACGAGCTAACGGGGCGCGGGATTCCCTTGCTGGTCGACGGCGCGCAGGCGGCCGGCGCGATGCCTGTCGACGTGCACGGTCTCTCCTGCGATTTCTACACCGTGTCCGCGCAGAAGTGGCTCCTCGGCCCCGATGTGACAGGCGCTCTCTACGTAAGACCGGATCGGGTGGCCGAGATGCGCCTCGCGATGCCCTCCTACGGCTCCTGGGATTTCGAGGAGGGGTACACCTACAAGGTGCGCGAGGGAGCCGCTCGGTTCGACCCTGGTTGGATTCCCGCCGCGTCGGGCATCGGGCTGCTCGAGTCGCTGGCGTTCGCCGAGGAGGCGGGCAGCGAGCGTTTCGACCACGCACGCGGTCAGGCTCAGAAGCTCACGAGCCTTCTGGCCGAGCGCTATGACGTGATCACGGAGCCCGGCCAGTCCACGATCGTGACCTGGAAAGCCGAAGGCGAGTCGACGGATGTCGTCCTCCGGCTCGCCGAGGCGGGTGTGATCGTCCGCGACCTCCCCGGCCTCGGCTGGGTCCGGGCCTCGTGCGGCTTCTGGACGAGCGACGAGGACCTCCACAGGCTCGTCGCGGCGCTCGACTAGGCCGTCCGCAGCCCGAGCTCGCCGGCGATCGGCCGCATCGCTGTGACGACGTTCCGGATGTGGTCGTCGAGTGCGACCCCGAGCTCCTCGGCGCCGCGGTAGACCTCGTCCCGGTGCACGCCGGCGGCGAACGAGGGTTGCTTGAGCTTCTTGCGGACCGACTTCGGCTCCAGCGTCTCGATCCCGTCAGGCCGGACGAGTCCGCAGGCGTGAATGAATCCCGCGAGCTCGTCGCAGGCGAAGAGCGTCTTCTTGAGCTCCGTGTCACGGGGCAGCTCGAGGTGCTCGGCGTGGGAGAGGACGGACTCGATCAGCTCCTCGGGGTAGCCCTCCTCGCGCAGGATCGGAGCGCCGTCCTGAGGGTGCTTGTCGAGCGTGGGATGGATCTCGTAGTCGAAGTCGTGGAGGAGGGCGGTAGCTCGCCAGAGCTCCTCGTTCCCGCCGAACACCTGCGCGTACCAGCCGACCGCCGCCTCCACGGCGAGCGCGTGACGGCGGAGCGCCTCGCTCTGCGTGTAGCGCGTGAGAGTCTCCCACGCCTGCTCGCGAGTCACGTCCATCGGGCTGACTAGCATACCCTCCGCCTTTCGTACTACTGTCCGAGGCCGGGTCTATCTTGATGCCTGAAACTCTCGTCACCGACGCCCTGGTGGAAGCCTTCGTCATCGAAGGCGGCCGGCCTCTGAACGGCACGATCCGCGCCGCCGGCAACAAGAACGCGGCCTTGCCGATCGTGGCGGCATGCCTGCTCACGGAAGAGCCAGTTCTGCTCTCGAACGTCCCGACGATCAGGGACGTGGAGACGATGCTCGCGCTCGTTGCCGACCTCGGCGTGGAGGTCGAGCATGTCGGCTCGGGGGAGGTTCGCCTCCACGCGAGTGGATTGTCGAAGCGCGAGCTCGATGAGGAGCTCTGTAGCCGGATCCGCGCGTCCATCCTCCTCGCCGGGCCACTGCTCGCCCGCGAAGGCGAAGCGATCGTGCCTCCTCCGGGAGGGGATGTCATCGGGCGCCGGCGACTCGACACCCACATTCATGCGCTCTCCCAGCTCGGCGCGGACATCCACGCGAATCGTCGTTACACGATGCGCGCGGAACGCCTGCGCGGCGCGTACATCTTCCTCGACGAAGCCTCCGTGACCGGCACGGAGAACGTCCTCATGGCGGCCGTGCTCGCCGAGGGCGAAACCGTGATCGCCAACGCCGCGAGCGAGCCGCACGTGCAAGATCTGTGCCGCTTCCTCGTCTCGCTCGGCGCCGAGATCGAGGGGATCGGCTCGAACGTCCTCCGCGTCCGCGGTGTCGACCGACTTCGCGGAGGGGAGTGGCGCATCTGTCCGGATCACATCGAGGTCGCGAGCTTCATCGGGCTCGCGGCCGTGACGGACGGCGACATTCTCATCGAGGACGTCGTCCCCGACCACATGTCGGCGATCTGGCCCGGCTTCGACCGGCTCGGCGTCAGCTGGGAGCTGAGCGAGCACTCCGTTCGCGTCCCGGGAGGGCAGGAGCTGGTGGTCAAGGACGACATCGGCTCCCAGATTCCCAAGATCGAGGACGGCCCGTGGCCTGCGTTCCCGGCGGATCTCACGTCCATTGCGCTCGCGGTCGCGACCCAGGCGCACGGGACGGTCCTGATCTTCGAGAAGATGTTCGAGAACCGCCTCTTCTTCGTGGACAAGCTGGTCGGGATGGGGGCCCGGATCATCCTCTGCGATCCGCATCGCGCCGTCGTAAGCGGTCCGAGTCGGCTGTACGGGGAACGGCTCGAGAGCCCGGACATCCGCGCGGGCATGGCGATGTTGATTGCGAGCCTCTGCGCGGAGGGGACGTCGAGGATCGGGAACGCCGGCCAGATCGACCGAGGCTACGAGCGGATCGACGAGCGGCTGCGGGCGCTCGGCGCGAGCATCGAACGCGTGGATTCCGGATGAGCAAGCGGGTGGTTCACACCGAGAGAGCGCCGGCTCCCTTTCAGGGTGCGCCTTACTCCCAGGGCATCGTGCACGGCGGCCTCGTCTTCGTCGCGGGCCAAGTCGGGATCGATCCCGAGACGAATCAGGTCGTCGGGGGCGGCATCGAGGCGCAGACCGAGCAGGTGATGAAGAACATCTCCGCCGTCCTGGAAGCAGCCGGCTCGAGCCTGGCGAACGTCCTCAAGGCGTCCATCTTCCTCGTCGACTTCGGCGACTTCCCGGCGATGAACGACGTCTACGCGAGTTTTGTAGGCCCGGAATTCCCTGCGCGAGCGACGGTGCAGATCGCGGGCCTCCCGTCGGGAGCACTCGTCGAGATCGAAGTCGTGGCCCACACCTAGCCGGGCTTCGCGCGACTCAAGCCGCCGCCGGCCAGTCGCGCTGGCTACGGGGCGTAGACGCGCTTCGTGAAGGTCTTCGTCGCGTAGCCGCTCTTCGAGACGCGGAAGGTGACGAGACCGAGCCTCGTCGGCCTCAACGTGAAGCTCGCTACGCCGTTCGAGTTGGTGTATTTCGTGACCAGGACGCCCTGGCCGGAGGCGCGGACGCTGGCGCCGAACACGGGGATGAGGTTGCTGAGGTTCTTGACCGTGACGGTTACCGCCCGGCTGCGATTCTTGACCAGCCTCCCGGTGGAGGAGAGCTTGAACTGCTTGAGCGCAGGCGCGACGGTGGTCAGCGCTGGAAGATCGAACGTCCGGGTGACCCAGTCGCCGACGTTCCCGTCGGAGTCGACGGCCGCCACGCGCCAGAAGAAGTGGCCGCCGCTCGCGTAGGAGCCCGAGTTCAGCGTCGGAGCAAAGGTGGGGTTGTCGGTCAACTTGCTCTCGATGAACGGGGCAAAGTCCTCTCGCGACGAGACCTGCACCTTGTATTGCTTCGTGCCGGTCTTCGCATCCCAGCTGAGTACGAGCCGGTTCTGGCCGGCTTCGGAGGCCGGATTGGCGGGCTCTCGAATCGTGTGCGTGAAGATCGTGGGGTCCGACCAGGGGCCCGCGACACGGGTGAGCGTGCTCGACGTCGGGAAAAGCGCCCGGATCTTGAGCGTGAGGATCCCGACGCCGGACATCTTCTCCCAGGAGGCTGCGGTTGAAGGGAAGCCGGCGTACTCCTTGTGGTCGCCGTCCGCCTCCTGCACCTGAAGCTCGTACTCGACCGCGCCGCCGACGGGTTGCCACTGCACGACCGGGAGGAAGTCGCCCGTCCCGAGATCGCCTGTGTTCATGACGGGCGTCGGTAGGTCGACCTGGAACGTGTTCGGGTCCGTCCACGTCAGCCCGGTGTTGTTCTCGTCCTCGGGAGCGACGCGCCAGTAGAAAGTCTGGGCCGAGTTGTAGCTCTTCAGCGAGGTGTAGGCCGTCGAGGACGTCACGATGTTGTCGATGGGTGAGCTGAAGCTCAACTCGTCGTCGACCTGCAGGTGATAGCGGCGGGCTCCGAAGACCGACGTCCACTCGAATGTGGGCTGTCCCGTGAAGACCGCGCCGTCGAGAGGGGCGAGCTGGGCGGGGGGCGTGGTCTGCTTCTCGAAGTCGGCGTAGGCCCCATTGGCTGGGTTGCCGGGGGCGCCGCTTCCGTTCGTTCCGCTTGCCGGCAGCACCACCCAGTAGTACGAGGTCTCCTCGTCCGCGTACGTCCGCGCCGCGCTACCCGTACGGACGGCGTAGGCGGGGGTCTGCGTGAACGCGTAGTCGACGATCGTGGTGAACGAGGGGTCCTTGGCGACGATCACCCAGTAGGACTGCTTGCCCGCGATCGGCTTCCAGGTGAAGAGGGGATTGGCGCCGACCGTCTCGCCGCGGACCGGAAGCGAATAGTCGTCCGCGCCGAGGTAGCCAACGTTGCAGGCCGAGCAGGGAGCGCCGACCGGGAAGTCGGTGAAATTGAAGGACGGCTCGTCGCTGCCGTTGCCGATGTACGTGTGGTCGCCCCAGATGGCCGTGGTCAGCGTCACGCGGCCGCTGCGGGCGCGCACCCTGACGCAGTAGGACTCGCCCGCCACGAGGCCCCTGAAGTCCTTGGACACCAACAACCCGTTGGTCGGGAACGGAGCCGAGGCGGTGGAGCCGCTGCCCAGGGGGGTCCACGACGTCGAGGCTGTCTTCACGTTCCACTTCCTGAAGGTCGAGGCGCCCCAGTTGCATTGAATGGGATCGCCCACGTTGGGGGCTTCGAACGGGACGACCTCGACTTCGTAGCTCGCCGCTCCGGGAACCGGATCCCACGCCACGATCGGGTCGTCCGTGGCGTACGGGACAACGCCGGTGAGATCCCCGGTCGGGTCGTTGGCATCGAGCATGCGGAGCCGCTTGATCGAGTCCTCGCTGAGGTCCGGGTAGTTGTCGAACCTCTTGATGAAGGGCTCACCCTCGTTCCACACGCCGGCATTCCCATCCCGGTCGAGCGCACGGACGCGCCAGTAGTACGTGTTGTTGGCGAAGACCTCGAGGGGTGTCAGGGTCGTAGAGATCGGCTTGTCCGAGCAGCAGGCCTTCGAGGCCGGGTCGAAGTTGTCGTCCGAGTTGACCTCGACCTCGTAACGGGCGGCTCCCGGGATTGGATCCCAAGAGAACTGCGGGTCGAAGACCTCGCTGGTGGCGTTCAGGTCGGTCAGTGCCGGCGTGGTGGTCGACGGCCAGACCCAGGAGAACGACCGAATCGGAGACTGCTCGCCCGGATTCCCCTGTGCGTCGAGAGGCGTGACCGCCCAGTAGTAGGTGTTCTGCGGGAGCAGGACGTTCGGGACGAGGTTCAGTGCCTGGACTTCGAACGGGTTCGACCCGCTGACGAGGTTCGTCAGACCTGAATTGGGCGCGATATAGACGCGATACTTCGCGGCGCCCTGCATGGCCGCCCAGCGGAGAATGAGTGGGTCCGCGGGATAGGAGATGAGGGCGCCGTTCGCCGGTGAGTTGAGTACCGGTTGGCCCGCCCAAAGCTTGACGATGGTCGAGAACGGGCTCCAGCCTGAGGCGTCGCCTGCCGAGTCGATGCTGCGAACGCGCCAGTAGTACGTCCCGTTGGGAACCGTCTTGTCCGGCGTCGCGCGCGTGTTTTTCGTCGAGACCGAGTAGACGACGGAGTTGAAGCCCGTGTCGGCGGCGAGTTGGAACTCGTAGTGGTCGGCTCCGGCTGCGCGCTCCCAGGCGAACGCGGGGAGGAACGTGACGTCGGTGCCGTCAGCGGGTCCCGTGGTGGTAGGAACGCTCGGCGCGCTCGCCGCAGGGGCGACCGTGACCAACCCGATCAACAGGACGGCAAGAAAGACACGCAGCGTTGAGTTTTGTGTTCGACCCAAGACGTTGACCCCGGCCGCCACGGGGAATCGAGCTTTTCCGCGTTCCGACCAATAGTCGTCGGCATTGCCGCCCGTCATATCCCCCGCCCGGGGGGGCTTGCCCAGCCCGGTCTAACCTTTGAGGCGTGGATGTCATCGTCACCCACGCGAACACCGACTTCGACGCCTTCGCGGCGATGCTCGCGGCCCGACGCCTCTACCCGGGGGCCGTCGTCGCGCTCTCTGGCTCCCTGAACCGCAACGTCCGGGACTTCTATCGCCTGCACGCGGAGGAGCTCGACGTCGCCGAGCAGGGACGGGTCGACCTCGAGGCGATCGAGCGCCTCATCGTCGTCGAGACGTCGCACCCCGCTCGCCTGGGCGACTTCGAGCGTGTCGCGCGGGACTCGAAGGTCGAGGTCGTCCTCTTCGACCACCACGGGGACGAGAAGCTCGACTGGGTCCGGCCGGAGAACGTCGTCCGCTCGGACGACGGCGCCCTGACGACCACGATGGTCTCGATCCTCGCCGAGCGAGAAC
Organism: Actinomycetota bacterium; assembly: GCA_020029625.1. Taxonomy (GTDB): domain Bacteria; phylum Actinomycetota; class Thermoleophilia; order Gaiellales; family Gaiellaceae; genus JAIBJP01. Next base: position 1,568 of record JAIBJP010000009.1, on the reverse strand, counting down.
TCGACGTCACACCGCTCGAGGCCACCGTCTTCGCGCTCGGTATCCACGAGGACACGGGGTCGCTGAGCTATGCGGGAGTCTCGCTTCGCGACGCGGAAGCGCTGGCGTGGTGCCTGCGACACGGCGCGAGCCAGGACATGGTCGCGCAATACCTCCATGCTCCTTTGAGCGAGGCCGAGCGCCGGCTTCTGGACGCGCTGCTGGCCGCGGCGGAGACGCACAAGGTGGCGGGCTTCGAGATCCTCGTGACCGCCATCCGCTCGCCGGAGTACGTCGACGGCGTCTCGAATCTCGCCCACAAGATCGTCGACCTGACCGACTGCCGCGCGCTCGTCTGTCTCGTCGAGATGGAGGACCGTGTCTTCTGCGTCGTTCGCACGAGAGTGGCGGAGATCGATGCGGCCGCCGTCGCCGAGGCGCTGGGAGGCGGTGGCCATGCGCAGGCGGCCTCGGCCATCCACCGCGGCTCGCTCGACGACGCCCGCAGGCGAGTGCTGGAAGCCCTTCCCGGCGCCGTGCGTCGCCGCCTCACGGCCGGAGAGATGATGTCGCGTCCACCGCGCTTCGTCTCCCCGGACGACACAGTCTCTCACGCGATGATCCTCTGTCAGCAGCATCGCCAGAGCGGCATACAGGTGGGGGAGCCGAGACGCCTGGTCGGCATGGTCACCCGGGAAGACCTCGACAAGGCCATCGGGCACGGCCTCTCGCACGCCCCGGTGAAGAGCGTGATGAGCTCGGACGTCGTCACGTGCTCGGAAGAGACGCCGCTCCCGGAGGTCATGCGCCTGGTTGCCGCATCTGAGGGCGGCCGGGTGCCGGTCGTACGCGGAGAGGAGATCGTCGGCGTCGTGACGCGCAGCGACCTTCTGCGGGCGCTCGAGGAGCCCCTGGTCGCCGAGGAGGAGCCTGGCGGGCCTGACCTGGGCGAGCGGCTGCTCGCAATCGAGAGCCTCCAGGAGGTGTTCGAGGCAGTGCAGGCCGTCAGCGAGCCGTTCGAGGGTGTCTATCTGGTAGGCGGCGCCGTTCGCGACGTGCTCATGGGCGAGCCGAACTTCGACGTCGACATCGCCGTCGAGGGGGACGGCATCGCGCTCGGGGAGGCCCTTGCCCGCGAGCTCGGCGGTCGGGTCGTCCCGCACGAGAAGTTCGGGACTGCGATCGTGCTCTACGGGAACGGGAGCCGCGTCGACGTGGCAACCGCCCGCACGGAGTTCTATAACCATCCGGGCGCTCTGCCGACGGTCGAGCAGGCTTCCATCCGCCAGGACCTCTACCGCCGCGACTTCACGATCAATGCCATGGCCGTGTCGCTGAAAGGGGCCGACTTCGGCCGGCTGGTGGACTACTTCGGGGGCCACCGCGACCTCGCGGGGGGAGTCGTCCGGGTCTTGCACAACCTTTCGTTCATCGACGATCCGACGCGGATCTTCCGCGCCGTCCGCTACGAGACTCGGTACGGCTTCCGTATGGACGCCCACACCTTCGGCCTGGCCAAGGCGTGTGTCGAGATGGATCTCGTCGGCGAGCTCTCCTCGGCACGGGTGCGGGACGAGCTCCAGGCCCTC
>JAIBJP010000093.1 GCA_020029625.1 Actinomycetota bacterium | reverse complement strand
CATCGGACCGGCGCGCTCGCCGTCCGGCTGCCTGCCGCCGCCGAGCTATTCGGGCCAGACGGCCCCCATCTGCACGCAGTATCCGACCGGGGAGCTCGCTTGGGACGCGACCTCGAAGACCCTCACGGCCTACGGAACGATGTTCATCGACGGCAGCCTGAAGATGACCAACAACTCGCTGAACCAATACAACGGGCGCGCGACGATCTACGTATCCGGGACGCTGAGGTTGGACGGCAAGCTCTGCGGCGGCGTTTCGGCGTCGGAGTGCGACTTCTCGGCCTGGGATCCGAACAAGGAGATGCTCACGTTCGTTGTCGGCGGAAACGGCGCGAACGGAAATGGCGGCGAGCAGGTCCCCTCCGGCTTCAGCGTCGAGCTCGCCACGAGCTCCCAGCTCCAGGGCGGCATCTACGCGACGAACGGGGTGAACTTCCTCAACAATGCGAAGACGGACGGCCCGCTCGTCGGAAGCTACATCGTCTTCTCGAACAACGTCTCGAGCGACAGCTTTCCGGTCATCCAGACGGTGCCCGCCGGCATGCCGGGCAACCCCGCCGTCTACGCGCAGCCGAACGCGCCGAAGCTCTACAGCGGTTAGGTTTCGCGGTCGCGACCGTGAGTTCCGGTGCCGCTTGGCCGGCTGCAAACCGTCGCATCCCTGCGTCCTCGGTCGCCCACGTACTTAGATTCAGTACGCGGGCTCCCTGCGTCCTTGGTTTGCTCGGTTTTCGCTCGGCCACCCAGCATCTCACTCACGATCGCGACCGCGTCGGCCGATAGAGAGGGGCGATGGACGTAGCCCTCGCCGCACTCGTCTTCGCACCAGCGCTCGCGCTGGGAAGCTTCCTGAACGTCGTCGCTGCGCGGCTGCCCGAACGGCGCTCGCTCGTCAAGCCGCGCTCGGCGTGTCCCACGTGCGGCTCGGAGATCGCGTGGCACGACAACGTCCCGCTGGTGTCCTACGCCGCCCTGCGTGGCCGCTGCCGCTCTTGCGGCACGCGCATCGGCTGGCGCTATCCCGCGGTCGAGCTGGCCACCGCGCTCCTGATCGCAGCCTCGTTCCTGCGCTTTGGCCTTTCTGGACACGCTCTGGTCGCCGCGTACTTCTGCGCTGCGCTGGTCGTCCTCTCCGCCATCGACGCCGAGCGGCGCATCCTCCCCGACCTGATCGTGCTCCCGTCCTTCGCAGTCGTGCTCGCCGCCAACATCGCGCTCGAGCCGGGCCGCACGGTCGAGTGGGTCGCCTGCTCGCTCGGAGCCTCGCTCTTCCTCTTCCTCGCTCTCGTCGCCTACCCGAAGGGAATGGGCATGGGAGATGTGAAGCTGGCGCTCCTGCTCGGCGCCGGGCTGGGGAAGGCTGTCTCCGTGGGGATGATGGTCGGCATGCTCGCCGCTCTCGTCTTCTCGACCGTGCTCTTCGCCAGGCACGGGCTCGGCGCGCGCAAGATGTACATCCCGTTCGGGCCGTTCCTCGCTTTCGGGGCCCTGGTCGCCTTGTTCGCCGGCGACGCCGTTCTCTCCGCATATCTGGGCCTTTTCTAAGAGCTGCTCACCCATCAGGGGAGTGGCTTTTCTGCCGATAACCCGATTAGGTGGAGTTCGACGACCTGCCCAACCTGCGCGGCGTTCCCGCCGAGGGCGAGGAGACCTCGTCCGCTCGGCCGACCCCGCCTCCAGGGGCGGGTATCTCGCCGAACCCGGTCACCGAGCTCGTCGCCGACCTGCTCGAGACTACCGGCCTTGTAGCGCCTGACCGGCTGGCTGCGGCTCGCTCGCGGGCGGGCACCGGGTCGATCGCCGAGGCGCTCGTCGACGAACGGCTCGCCCAGCCCGTCGCGGAAACCCCGCCCGCCACCGCGAAGAGTTCACTGGGGCGGATCCAGGCCGACCACTCGCATCTTCCGACCGTCGATCTCGCGGCGGAGGGAGTCGACAAGGCTGCTGCTCAGTCCATTCCGACACACGTGCTCGAGCGCGCGGTCGCCATCCCGTACAAGCTCGAAGAAAACCGGCTCTACGTCGCCGTCGCCGACCCGACGAACGTCCAGGCGATCGATGAGCTGCGCATCGCCACTCGGCACACGCTCGAGATCGGGGTTGCGCCCCCCGAGGACATCGAGCTCGAGCTCAAGCGCATCGTCCGCGCCACCGAGGCCTGGGAGCGCGCGGCTCTCGTAGAGGATGAGCTGGATGAGGCGGAAGCGGGCGACAGCGACGACCTGGAGGCGGACGACGGCGTTTCCGACGCGCCCCTCGTGCGCCTGGTCAACTCGATCATCCTCCAGGCAGCCGAAGACGGGGCCAGCGATCTCCATTTCGATCCCCAGGACGACGCGCTCGTCGTCCGGCTCCGCATCGACGGCGTCCTGCACGAAGTGCAGCGGATCCCGAAGCGCCTCGCGCCCGGAGTGACGACCCGCCTCAAGGTCCTCGCGAAGCTCGACATCGCCGAGCGGCGCAAGCCGCAGGACGGCCGCATCTCGCTGAACGCGAAGGCCGCCGGCCGCCTCCTCGACATCCGCGTCGCCGTCCTCCCGACGGTCGAGGGCGAGGGCGTGGTCATGCGCCTCCTCGACAAGTCCAAACGGGCCCCGACGCTGACGGAGCTCGGGCTCTCGGACGAGATGCGCGCGCAGTTCGAGGACATCATTCGCAAGCCGACCGGCGCCCTCCTCGTCACGGGGCCTACGGGCTCGGGTAAGTCGACGACGCTCTACGCGGCGCTGACCGAGATGAACCGGCCGGAGATCAACATCATCACGGTCGAGGACCCGGTCGAGTACCGATTGGCCGGCCTGAATCAGATCCAGGTCAACCCGAAGGCAGGCCTGACGTTCGCCTCCTCCTTGCGCTCGATCCTCCGTTCCGACCCCGATGTCTTGATGGTCGGCGAGATCCGCGACGTGGAGACCGCCAAGATCTCCATCGAGGCCGCTCTCACCGGCCATTTCGTTCTCTCGACCCTCCACACGAACGACGCTCCGAGCGCGCTCACGCGCCTGAACGAGATGGGGGTCGAGCCATTCCTCACTGGCTCCGCAGTCACGGCCGTGCTCGCTCAGCGGCTCGTCCGCAAGCTCTGCACCCACTGCTGCGAGATGTACATGGCCACCCAGCAGGAGATGCTCGACGCCCGCTTCACGGCCGAGCAGGCCGCTGCGGCGGACGGTGTCGGCCTCTATCGCAAGCGCGGTTGCCCAAGGTGCAACCAGACTGGCTACAAAGGCCGTGTGGGCATCTACCAGCTCATGATCATGTCGGAGGACCTGAGCCGTCTCGCTTCCCAGCACGCAAGCCGCGAGGACATCGAGCGGGCCGCGCTCGAGGCCGGGATGAAGATGCTCTGGGACGACGGCCTGGCCAAGGTGACGTCAGGGCTGACCTCCCTCGAAGAGCTCGCCCGCGTAGTCGTCTAGTTATCCGGAAAAGTGCTGGCGCACTTTCCCGGAGGCGTCAATACGCGCGAGATCGACCTCGGAGGAGCGAGGCCACCACGAGGGGCACCGCGAGGACGGCGGTCGTCACTCCATCGGCTCTCAGCCTAGGACACTTCGCAGCCGAGGTACTCGAGCGCGCGGACAGCCTCGGCGATGAAGGCATTCGCTTCCTCGCGGCTGGCGAAGCGATACGGCCCGGGGCGCAAGGGCTCTACGCGCAGGCCGTCCACCGGGTAGACGTCGCACTCGATCGCGAAGCCCCCGTTCGCCTGCACGCACCGGAGAGCGACGATCTCGCGCCCGTCCTTGCGCGCTGAGCGGCGGTCGAGCTCATCTCCCGTGAGCGTTTCGACCGTTGGGGCGGGCTCGCTCATAGGCCAACCGGCCTATGAGCGAGGGGACGGGGCGCGGGGGAACCGGGAGGTTTCCCCGCACCGAAGAAGGGGGCTCGTGGGAACGCTGGCGCGTCCAGAATGACACGGAGCGAGCGAAGGCGAGGGACGCTCACCGTCGAGCGTCGGCGGCGGCTTGCGCCACTGCCTGGCGGTCCATGTATCCGGCCACGCGGAAGGCGACCCGTGGGCCCCGCGTGAAGATGAGCGTCGCAGGGGCCTCGCGGACGTCGTACTCCGCTGCAAGCGCAGCTACCTGTCGGTTGTTGGTCACGTTCAGGGCGAGGAAGCCGGCCTTCGCCGCAAGGGCGCCGGCCCGGGTCTCCCGAGCCTGGATCGTGTCGTAGTCGTCGCCGGGCGCGTAGAAGAGGACGACGACCACCGAGTGCTGGCGGAGCCCACTTACGAGCGGCGACACCTGAGGGCTCGGGTTCGCGGCCGGCTTCGAAGGCTTCTGGGTCTTGTCGTTCTGCTTGGCCGCGATTCGCGCCGCCACGGCGTCGGCATCGCTCGTCCCCGGAGTGTTCCGGGTAGTCGCAAAAGCTCCGACGCCCAGGCCGAGAATGGCCAGGACGGCGACGGGAAGAAGTACGTGCAGCCGTAGCTGAGACGCCATGCCTGTCCTATCGGCAGTCAGGCCTTTCCGCTTAACAAGAAAGGGCGCGGTCTCCCGCGCCCTCTCGAGCAAAAGGCTGAGCCCGAACTAGCAGGCGCCCGACGTGATGTCGGCCGCAGGGCCGCCCTTCTTGTACGTGTTCTGGCCGACCGTGCTCTGGATGCAGTACGAGGTAGCGGTCGCGCGAACGACGTTTACGTTCTTGATCCCCTGGTCGTACGAGACCTTGAGGACCGCGGACGTAAGGGTCGAGTACGTGTTGTGGTCGGCGTAGTACGCCTCCACACCCGGGATGGCGGCGCGAACGTCTGCCTGTGCGGCGGACTTCTCGGCGCGTCCCCGGAAGCTGAGATACGACGGGATCGCGATTGCGAGCAGGATCCCGATGATGATGATCACGACAAGGAGCTCGATGAGGGTGAAGCCCCCCTGACTCTCCTTCTGCGTGACCCGCTTGCTGAGCCTCTGAATCATGTGCGGACTCCTCCTTTGATCGAGCTAAGGCGTGCGGTGGCTCACGCAGGTGTATCGGCCTTTGGAGCGTGCGCTGCGTCCCCTCGAACGGGGGATCTTGCAGGGCTCTTTAGAAGTGGGCGGCCGCTGCCGATGAGTCGGACGAAGGGAGCTCATGGAAGCGTCTCGGCCCGACACTGCCACTTTTTCGATCGACGACCTGCTCGAGCACATGGTCGCGCTCGGCGCGTCCGATTTGCACGTGTCGACCGGCTCCCCGCCGGTGATCAGGCTCAACGGCCGGCTGCGGAGGATCGAAGAGTTTCCGCGCCTGACGCCGGACGACACCCAGCGCCTCCTCTACCGCATCCTCTCCACCGAGCAGCAGAAGCACCTCGAGATCAAGCGGCAGATCGACGTCTCGCATTCGATTCCAGGCCTCGCGCGCTTCCGCGTCAACGTCTATTTCCAGCGCGAGAGCCTGGGGGCCGCCTTCCGCATGATCCCCACGGAGCTGAAGACGCTGGAGGATCTCGGTCTCCCGGCCCAGCTTCACGAGCTGGCCAAGAAGCCACGCGGGCTCGTCCTGGTGACCGGCCCGACCGGCTCGGGTAAGTCGACAACCCTCGCGGCGGTCATCGACGAGATCAACCGCTCGCGAGACGACCACATCATGACGATCGAGGATCCGATCGAGTTCCTCCACCGCCACAAAGGCTGCCTCGTGAATCAGCGAGAGATCGGCCCCGACGCCACGAGCTTCGGCGAGGCGCTTCGCGGAGCGCTCCGCCAGGACCCGGACGTGATTCTCCTGGGGGAGATGCGCGACCTCGAGACGATCTCGACCGCCCTGACGGCGGCAGAGACCGGTCACCTCGTCTTCGCGACCCTGCATACGCAGGACGCGCCGTCCACGATCGACCGCCTGATCGACGTCTTCCCCGGCGCCCAGCAGGAGCAGGTCCGCGTTCAGATCGCGTCGACGCTTCAGGGAATCGTCACGCAGACCCTCGTGCCGACGGTCGACGGCCAAAGCCGT
>JAIBJP010000035.1 GCA_020029625.1 Actinomycetota bacterium | reverse complement strand
CCGTCGGGGATTCCGGGGCCGGTGTCGCGAAAGACGACAACGACGGCCTCGCCCACCGAGCACGCGATGTGGACCTCCTTGCGCTCGGACGCCTCGAGCGCATCGCGCGCGTTCGTGAGCAGGTTGATGAAAACTTGCTCGAGCTGGATGGCGTTGCCGAGGACGACCGGGCTCTCCGGCACGAAGTCGAGGGTGACGGAGATCTGGCGGAGTCGCAGCTGTTCCTGCATGAGCGAGAGGGCTCTCCCGATGACCTCCTGCACCGCGACCGGCTCGAGCGAGACGGGCGCCGCGCGCCCGAACGTCCGCAGGTGGGTGATGATCTCCGTCGCCTTCTGCACCTGCTCGACGACGCGCTCGAGGTCCTCGACGATGCGGTCGAGGTCCTCCTCTCCGGCCTCGACCCGGTCGATCACGTTCCCGACGAAGAGCCCGATGTTGTTGAGCGGGTTGTTGAGCTCGTGCGCGACACCCGTGGTCAGCTCGCCGAGCGTCGCCAGCTTGCCGGCCTGGACGAGCTGCTCCTGCTTCTCCCGCAGCTCGTGCTCGCGCCGCTCCATCTCCGCGGTCGTCTCGCGAAGATCGCCCATGATGTGGATCATCGCCTTGCGGCTGTCCTCGAGACGGAGGTTGGACCGGTGCGAGTCCTTGAGGATGTGCAGCATCGCCTTTCGCTGCTCGCCGAGGCGTTTGTTGGAGTCGTGCAGGTCGCCCATGATGTGGAGCAGGGCGCGGCGGCGTTCCTCCGCCTGGCGAACGCGCTGCTCGAGCTCTGCAACTCGGGCGCGGAGCTCCTCCGACGACCCATCGGCGGGGAGGTCCGGGAGCGTGTCTGCCTCGGGCATCAGCCCGTGGACTGGTCCGGCCCGGCCTGGCCCACCTCGGCCCGAAGCTGCTCCAGCTCCTTCTCCAGCGCGATCATCTTCAGCTCGCGGCCCACGACGACCTCCTCGAACTTCTCGAGGTCGAGGATCTTCTCCTGGAGCTCGGCCTTGGACTGCTCGAGATCGTGCACGACCTTTTCGTAGGCGCGCATGTCACGGAGGATTCCGATCGCGCCGATCACCTTTCCGTCCGGATCGCGCAGGGCGGAGGCGTTGAGCGTGGTCGGGATCACCTCGCCGGAGGCGCTGCGCGGGTTGAGACGCGCGTTGCGCGTCACGCCCCGCTCCACCACCTCGCGCAGGGCGGCGGTGAACTCACGGGTCTCTTCCGGGCTGATGAAGCGCGAGAGCGACTGCTCCAGCACTTCGTCCTGGCGGAAGCCGAGAAGCTGCGAGACCGCGTCGTTCGCCTGCAGGATCTTGCCTTCGAGGTCGGAGACGAACACCGGGTCGGGGGCGTTCTCGATCAGACTCTCCGCGTACGCGCGCGCCTTGTCCAGCTCGCGCATGTCCCGGAGGACTCCGATCGCGCCGATCGCGTTCCCCTCCGAGTCCCGCAGGGCCGAAGCATTCAAGCTGGTCGGGATCACCTCTCCGGTCGCGGCGCGCGGGTGCAACACCGCGTTGCGGGTCACGCCGTGCTCGACGACCTCGTCGAGCGCCGCGGTAAACTCGCGCGTCTCCTCGGGGCTGATGAAGCGCGAGAGCGACTGCTCCAGCACTTCGTCCTTGCGGAAGCCGAGGAGCTCCGAGACAGCGTCGTTCGCCTGGATGATCTTGCCCTCGAGGTCTGAGACGAACACCGGGTCGGGAGCGTCCTCGATCAGCCGCTCGGCGTAGGCGCGCGCCTTGTCCAGCTCGCGCATGTCGCGGAGCACTCCGATCGCGCCGATAACGTGGCCGTCGGGATCCCGCAGCGCCGAGGCGTTCAGCGTGGTCGGGATCACCTCGCCCGAGGCACTGCGCGGGTTGAGGATGACGTTCCTGGTCACGCCGCGGCGGACGACCTCGTCGAGCGCCGCAGTGAACTCGCGCGTCTCCTCGGGGCTGATGAAGCGCGAGAGCGACTGCTCCAGCACCTCGTCCTGGCGGAAGCCGAGGAGCTGGGAGACCGCGTCGTTCGCCTGCAGGATCTTGCCTTCGAGGTCTGAGACGAACACCGGGTCGGGGGCGTCCTTGATCAGGCTCTCCGCGTACGCGCGCGCCTTGTCCAGCTCGCGCATGTCCCGGAGGATCCCGATCGCGCCGATCACGTTCCCGTCCTCGTCGCGGAGGGCGGAGGCGTTGAGGCTCGTCGGGATCACCTCGCCGGAGGCGGAGCGCGGATTCAGGACGGCGTTGCGCGAGACGCCGTGCTCCACGACCTCGCGCAGGGCAGCCGTGAACTCGCGCGTCTCCTCTGCGCTGATGAAGCGTGAAAGCGATTGCTCGAGCACCTCGTCCTTGCGGAAGCCGAGGAGCTCCGAGACGGCGTCGTTTGCCTGCAGGATCTTGCCTTCGAGGTCGGAGACGAACACCGGGTCGGGGGCGTTCGCGATGATGATGTCGGCGACGAGCGCTCCCGTCGGCGCGCCGTTACGACCGTCGTCGGCCTTCGTGCTTGGCTTGACTGCCTTCGCCATGCCTTCTCCTTGGGGGGTATCGCGGAACGGCGACGCCTACGTTCCGGGCGCCTTGGGCGATGGGTGTTGCTGGGCGTTTTCGACCAAGAAGGTCCCCCTCCTGGCTCGATCCGCGTTATAGCAGAGGGTTGGGGCGCTGTCAGGCCTGCGCCACGATGCGGCCGACCACGTCCCCGCGGCTGTTCTCGATCGGCGTCTCCGCCAACGCGGAAACGTTGAGGAGCGAACCCGCCGCGGGCCCGAGCGATCGGGACGCACCGTCCTCGCATTTCAGGGCGAACCCGACTCCATCCCGGTAGCCCACGCAGAGGAGCCCTTCGGCGCCGCCCTTGGCGATCACGCCCGGAAGCGCCTTCATCACCTCGGTCGTCGTACGGCCGGGGCCTTCGACGAGCTCCGGCTTGGCCGTCATCGCAGCGACGATCCTCTCGGCCCCCTCGAGCTCGCCGAGAGCGAGCCGGCCGAAAGCCTCGGCCATGTCCGCGAGAGAAAGGGCGAACGTGACGACCCCGCACCCGTCGATCGCCGTCGGGAGAGCTTTCCTTGCGCCCGCGGCCTCCGCCACGAGCGCGGCGATCTCCTTCTGCAACGGATGGTCAGGGAGCCGGTAGCCCTCACGGCGCCAGCCGCGGGCGGCGCAGACGGCCAGCATGCCCGCGTGCTTGCCGGAACAGTTGTGCCGGAGGCGGCTGCCTTCCACCGGGCCGCACTCGAGATCGTCCTCGCTCGACCAGGAGCGCGCCAGCAGAAGCTTCACGGCCTCGAGCTGCTCGGGCGCCGCCCCGTGCGAGGCGCACGCGATCGCTACCTCCTCGTCCGAGAGGTTCTCGTAGATGCGGACGAGCGGAAGCGCCTGGAGGGGCTTCGCCGAGGAGCGCATGAAGGTCACAAGCTCGGGATCTCCCCACGCCTCGACGGCCTTGCCGCCCTCGACGCGGACGGCGTGCACGCGGTGGCGCGACTCGACGATCCCTCCCCGCTCCACGGCTACTGTGATTGGGTCCACCACGGAATCTATGCCCGAGTTTCCTGAAGTAGAGGGTTTAAGACGGTCGCTCGACGACCCGGTGCGCGTCTACCCGATCGAGAAGGCCGGCCCGGCGCACGTGGCGACGCTGAAGACGTACGACCCGCCGCTCACGGCGCTCGCAGGCCGCCGCTTCGAGGGCGTAGAGCGCCGCGGGAAGAACCTGCTCTTTCGCACGGAAGACGGTGAGCTCGTCCTCCACGTCCATCTCATGAGCGCGGGCCGCCTCCGCTACCTCCGCCCGGGGGAGAAGCAGCCGAAAACACCTGCTTTCAAGCTCTCATTCACGGACGGGGCCGTGCTCGTCCTGACCGAGGGCGGGCCGAAGAAGCGGGCCAAGGTCGGCCTCTACCGGCCGGAAGCGATCGACGAGGAGCTCGCCCACCTCGGGCCGGAGGCCTACCGCCTGGGAACCGAGCGCCTCGCCGAAATCCTGGCCGCCGATTCCCGCCGCCTGCACGCCTTCCTCCGGGACCAGCGCTCGCTCGCCGGCATCGGGCGCGCGTGGGCGAACGAGATCCTTCTCACCGCCGGGCTCTCGCCCTATGCGCTCACGACCGACCTCGAGCCGGAGGAAGTCGCCCGCCTGGCCGCTGCAATCGACGGTGAGCTGGCTCGGGGCCTGGAGCTCCGCGAGCGCGGGGCCTCGGACAAGACGGCGTACCGGATCCACAACCGTCTGGGCGAGCCCTGCCCCGTCTGCGGAACGCCGATCGCACGCGTCGACTTCGACGAGCACACGATCTTCTACTGCCCCAACTGTCAGACCGAGGGCCGGGTCCTCAAGGACCGGCGGCTTTCGCGGCTATTGCGCTAGCCGGATTTCCACGGATCGAGATAGACGTCGTCGATCCGAATTCCGGCCGTGTTCGCCGGGACGAAGCGCAGCGAGATGCTGTCCACGGCGAGCAGCCCCGTGACGTTGGTGAGGAGCAGACCCACCTGCGGAGACGGCCGCCACGTCGAGCCGCTCGACGCCGCTCCGCCGTCGAGGATGCTGACAACGCCGAGGAGGCTCTTGACCACGATCTTGACTCGCACCGTTCCCGAGCCGACCGAGAAGAAGCGCGCGTTCCAGTCGCCGAGGCCGAAGCACATCGGCGGGGTCGTCGCCGAGCTTCCCGGCGGCAGGTAGAGCGAATACCGGTCGGCCGTCGAGCGTACGTAGAAAGGCTCGTTCCCGGAGACGACCTTCGCTCCCCCGTTCAGCTTCCAGCCTGCGGCCCCGGACTCGAACGAGCCGCCGGGGACAAGGACGTAGTTCCTCGTGTCGCCCCAGCGCGCGAATGGCTGCGAAGTCTTGGTGTCGCAGGTGGCCGGCGTGTCCGACGGCGAGACCAGCCCCGGAAGCACACCGGTAAGGAGGCTCGCATGTGCTGGAGCCGCCGGCGCGAGTGCGCAGACGATCACAGCAAGGATGAACAGGGGCCGCTTTCCCACACACTCTCCGGTATTGACTCTGCTTGATCTCGCGGCCCGGGGCGATCACCCCTTCAGGTGGTCTGAAGCCCTCGAACGAGGGATTCCCGGGGGCGCACGTCAAGCGAGAGGCGCCCTCGACCGATTCCTCTGCGCACATGGCGAATGTGGCGACCCATCAGGCGACGCTCGACCCGGCCGTCGAGGACGCCATCGGCGATCTTCGCGCCAGGCGGCCGCGGGAGCTCGCCAGGCGCGAATGGCTGTCCTCACTCGCGCTTGGGGGCGGGTTCCTCGTCGCGGCCACTATCGCAGCTGCGCTCCTCCCCGAGTCCGATCGCCGGCCTGGCATCCTCGTCCTTCTCCTCCTGCTGGCCGCATACGGTCTCGCCTTCCGGCTGGACTTCGAGGTGGGAACCGGATTCGCCGTGCCGACGCAGCTCGTGCTCGTGCCGATGCTCTTCGTGGCTCCACTTGCTTGGGTTCCGTTTCTCGTCGCCGGCGGAATCGTGCTCGGAGGCGCCATCGATTACGCACGCCGCTCGATCCACATCGAGCGCGTGTTCCTATCGCTTGTGAACGGCTGGTACGTCTTCGGGCCGGTCGCCGTCCTCAGCGCGGCAGGCGAGGCGCCGCCCGCCCTCGCAAGCGTCCCCGTCTACATCGGCGCTCTCGCCGCGCAGCTCGCGGCCGACTTCGCCAGCTCGGCTGCGCACGAGCGCCTCACGCTGGGCGTGCGCCCAACGGCGCAGCTCCGAGCCATGAGCCTGGTCTGGCTCGTGGACTCGGCGCTCGCCTCGGTCGGCCTGGCGGTCGCTTTCGCCGCCGTGGACGACGACTACGGCTTCCTGCTCGCGTTGCCCCTGATCCTCTTGCTCTCTGTCTTCGCGCGCGAGCGCAGGCTGCACATCGACCATGCCCTCGAGCTCAGCGCGGCGTACCGGGGGACGGCCTTCCTGCTCGGAGACGTGGTCGAGGCCGACGACGCATACACCGGAACCCACAGCCGCGAGGTGGTCGATCTCGCCGTGGCTGTCGCGGACGAGCTCGGCCTGGGCAGCCAGGAGCGCCGCGACGTCGAATTCGTCGCTCTCCTCCACGACGTCGGCAAGGTGCGGATCCCGAAGGAGATCATCAACAAACCCGGCCCGCTGACGGAAGACGAGCGCGCGCTCATGAATACGCACACGATCGAAGGCGAGCGGATGCTCGAGAAGGTGGGCGGCCTCCTCGGACAGGTGGGAGCCGTCGTGCGCTCCTGCCACGAGCGCTGGGACGGAGGCGGTTACCCGGACGGGTTGTCGGGCGAGGAGATCCCGCTCGTCGCTCGGATCGTCGCCTGTTGCGACGCCTACAACGCTATGACGACCGACCGCCCGTACCGCGCGGCGCTCCCGGAGCACGAGGCGCGCGCGGAGGTCGAACGGCATGCCGGCGGCCAGTTCGACCCTACGGTCGTCGAGGCGCTTTTCCGCGCCCTCGGCCGGTCCGAGCCCAGCTAATCGGGCAGGCGGACGACGAGGCGCTCGCCGACGACCTCAACGGAGCCGCCCAGCGCGCGCACGAGCTCCGTCGCCGCCGCCGCGCCCAGATCGCGGAGCTCCTCCCCCAGGAGGACCGGCCCCGATGCCCGCGTGACCGGTGAGACCGTGACCGTCCCACCTTCGACTTCAACTGCCACCGAATCGAAGCCCCCATGCCTGCTCGCGGCCCGGGCGAGCTGTGAGAGGGCGCGGCGCATCTCTTCCTCGGGCACGCGCACAGTCCCGCCCTTACCGGAGACCTCGGCGCGGCCGTCCTCGAGCTCGGCTGCCGCCTCGCGCGCCAGCTCCAGCGAATCGACGGCGACGAGCCGGGGTTCGTACCGCCCGGCTTCGATTCGCGCCAGGAGAGATAGCTCATCGAGCAGCTCGCCCAGCTGCGTCGAAGCGGCGTCGATCATCTCGACGTAGCGGTCGGTGGGCGGCTCCAGGTCCGTCCGGGCCAGTGTCCGGGCAAACCCGAAAACCGTGGCCAGAGGGGTTCGGAGATCGTGACAGGCAAGCGTCACGAGCTGGGCAAACGTCTTGTCGTCGGGCATCTGCTCCCTTGCTACGGTTGGCGCGTGGACGAGAGATTAACGGCCGCGCCAGACCTGCAGGCGTCCGCGCCCGAAGTGCGCATCGGCCTTTCTCGCGCAGGGGTCACAGGCGTCCAGAAGGCGGTGCGGATGCAGCACGGCGGGCACGATGCGCTCGTCTCCGCCGAGATCGACTGCTTCGTCGACCTCGACCCGGCCCAAAAGGGCGTTCATATGTCGCGGTTCCCCGAGGTCTTCGAGGAAGCCATCGACGAGGTCGTGATCGACGGGAAGCTGCTGGTCGAGAACCTCGCCGAGCACATCGCCAAACACATTGTCGAGCGCCAGCAAGCGCTACGCGCCGAGGTGAAGATCGCCGCGCGCTACCCGATCGAGAGGCTGACCCCGGTCACCGGGCTCCGCACGCAGGAGCTCGTGACGCTGATCGGGCTCGCGGCCGCATCCCCTTCCTCGACTCGCCGTGTCGTCGGCGTGGAGGCGACGGGGATCAACGCGTGCCCCTGCGCCCAGGGCCTGGTGAGGGAGGAAGCAACCGAACGGCTCGGCGAGGCGGGCTTCGACGAGGCCGACGTGGACCGCATCCTCGAGCTCGTCCCCCTCGCCACTCACAACCAGCGAGGCAGAGGAACCCTCTATCTCGGAACACGGGTCCGCCTCGACGCCGAGGACCTCGTCGACATCGTCGAGCAGTCCATGAGCTCCCCCATCTACGAGCTGCTCAAGCGGCCCGATGAGCTTTTCGTCGTCGAGCACGCGCACCTGACGCCGCGTTTCGTCGAGGACTCGGTGCGCCTGATGGTCAAAGGCGCGCTCGACTCCTACCTCGAGCTCGAGGACGAAGACTTCGTGCTGGCCCGCCAGGTCAACTTCGAAACGATTCACAACCACGAGGTCCTCGCGGAGCGCTTCGGCACGGTCGGGGAGCTGCGGGCCGAGCTGGCGAACGGCGGGCACTCGGCCCGCCACACCGAGCTCAGAGACTGGTTGCGCTCGGTCGTCTGAGCCGCATCCGGTTCTCCTGACCCCGGACGAGCCGCGCAATGTTCGTCCTGTGCAGGAGGACGATCGCCACCGCTCCCCCCGCGGTGAACGCGAGGACGGGCCACGAGGCGTCGAAGAGGAGCGCGAAGAGGGGCAGGCTGGCCGCGGCTGCCATTGAGGCGACCGAGGCGTAACGCGTCACCAGGAAGACGACGATCCAGACAACCGCCGCCGAAAGCGTCGCGAGGGGCGCAACGGCGAGGCCGACGCCGCCCGTCGTGGCGACGATCTTGCCGCCGCGGGCGAACTGCATGAAGAACGGCCGCCAGTGCCCGGCCATGGCGGCGCAGCCCGCCAACACCCCGATCAGGTCATCGCCGAGCCAGCGCCCGAGAAGAGCCGCCGCCGCTCCCTTGGCGATGTCGAGCAGCGCGACGGCGAGCCCGAGCTTGAAGCCGAGCGTCCGCCAGACATTCGTCGCGCCGATGTTCCCGCTGCCGAGCGTGCGCATGTCGACGCGGGCGACGAGCCGGGGCAGCCAGAGCCCCCACGGCAACGAGCCGAGGAGATAGCCGGCGCCGACGAGGAGAGCGTCCCTCAGGCCTGGATCTGATACTTCGACACCCAACCGTTTATGACATCCCAATCGAGATTGTTGAAGAACGCGTCGATGTAGGAAGCCCGGTCGGTCTGATAGTCGAGGAAGTACGCGTGCTCGTAGACGTCGAGAGCGACGAGCGGCGTCGCGTTCCAGATGGGGAAGGTGTTCTGAGCGTCGCCGATGTAGTTGAAGAGGCGCTGCTCGTCCCAGTCATAGGCGGTCCAAGCCCAGCCGCGGCCACCCATCCCCGTCGCCTTGAGGTCCGTGCGCCACGCCTGGACGGAGCCGAAGTCGCGCTCGATGAGCGAGCCCACCGTTCCGTCGGGATCGCCGCCGCCGCCCCCGAGATGCTCGAAGTAGATCTCATGGTTCTTGACGCCTCCGATGGCGAAGGTGAGGTCGATCTTGAGGGAGCGGATGTCTGAATAGACCTGGTTCGCGCTCGAGGCGTCCACGTCGGCGAGCTTCGTCAAGATCTCGTTCCGCTTGTTCACGTAGCCCTCGTAGAGCTTGTAATGGGCTTCGACGGACGCTCGCGAGATGCCGTCCAGCTCGAGGAGCTCGGGTTTGAGCTCGCGCGCCGCAATTTCCTCGTGATTGAAGACCAACGTGGCCATGCGTCTCCTTCCCCGGCTCCTCCGTTAGTGGCGTCGAGAGCTTATCGTTCCCGCGGTGTCCGAATCTCGCGCGCTCGTCACCGGCGGTACCGGGCGGGTCGGGCGGGCGATCGTGGCCCGGCTCGAAGCCGAGGGCTTCCGCGTCCTCGCCGCCGGCCGGGCGGACGGCGACGTCGCGCTGCCGGCCGAGGCTCGACAGCTCGTCGAGCGCGCGGCGGCTGAACTCGGCGGACTCGATCTCCTCGTGAACGCTGCCGCAGGAGGGTTCGTACCCCGGGCTGTCGAGGACGTCGACGAGGCGCACTGGGACGCGGCCTTCGGCGCCACGGCGAAAGGGAGCTTCTTCGTAACTCAGGCTGCCGCTCCGCACCTGAAGAAGTCGGAGGGCGGCCTCGTCGTGATGATCGAGGACGTGGCCGCCTACCAGCCCTGGCCGACTTTTGCCCCCCACTGCGCGGCCAAGGCCGCCCAGGCGATGCTGACCCGGGTCCTCGCTCGAGCGCTGGCGCCCGACGTTCGCGTCTGCGGGATCGCCCCCGGGCCGGTCGCGGTCGACCCCGGGCAGGAGGAGCGTCGGGCCGCCGAGACTCTGCTCGGGCGCGTGGGCTCGCCTGACGACGTGGCGGCCGCGGTCGTCTATCTCGCCGGGGCTGGTTTCGTCACCGGAACGACGCTCGTCGTCGACGGCGGGCGTCTCCTCACCTGAGGACCGGTCGAAACCGAAGGTGCTTGCGCCCCGTATCAAGGCGCGATATGCCTGTTGCGATGGCCACAGCCGAGAGCGACAGCCGCCTCATCGAGCGCGTCGGGCGCGGCGACCGCGACGCCTTCGACCAGCTCTACCGCCGGTTCGCGCGACCCGTGCTCGCCATGGCCGTGCGCCAACTCGGAGACAACGGGCGCGCGGAGGATGCCGCTCAGGAGACTTTTGCCGCCGTCTGGCGCTCCGCACGTAGCTACCGCTCCGAGCGCGGCTCCGCCTCGGCCTGGCTCTACGCCGTCGCACG
Organism: Actinomycetota bacterium; assembly: GCA_020029625.1. Lineage (GTDB taxonomy): Bacteria > Actinomycetota > Thermoleophilia > Gaiellales > Gaiellaceae > JAIBJP01. The sequence continues at coordinate 2,477 of JAIBJP010000035.1, read as the reverse complement.
GCACGCGATCATCGACCGGGCCCGCCAGAAACGCGAGCAGCCCGCGGAGATTCCAGACGAGGCCTCGGGATCGGCCGGCCCGGCCGAGCATGCGGAGGACACGTGGCTCGCCTGGCGCGTCCATTCCGCTCTCGACCAGCTGCCCGAGCGCGAGCGAGCCGTGATCGAGCTCGCCTACTGGAGCGGGCTCTCGCAGACCGAGATCGCCAGTTACCTCGACGTTCCTCTCGGAACGGTCAAGACACGCACGCGCACCGGGCTCGCGCGCCTCGCCGGGCTCCTGGACGAGGTGCAGGAGTGACCGACTTCCGCGATCTCGTCGGCGACGATCTCAGCCAGGAGGACCGGGCGAAGCTCGAGCGCGTCGACCGCCTGCTGCGGTCGGTTCCCGCGCCCCCGTCCGAGGTGCCCGGATCGCTCGACCGCGCTGTCCACCGGATCGGTACGGATCGCCGCCAGTGGACGCCGCGGCGCCTCGCAGCCGCCGTGGCGCTCGCTGTGACCCTGGCCGCCCTCTTCTTCGGCGTGGGCCGCTGGACGACCGGCGGCGAACCGCACTTCCGCGGCAGCATCGAGATGAAGGCCGCGGCGAGCAATCCTCGAGCCTCGGGGCTGATCAAGCTTGGCGATCGGGAGGCGAACGGCAACTGGAAGCTCAGGCTCCAGGTGGACGGGTTGCCGGAGCTGGGCGGCGACGGCTACTACGTTCTCTGGCTCGCGAAGGACGGTAAGTACGCCGCCACGTGCGGAACCTTCAAGGTCCGGGGTGACACGACCATCGACATGACTGTGAGCTACCGGCTCTCGGAGTACGACGCGTGGGTCATCTCTGAGGCGCGGGACGACGCGCCCTGGCTCCTCTCCGCCCGGATCTAGCTAGTTGGCGGCGCGGCTACGAGGCGCGGGCGGCTGGCTTTCCAACGGCGGCTGCGTAGTTCTCCGCGACCGCGTCCCAGTTGACCACGTTCCACCAGGCCTCGAGGTAGTCGGGCCGGCGATTCTGGTACTTGAGGTAGTAGGCGTGCTCCCACACGTCGATGCCCAGAAGCGGGACGTCGTCGTTCATCAGCGGAGAGTCCTGGTTCGGGGTCGAGACCACCGCCAGACCCGTGCCGTCGTGGATGAGCCACGTCCAGCCGCTCCCGAAGCGGCCGACGCCGGCATCGTTGACCATCTTCTTCAGCTCGTCGAACGAGTCGAACGTGTCCTCGATCGCGGCTCCGAGGTCTCCCGAAGGCTCACCGCCTCCGTCCGGGCTCATGATCTCCCAGAAGAGCGAGTGGTTTGCGTGTCCGCCGGCGTTGTTGCGGACAGCGGCGCGGATGCCCTCGGGCATCGCGTCAAGGCTCGCGAGGACGGACTCGACAGGGTTGTCGGCCCACTCGGTTCCATCCAGCGCCTTGTTCGCGTTGTCCACATAGGCCTGGTGGTGCTTGTCGTGGTGGAACCGCATCGTCTGTTCGTCGATGTGCGGCTCCAGCGCCGAGTAGTCGTACGGAAGCGGGGGTACTTCGAAGGCCATCGCTCTCCTCCCGGTCAGAGAAGGTGGGCCGTGAAGGATTCGAACCTTCGACCTTGGGATTAAGAGTCCCCTGCTCTACCAACTGAGCTAACGGCCCGGGACGGACGAGTATAGCCAGGCGAAAAAGCCGCGAAATCCTCGAGAGAGTCCTGCGCCTGAACCGCTTTGTGACGCCCGGCCCCTCAGCCTGAGAGCGCCTTGCCCACCGTTCCGAGGACTGCAATCACGAACAGGGCGACAACGACGCCTATGAGCGCGAACGCGTACCACTTCCACGGAATCATCGGGTTCATCTTCTAACAGGCCGCTAACAGCGCGGAACTACCCTAAGAACGTGAAAGCTCTGCGGGTCTTTCCGCTCATCGCCCTCGCCCTGCTCCCGGCTACTGCGTATTCGCCGGCCGGCGAGGCGCGTTCGGCCGCCGATTGCTCGGTGCGATCGACGGACCTCGTGCCGCTGACCGACATGGGCCGCATCCGCTACCGCGGGCTGCTCGGCGGGCTGTACCCGGGCGGCGCGAACAAGCCGTCGCACCGCTACCTCCGACGTGGACTGGAAGCTGCGCGCCGCGTCCGACCGATCCGCGGACGGGTCGGTTTCGTCGGCATCGGGATGTCGAATGCGATGGAGGAATTCCGGGGATTCGCGCGCACCGTCGAGCTCGACCCGACGCTGAACCCGAGTCTCTCCTTCGTCGAAGGCCCCGGCGGCGGCTGGGACGCTGTTCGGATCGCGCGTCCGAAAGCCCGGTATTGGTTGGATCTAGACGCGAGGGTTCGGAAGGCGGGACTCGCGCGCGGGCAGGTGCAGGTTGTCTGGCTGAAGGAGACGATCGCAGGGGAAGATCGGACCTTCCCGCACGACGCCCGAGCACTGCAGAACAACCTCCGGGCAATCGTCCGCAACCTCACGGGCCGGTTTCCGAACCTGCGGCTGGTCTACGTCTCCAGCCGG
>JAIBJP010000008.1 GCA_020029625.1 Actinomycetota bacterium | reverse complement strand
GGCGAAGACGAGGTTCACGTTCCCCCGTGTGCCGAAGCGCTGGCGGAGGTGCGACTCGAGACCCCGGTCGATCTCGACCGCGTGTACGACCCGGACCTGGTCGGCGAGGTGCGACGTGAGCACTCCGAGACCCGGGCCGACCTCGAGCACGACATCGTCAGGCCCAAGCTCGGCCATCCTCCCCGCGACGGCGACGATGTTCTCGTCGACGAGGAAGTGCTGGCCGAGCTCCCGCTTGCGGGCGATGGGGACCTTCACGGCAGCCCGAAGACGGTGGTCGCGTTTGCGTCGATCGTCCGCTCGAGCTCGGCCGGGTCGACGCCCCGGACCTCGGCGAGCACGGCAAGCGTATGGACCACGTTGGCCGGCTCGTTGCGCCGGCCGCGCCTCGGCTGCGGGGCAAGGTAAGGGCTGTCCGTTTCGGCCAGGAGGCGGTCAGGCGGCACCCGGGCCGCGGCCGCGCGGAGCTCCGTTGCGTTTGGATACGTGACGTTTCCCGCGAAAGAGACATACCAGCCGCGCTCGAGCGCCGGGCCGAGGAGCCCGAGCGAGGAGAAGCAATGGAGGACGACCCGAGCTAGTTCGGGAAGCTCCGCGAGGACGGCGGCGGTCTCTTCGTCAGCAGCGCGCGAATGGACGACGAGTGGCTTGCCTAGCCTCACCGCGAGCGCGGCCTGAGCCCCAAAGGACTCGAGCTGACGGTCGTGGGGCGCATAGTCGCGGTAGTGGTCGAGGCCGGCCTCACCCACGGCGACCGCTTTCGGGTGGGCGAGCAGCTCTTCGAGCTGCTCGAAGTCGCCCTCCGCGACGTCCCCGGCCTGGTGCGGATGGAGGCCGAGGGCCGCGAAGACACCCTCCTCCCGCTCGGCGACCTCGAGGGTCGCCCGGCACGAATCGAGACCCGATCCAACCGCGATCACTCTTGTCACGCCTACCTCCCGCGCCCGCGCGAGCGCGTCGGCCGCCTCTCCGTCGAGGGCGTCGAGATGCGCATGCGTGTCGATCACCTCAGGCGGCGGCGGAGGGAGCTTCCACCCGGGGAAACAGCGGGGCAGCCGGCTTGATCCCCTCGACGGGGACGGCCTTGCCGGACGCGACGCCTTCCCAGCTGAGATCCAGAGGCTGGTTCAAGGATTCGAGGATGCGCGGCGCCGTCTCCGGAAGGTAGGGCGCGAGCACCACGGCGACCGCGCGGAGCCCGTCGGCGAGCTCGTACAAGGTCCCGTCGAGGGCCGCAGCCCCCGAGTCGTCCTTCGCCAGCTCCCACGGCTTTCGCTCCTCGACGAGCGCGTTCAGCGAGCGCACCTGCTTCCAGATCCGCTCGAGGGCCCCCGTGATGTCGAAGGACTCGAGCTGCTGCGCGACATCGTCGCCCAGGCCGGCGAGCTGGTCCCCGCCCGCGCCCGCGACTGTCGCCGCCGGCAGACGACCGTCTCGATACCTGGCGATCATCGCCGTCGTCCGCGAGACGAGGTTGCCAAGATCGTTGCCGAGCTCCCGCTCGTAGCGCTCGTGCACCCCGTCGATGGAGACGTTGCCGTCCTGGCCGAACTGAACCTCACGCACGACGTAGAAGCGCACGGGATCCGCGCCGTAGACGTCGATCAGATCGAGCGGGTCGATGACGTTCCCGAGCGACTTGGACATCTTCTGCTCGCCGAAGAGCAGGTAGCCGTGCACGAAGAGCTGCCTGGGGACGTCGAGCCCGGCCGCGAGGAGCAGGGCCGGCCAGATGACGCAGTGGAACTTGAGGATGTCCTTGGCAAGGAGATGCCGCACCTCCGGCCAGAGTACGGGGCGCAGATCCTCGCCCTCGCGGGCGAACGCCAGAGCGCTCCAGTAGTTGATGAGCGCGTCGACCCAGACGTAGACGGTCTGGCCCGGATCCCACGGAACGGGCACGCCCCACTGCTCCGAGGCTCGGCTGACGCTGATGTCGTCCAGCCCCTGCTCGATGAAGCTGCGGGCCTCGTTGTAACGGAAGCGGGGAAGCACGAACTCCGGGTTCCGGTCGTACAGGTCGAGCAGGCGCTCCTGGTAGGCGGACAACCGGAAGAACCAGTTCTTCTCCTCCACGTACTCGGGGACGATCCCGTGGACGGGGCATTTGCCGTCGACCAGCTCGGCCTCGGTGTAGAAGGCCTCGCAGCGTGGGCAGTAGAGCCCCGCGTAGACGTCTTCGTAGATCTCGCCGGCGTCGTAGATTCGCTGGACGAACTCCTGGACGGCCGCCTCGTGGCGCGGGTCTGTGGTGCGGATGAAGAAGTCGTTGGACGCGTTCACCCGCTCGGTCATCTCGCGGAACGCGGCCGCGTTGCGATCGACGAACGCCTTGACGTCGAGCCCGGCCTCGGCCGCGACGCGGGGAATGTTCGTCCCGTGCTCGTCGGTGCCGGTGAGAAAGAACGTCTCGTGCCCGCGCTGTCGGTGGTGGCGGGCGAGGATGTCCGTTGCGATGGTCGTGTACGCGTGGCCGATGTGGGGCGTCGCGTTGACGTAATAGATGGGCGTGGTCAAGTAGACGCGCACTGCGAGCAATAATAGGGACGGCCTCGCGCCACACCGGGCTTCCGCTCCTTTGCAGGGTTAGAAAGACCAAGGTGGAGGAAAGCTCACATATGGGCCCGCACGGGCGGACACAAGGGTCGGAGGCCATGGCCGCGAGACAGGCGATGAGATCGGCGACGCGTTCGTCGCGAGGGGTGACGACAACCGGGATCGTCCGCCACATCGACGAGCTCGGTCGCATCGTGATCCCGATCGAGATCCGAAAGAGCTTCGGCCTCGGCGAGAAGGATCCGCTCGAGATCTCCGTCAAGGACGAGACGATCCTCCTCTCGAAGCCGCAGAGCGTGTGCGTCTTCTGCGGAGGCGACGACCCGCTCGAGGAATACCGCGGTCGATCGGTCTGTCGCTCCTGCATCGCCGAGCTGGCGACGCAGGACGGCTAGACCCGCGACAGCGGCGAGGAGAGCGGGAAGCAGCGCCCAGGGCCAACGAGCGCCCGGACCGCGTGCGTCGATCGCCGTGATCCCCTGGCGGGCACGGTTCTTCAAGAGCTCGAACGAGCGCCGCTCCATCCGCGCCGGAAGCACAGTGGGTTCTACCCCAGGGCGAGTCTCGACCGCACCTCGCCGGACCGCGTGCTCGAGCCCGCGCTGAGCCAAGAGGCGGCCGCTCCTGTTCGCTTCCAGATGCCCGCTCGTAGGAGCCTCGACCCGCCGGACGTGGCTCGGGAGCGCCGGCTCCTCGGCACCGGGCTGCGGAGTAGGTGTGGCCTGGGGCGAAGCCGCCGGCGGGGCCGGAGCGTCGGCGGCAGGCGCCGATGCGGTCTGGGGAGCGGGAACAGAGGTCGGCTCGGGCTCCGGCGCTCCGGCCGGGCGCGGCGGCAGGAAGCGAAGCGGATCGAGATAGCCGTTCGGGTCCGACGTGAGGCGAACGCCGAGATGGACGTGCGGCGCGGCGATTCCCGGCTCCCCGCTCGGCCCGATCGTCCCGACGACGGCGCCTTCCGCAACCCCCGCACCGCGCGTTACGCCGATCGACCCCAACTGGACGAGCGTGACCGAGTACCCGTCCGACGTCTGAATCGTCACGCTTTTGCCGCTCGCCGGCACCGTCCCGGCAAAGCTGATCGCCCCACCCGCGGGCGCGCGCACCGAGGCTCCCAAGGGCGCTCCGATGTCGATGCCGCGGTGCTGCCCGCCGGCGTAGGGGTCGTCGCCGAGCTTGAACGGTCGTAGCACCGGCCCATCCACGGGCCAGGTCCAGGCGAGCGCGGGCTGCACGCCGACCTGGAACGCGAGGAGGACCGGAAGCAGGATGACGAGACGCTTCATCGTCTGCTCCCTCCTCGTTGTCAGTTATGGAAACGCGATTACCGTAGCAACTCGGCCGGACGTTGTCAATTCAGGCTACAGAGAGCTGCGATAGAGCCGGTTCCGGCGAACACCGGTCAGCTTCGCGACGAGATCCGCCGCGCGCCGGCGCGGGACTCCCGCGGCGACGAGCTCGGCGACGGCGGCGAAGCTCGCTTCTTCGTCCGCCCCCGCTCCGTCATCTGGAGCCGGCCCGATCACGAGCGTCACTTCGCCCTTCGGCGCCTCCCGAAAACGCTCGGCGACCTCGCGCGCCGGGCCGCGCACGACCTCCTCGAACCGCTTCGTGAGCTCGCGACACACCGCGACCCGGCGGTCAGGCGATTCGGCCGCGAGCGAGGCCAGGCTGGTCGGAAGCCGCCGCGGCGACTCGAACGCGACGACGGGGCCCTCCCACGCTGCCGTCTCCTTCCAGAAGCGGGAGAGCGCCCGGGCCTGCCGCGGGAGATAGCCGGCGAACGCGTAGCGGTCGCCGACGAGCCCGCTCGCCACGAGGGCGGTCTCGACCGCCGACGGCCCGGGGAGCACGATTACCTCCAGACCTCGGCCGACCGTCGCCGCAATGAGTCGCGCCCCGGGATCGTTGAGAGCGGGCAGACCGGCGTCGCTAGCAAGCGCGATCCGCTCGCCGGCCTCGAGCCGCGGCAGCACCTCCTGCACCCGCTGAGCCTCGTTGTGCCGGTGGTAGCTGAGGAGCTTGGCCCGCACGCCGTGCCGATCCAGGAGAGTCCGAGTCCTGCGTGTGTCCTCGCACAAGACGAGGTCCGCCTCCCCCAGCTCCCGCAACACGCGCAATGTGACGTCCTCGAGGTTCCCGATCGGGGTCGGACAAACGACGAGAGGCATCTAGACCGAAGCCGCTGACATCGCCTCGAAGCCCACGAGCCCGGCCCCCACCAGCCCTGCCTCCGGGCCGAGGAGCGCCGGGACGATGCGAACGAGCTCACGCGCCGGCAGGAGCGCACGCTCCGCCACCACCTTTCTGGCCGGATCGAGGAGCAGGTTCCCCGCGCGTGCGAATCCGCCGCCGATGACGACGAGTTCGGGATTGAACACGTTCACGAGCGAAGCGATGCCGTTCCCGAGGACGAAGCCGACCCGCTCCAGCAGGTCGCGGGCATCCCCGGGACCCACGGAAGCGAGATCGACGGCCAAGCGGGCGTCAACGGTCTTCCCGGCCGCCAGGGCGCGGCCGAGGTCGCCGTCGGGACGCTCTGCGGCCACCTCCGCCGCCATGTGATTGGTGGCCGTCCCGGAAGCGAGCGCCTCGAGGTGCCCCCGGCCCGGGCAGGTGCCCTGACACGGCGGCCCGTCGAGGTCGAGCGTGATGTGACCCAGCTCTCCCGCCGCCCCCTGGGCGCCGCGGTAGAGCTCTCCGTCGAGGATCAGCCCGCCGCCGATCCCGGTGCCGAGCGTCAACATCACCATGTGGCGCGTCCCGCGGCCGGCGCCGAAACGGTGCTCGGCGAGCGCGGCCGCGTTGGCGTCGTTCTCGATCGCCGCCGGGAGTTCGAAGCGCTTCGTGAGGTGGTCCCGGAAGTCGAGGTCCGCCAGCGGGATGTTGACGGAGCTGACCGCGCAGCCCCGCTGCTGGTCGATCGTCGAGGGGATGCCGACGCCGATCGCGCCGACTCCTTCCTCGCGCAGCTCCTGGATCGCCGACTCGACCTGGGCGAGAAGCTCTTCCTGGCTCCCGAGCGCCGTCGGGCGCACGGTCCGCTTCACGATGACGCCTTCCTCGTCCAGGACGCCCGTCAGGAGCTTGGTCCCGCCGAGGTCGACAGCGATCACGCGGGGGGCGGCCATCCCGGCGGCTACCATAACCCGTCCCGGTGGCCGGCAAGGAAAAGCCATACCGCGTCTACAGGGGGGGTCGCGCCAAAGGGCCCATCCGCCACGAGCCTCTGAAGGAGCAGGCAGGCCGTCGCGACGGCGACGGGTACACCTACAAAGGGCCGAAGCCCGCGCGCAAGCCCCGGCGCTGGCGGCGACGGATCCTCTGGGCGCTGATCGGCGTCATCCTCCTGTTCCTCGTCTGGGCCGTCCTCGGGTACCTCGCTTTCCGGAGCGGAATCAAGGACGCGAACAAGCGGCTCGATCCGCTGGCGGCCCGCGCCCTGACGCCGCAGAAAGGCCTACTGCTCTCGAACGCGAGCAACATCCTGGTGCTGGGGGCCGACACGGGCAGCAAGAACCGGCAGGGCTCGCAGGGGCGCGCCGACACGATCATCCTCATCCGCACCGACCCGGACCAGCACAAGATCGCGCTCCTCTCCATCCCCCGCGACCTGCGCGTGGAGATCCCGCGCCACGGAACGCAGAAGATCAACGCGGCCTATGCATTCGGTGGCCCCACCCTCGCCCTCAAGACCGTCGAGCGCGTGACCGGCCTCCGGATGAACCACGTCGTGGTCGTGGACTTCTCGACGTTCGGCGAGGTCGTGGATGCGCTCGGAGGCGTGACCATCAACGTCCCCCGCCCGATCCTGTCGAACAAGTTCGAGTGTCCACGCCACACCCAGGCCCAATGCGCCCGCTGGCCGGGCTGGCGCTTCCGCAAGGGGACGCAGACGATGGACGGCCAAAGAGCGCTCATTTACTCCCGCATCCGGGAGAACCAGCTCAACCCGAGGGAGTCGGACTTCACACGGGGCGAGCGCCAGCAGGCGGTCATCCAGGCGATCGCCGACAAGACCACCAGCTTCAGCACCTTCCTCAAGGCGCCCTTCATCGGGGACGACCTGGTGAGGCCGCTCGCCACCGATCTCTCTGCGGGACAGATCCTCCAGCTCGGGTGGGTGAAGCGGCGGACCCCGAGCAGCGGCTGGCTACGCTGCCGGCTCGGCGGGACGATCGCCAACATCGGCGGGGCGTCCTACGTGATCGGCAGCGAGGAGAACGTGTCCGTGATCGCCATGGTCACGGGCAAGTCGGCGCCCCAGCCGCCGCTGCCGGGCTCCGGCCCGTTCGGGCCCGGCTGCCTCGTCGGCAAGTAGCTCGCCTACTAGGTTTCGGCCGGCTTCTTGGCCTCCGGGGACTTCTCCGAGGACTTGTCCGCGGCCTTGTCCTTGGCCTGCGGTTCCGACTTCTCGCCGTCGCGGGCCCCATCCTTCTTCCGGCCCCCACGGCCGTAGTCGGTGCTGTAGAAGCCCGAACCTTTGAAATGGATCGCCGCGGGGTAGAGCACCTTCTCGACGGGTGCCGCACCGCAGATCTGGCACTCTGACGGAGACGGATCGCTCATCCGCTGGAAGAGCTCGAACGTGTGGCCGTTCGGGCAGCGGTACTCATAAGTAGGCATCGGAGAAAGGGCCGCGGTGCGGCGAGAAATGCTAGCAGGGAGCACGGCTCTCCCCGGCACTCGCGCCGAGGGAGTGCCAGCCGAATCGAGCCGGAGCCGGCGGTGGGGGCTCACGGACGAGTACCGCCCGGGCGTCGGCGTGATCACCGGCGCGCTGGCGGCATTCCTGCTCCTCCGGGCGATCCACTGGCCGCCGCACGAGGACGAGACGCTGGTCTTCTTCGTCAGCCGCCAGCCGCTCACGAATCTCTTCTCGACGGTGTTCGAGGAGCGAGGCGGTGCCCCGCTCCATTTCCTGCTCGCGCACGCCGTCGACTCGGTCTGGTCGAGCCTCCTCGGACTCCGGCTCATCTCCGTCGTCTTCGCGCTGGCGAGCGTGCCCGTCATCGCCGCGCTCGTCGCGCGTCTGACGGACAAGAGGACGGCTCTCCTCGCCACTGCGATTGCAGCGGCGAGCTGGATGACCGTCTACCACGGGATCTATGCGCGCATGTACTCGCTCTTCCTGTTCACGAGCGCACTCTCGTTCCTGCTCCTGCTGCGCGCCCTCGGCCGGCGCGACGTCTGGCCATGGGTGGCATGGGGCCTCGTCACGCTCGCAGCCATCGCGACCCAGCCTTACGGTGCCTTCGTCCTCGGCGCGGGCGCTCTCTTCGTGGTCGTGCGCAGGCGGTGGGATCCGGCTCCGCTCCGTCCGGCGCTCGTCGCCGTGGCCGCGACGTCGCTGCTCGCCCTTCCGCTCTGGCTCGTCTACCGGGTGCTCGCGAACCGGTTCGACGTCGGGGTCACGGGCTCGAGCGGCTCGAAGCTCGGCTCTCCAGTCGACGTGCTCGCCTATCTGGTGCGCGTCGCCGGAGATTTCACCGCGGGCTGGACTCCCGCCGTCGCGACCGTCCTCGGGGTGGCGCTGGTCGGGCTGGTCGCGCTCGCGCGGGAGCGGCCACAAGCCGCGCTGCTGACCGGGGCCGTCCTCCTCGTGCCCGCGGCCGCCTTCCTCGTCACCCGGTCAGGCGGCAGCGTGTCGCTCGAGAGCCGTCACCTCATCTTCGCCCTGCCGTTCTTCGCCATGCTCGTCGCAGCCGGACTCCTGCGGCTGGCGGCGTTCGCCCGCGGCTGGGCGCTCCCCAGCCTCGCCGTTGGGATGGCTCTCCTGCTCTCGGCAGAAGTCGCATGGGGTTGGCACAGGACTCCGTGGATGTATCGCGGCGAACCCGCGATTCGCAACGAGGCGCGTGACCTGGCCGCCGCGTGGCTCGCCGCGACGAGCCGCTCCGATGACGTCCTCTTCGCCTACGAGCCGCTTTACCTGGACGCGTTCGAGAAAGGGGCGCCGTTTGGCGGCGTGATCGTGCAACGGGCCGATCCCAAGCTTGCGCTCGACACCCTCGCGGAGGCGCGGACGCCCCTCGGACGGGGTGTGTGGATCTTCGACGCCACCGACCAGCTCGACGCTTCGAAGCAGCGCTTCAGCGTTCCGAGCGCCAGCCCCGGGCCGCAGTTCGAGGTGAGGGCCTTCGGCCCCTTCCTCGTGATCCGCACGTCGAAGCCGGTGCTGACCGCGGAGGCGTTCTTCCGGGACACCGCCGTCGTCGAGTATCAGGGGAAACTGATCGGGATCGGCGACGCCGGGCTCAACTACCAGACGGCAGTCACGGCGCTGGCACGCATCCAGGGCCGACGCTAGCGCTCTTCTGCGGCCCCCTCGCGCTCGACGAGCTCCTGGTAGCACGGCGCCTGCTCGAAGGCCGCGAGCCCGGCCAGTGTCGTCCGCTTTGCCGGGCGCGCACGGACGCGGACACGGCCCGCGGCAGCCAGGCCGGCGACGCTTCCCAGGAGCCCTCCGATCAGAAAGGAGCGAAGACGCCGGCCGCGCTCGTTGTCCATGTGGCGAAAAATGCCACAGATGATCTGTTCGCTGGGGGATCTACTGCTCGATGTCGTCGTCCGCCTGGAGGGTCCGATCGCGGAAGATACGGACACGTATGGGCGCACGAGAGTCGGAGCGGGCGGCCAGGCGGCGAACGTCGCGGCCTGGCTCGTGGCACTCGGGGGCCGGGCGCGCTTCGTCGGAAAGCGGGCGCGAGACACTGCTGGACGGCTGGTCTCGGAGGAGCTCCAGGCTCGGGGAGTCGAGGTCGCCGGACCCGAGGTGGAGACCGGCACCGGCACAGTCGTCTCGATCGCGACTGCCGACGGAAAGCGAGCGATGCTGAGCGATCGCGGCGTCGCTCCCGAGCTCCGGCCGGAGGAGCTGGAGAGCACGTGGTTCGCGAGCTGCACGCGGCTGCACCTTCCCGCCTACAGCTTGCTGCTCTCTCCTATCCGCGAGGCCGCGCTCGCTGCTGCCAGGCTCGCCCCTGCCGTGAGCGTGGACCTCTCGTCGACCGCCGCGATCCGGACGGCGAGTGTCGAGCAGTTGCGCGGCGTGGTCGCGGAGCTCGGGCCCGACATCGTCTTCGCCAACGAGGAGGAAGCCGAGCTCGTGGGCCGGCTCGACGTGGAGACGCTCGTCGTCAAGCGCGGCGCACGAGGATGCTCCGTCTACGCAGGCGGAGAGGAGCGCGCATACCCGGCCGAACCCGCCGAAACGGTCGACTCCACGGGGGCCGGCGACGCCTTCGCCGCGGGCTTCTTGCTCGGCGGCCCGGGGCTCGCGGTGCACGCTGCCGCCCGCTGCGTCGGACAGCTGGGAGCCATGCCGTAATGGAGCTGCTCCGCATCCATCCGGAGGTGCGAGCGGCCCTGGAGGCACGCCGCCCCGTGGTCGCGCTGGAGACGACCCTCGTCGCGCACGGCTTCCCGGGGGGAGTCGGGGCCGAGGTGGCTGCTGAGGCCGAAAGACGCGTACGCGTCGCCTGGGCCGTGCCTGCGACGGTCGGAGTCATCGACGGCCGCATCTGCGTCGGCATGGAGGAAGGCGACCTGGAGCGCTTTGCCTCCGCCCCGGAAGCGCGCAAGGTGGGCCCCCGCGATCTCGCTGCTTGCGCCGTCAAGAAGGAGCTCGGCGCCACGACGGTCGGGGCGACGCTCGCCGTCTGTCGCGCGGCGGGCATCGGGTTCATGGGCACGGGAGGGATCGGTGGCGTTCACCGCGGCTTCGCGGAGACGCTCGACGTTTCGGCCGACCTCGGCGAGCTGGCTCGAACGGAGGCGCTGGTCGTCTGCTCGGGCGCCAAGTCGATCCTCGACGTCGCCGCGACGTCCGAGGTGCTCGAGACGCTCGGCGTCCCCGTCCTCGGCTGGCGGACGGACGAGCTCCCGCTCTTCTACCGGGCAGGCGGTGGCCCACCCGTCTCGCAGCGCGTACAGAGCGCCGAGGAGGCCGCGCAAGTGGCCCAGTTCCACTGGCGCCTGGGCCGCCACTCGGGGATCGTGCTCGCCCGCCCGCCCGACGAGAGCCTCGACGTCGAGCCCTTGGTCGAGGAAGGCCTCGCGGAGGCCAACCAGCGCGGCATTCGCGGCCAGGCGCTCACGCCGTTCGTCCTCTCGTACCTCCACGAGAAGAGCGACGGGCGCACGATCGAGCTCAACAGGCAGCTGATCGCCGAGAACGCCGGACTGGCGGCCGAGGTGGCGGTCGCGTACTCGAAGCTGCCGTGAGGTTGCCTTCGGCGGCAGCCGCTGCACTAGTCGCCCTCGTGGCCGCGTGCGGCGGCGGCTCGTCACCCGAAGACGCGGCGCCGGCGGAGACCCAGACGGTGCTCGACACCGCTCCGACGGATCCGGCTCCTTCAACGACGGTCCCTCCGCCCGCCCCGCCGCGGCCCAAGCCGCTCTCAGGCCTCCCAGCTTTCACTGCGGGCTACGACGGCTGGAGGAAGCTGAACCGGAAACCGATTCCGCCAAGGCAGTCGGCCGATGCACACAGCGGGACGAAAAACGTTTACGCCTCCAAGAAGCTCCGTCCGAGCGGGAGCTTCCCCAACGGGACGATCCTGGTGAAGGAGGCCGTCCGGCCGGGCAGGGACTTCATCGGCCTGATCGCGATCATGCGGAAGGAGCGCGGGCTTGATCGGGACCACAACGACTGGCGGTTCGTCGAATACACGCGCGACTCGGCCGGCGCGCGGTTCGCCGAGACGGCAAGCGGCTCCGTCTGCTGGACCTGCCACATGGGCGCGCAGCAGACCGACTACGTCTGGATCTACACGTTGGGACTGTCCCGCTAGCTCGTAGCTCCCGGCTACTCGTCGACCCGCTCGATGGCGACGATGTCGTCCTCGTCGAACTCGGCCTCGCCCGCCTTGCCCCAGCCGACGATGTCGCCGCTCGGCAGGATCGCCACCGGCGCGATCACAGTCCCGTCCCGCAGGAGCACGCGCGCCTGGTGGACCCCGAAGGCGTCCTGCGGCCAGTCGGCCACCTCGGCCCGGAGCCAGTCCGGCAGCCGGGGCGGCTCGGGCACTCAGCTACTCAGCTCCCGAGGAGCTCGATCACGTCGTCCACGTCGAGCATCTCGTAGGACTCGGTGTGGACGCTTCCGCGCGCGCCCAGGATGACCGACACCTTGGCGATCGCGGAGGAGTCGGTCGCCTCGACGATGTTGACGAAGTCGTGTGGCCCGAGGAGGAACCACTGGTAGAGCACCTTGACGCCGAGCTCCTCGACGTCCTTGTTCACCTCGTTGATCCGCTCGGGGTTCGCGCGCAGCGTCTGGAGCCCCTGCTCGCTCAGGCGCGACAGCATCAGGTACTTCGGCATGTGGCCTCCTAGGTCGGCGGTTTCGCCGGCCGCGAGGATAACGCCCTCACCTTCTGCTCGAAATAGAGGACGCTGAGACCGAGGAAGAAGAGCGGCGCGAGGATGACCTGCGCGATGGCCACGGCGACCGCGCGGCCGTTGTCCGCGAAGCCGACGAGTGTCGCCGCGAGCACGATCCCGAGCACGACGTAGACGATCACGAGAGCCGCCGAGATCCCCATGGCGTGGAGGTACTCGGCGCGCGCCAGCGAGACGGAGCGGAAGAGGGTGTAGCCCAGGCGGTCGAACCAGGTCTTCGCCTCCGGATCCTGCTCGAGCATCGCGACGGGGATCGAGAACCCCATCAGACCGAGCCACGCGACTGCGAGGAGGAACAGGTAGAGCTGCGTCACCGCCAACGCGAACGGGACGGCCACGACAAGGGCCAGGACGAGCAGCGTCGGGAGCCGTAGGCCCGTCTGGGCCCACGCTTCCGCCAGGGGGTCCCCTGCGGCGACCCGCGCCGCGGCCGCATACGAGCCCGTGAAGGCGAGCGCGATGATGACGACGTCGACGGCGGTCGGCGCAACGAGGGTGGCGAGGAAGGCTCCCCCGATCGGAATCCCGATCCCGACGGCCGCCCCGAACCTCTGGCCGTAGAGGCGGATCGTCTCCGCGAGGAGCTCACTCAGCCCGAGAGGCCGGTCCACGGTCAGCGACACCGCGACACAACGTACTAGGCGCGTCCGTCGGGGCCCGCGGTGAGAGCGGCCTAGCCGACGGCCGCGGGCTCGGCGACTTCGGCCTTCTCGAACACGAGCTCGTCGTCCCTCGCGTCCACAAGGACGGTGTCGCCGTCGCCGAACTCGTTGTCGAGGAGCCTCATGGCGAGGGGGTTCTCGACGAGTCGCTGGATCGCGCGCTTCAGAGGACGCGCCCCGTAGGTCGGATCCCAGCCGGCCTCTGCGAGGAGCTCCTTCGCCGCGTCCGTGAGCTCGATCCGGATACCCCGCTCGGAGAGGCGGTCCTCCAGGCGGCGGAGCTGGAGCTCGACGATCTCGGAGAGATGCTCGCGAGAAAGCGGATGGAAGACGACCATCTCGTCGATCCTGTTCAGGAACTCCGGCCGGAACGTGGCGCGCAACTCCTCTTCCGAGCGCAGGTTCGAGGTCATGATGATCACGGTGTTGCGAAAGTCGACCGTGCGGCCCTGCCCGTCGGTGAGGCGGCCGTCGTCGAGGATCTGGAGCAGGATGTCGAAGACCTCCGGGTGAGCCTTCTCGATCTCGTCGAGGAGGACGACCGAATACGGCCGGCGGCGCACGGCCTCAGTCAGCTGGCCGCCTTCGTCGTAGCCGACGTACCCGGGGGGCGCCCCGACGAGCCGGGAAACGGTGTGGCGCTCCTGGTACTCGGACATGTCGATCCGGACCATGGCCCGCTCGTCGTCGAACATGAACTCGGCGAGAGCGCGGGCGAGCTCGGTCTTCCCGACGCCGGTCGGCCCGAGGAAGATGAAGGAGCCGATCGGCCGGTTCGGGTCCTGCAGGCCGGTGCGCGCACGACGAAGAGCGTTTGCGACAGCCTCGACGGCCTCCTCCTGGCCGACGACCCGCTGGTGCAGCCGCTCCTCCATGTGGATGAGCTTCTCGGTCTCGCCCTCGAGCAGCCGGGAGACCGGGACACCCGTCCACCGTGAGACGACAGCGGCGATGTCGTCCTCGTCGACCTCCTCCTTGACCATCGGCTCGAAGTCGGTGCCTTCGCGCTCGGCCAGCTCCTGCTCGAGCGCCGGCAGCTCGCCGTAGCGGATCTCGGCGACGCGCTGGAGGTCGCCCTGCCGCTCCGCCCGCTCGGCCTCCATGTTCAGCTCGTCGATCCTGTGCGTGATGTCCTTGACCCGGTCGAGGACCTCCTTCTCCCTCGCCCAGCGCGCGGCGAGCTCGTCTCGCTGCGCCTTCGCGTTGGCGAGCTCACGCTCGACGGGCTCGCGCACCGCCTTCGACTCCTTGCCCATCGCGGCCAGCTCGATCTCCAGCTGACGCACACGACGCTCCGCCTCGTCGAGCTCGAGCGGCGACGAGTCGATCTCCATTCGGAGCCTCGAAGCCGCTTCGTCGACGAGATCGATGGCCTTGTCCGGTAGCTGGCGGTCGGAGATGTACCGGTCGGAGAGGATCGCCGCGGCGACGAGAGCGGAGTCTCGGATGCGGACTCCGTGGTGCGCTTCGTAGCGCTCCTTGAGCCCGCGCAGGATGGCGATCGTGTCCGCGACCGACGGCTCGCCCACGAAGATGGGCTGGAAGCGACGCTCGAGCGCCGCGTCCTTCTCGATGTGCTTGCGGTATTCGTCGAGCGTGGTCGCACCAACGCAGCGCAGGTCTCCGCGCGCGAGCATGGGCTTGAGCATGTTTGCCGCGTCGACGGCTCCCTCCGCGGCGCCCGCGCCGACGATCGTGTGCAGCTCGTCGATGAAGAGGATGATCTGGCCGTCCGAGGCCTTGATCTCGTTGAGGACGGCCTTCAAGCGCTCCTCGAACTCGCCGCGGTACTTCGACCCGGCGAGCAGCGACCCGACGTCGAGCGCCCAGACCCGCTTCCCCTTCAAGCCCTCGGGAACGTCGCCCGCGACGATCCGCTGTGCGAGCCCTTCGACGATCGCGGTCTTGCCGACTCCGGGATCGCCGATCAGGACCGGGTTGTTCTTCGTCCGCCGCGAGAGGACCTGGATGACCCGACGGACTTCTTCGTCGCGTCCGATGACCGGGTCGAGCGTGCCCTCCTCGGCGAGCGCCGTGAGGTCCCGGCCGAACTTCTCGAGCGCCTGGTAGCTGCCTTCAGGGTCCTGGGAGGTGACCCGCTGCGAGCCGCGCACCTCCTCGAGCGCCTTCATCAGCGCGTCGCGCGGGACGTGGTCGAGCGCCAGCAAGATGTGCTCGGTGGAGACGTACTCGTCCCCGAGCTCGCGCATCTCCTCCTCGGCCCGGTCGAGCAACTCGGCCAGGGCCGTCGAAGCGCGCGGCTGCTGGCTCGCTCCCTCCACCGCCGGCCTGGCCGAGAGACGCGCCTCGCATTCCTGCCGCAGGGAGTCGACCGACAAGCCGGCTCGCCCGACTAGCGTCCGCGCCAGCTCCTGGTCGAGGAGCGCGAGGCAGAGGTGCTCGGGATAGACCTCGGGGTTCCCCCGTCGCCGCGCCATCTCCATCGCCGCGCCGACGGCTTCCTGGGATTTGATCGTGAGTTTTTGAAAGTCCATTTCTTCGCGCCTAACTTCGGGGGGTGGACGAGGGGGGCCTGCCCCCCTCATAGGAAGTCCATGAGGTCCTGTGCCTGGACGGCAACGTCTCGTCGGCGTCCTTACGGTAGAGGACAACCTCCCTTTTGTACTGGCGGTGCACGTCGCGAATCTCCTGGCGCATCTGCTCCTCGACGCGCACCAAGCGAGAGCGCAACCGGCCGAGCTCGTCCTCGAGCCGGAGGACCGTCTCGACCCCGGCGAGGTTCAAGCCGAGCTGGCCGGTCAGGCGCTGGATGAGGCGGAGCCGCTCGAGGTCGGCCTCGGAGTAGAGGCGCGTGTTCCCGGGCGTGCGCTTGGGGCGCACGAGCCCCTTGGCTTCGTAGATCCGAAGCGTCTGCGGATGCATGCCGACGAGCTCGGCGGCGACGGAGATCATGTAGCGAGGCCGCTCGTCCATCACGCGTCCCCCCTTTTGGACCGGGCCAACGTCAGCGCGCGCATGGACAGCGGGACGCTGAGCAGCACGAGCCCGAGCGCGATCCACTGCAGGGCGCGCAAGAACCACGGGTAGGAATCCTGCTCGCCGTAGTAGTTGGCGCCGATCAGGGCCTGGACGACGAAGAGCACGACGCCGAGCGCGATCGCGATCCCCGCCCGGAGGAGGAGCCGCCGCCTCTTCACGAGAACACCTTCTCCCGCGGATCCTCGCGCGAGACCTTCTGCAGGTTCTCGAGCGCCTCGCGCTCGGCCTTGGTCAGCTTCGTCGGGACGACGACCCGCAGGCGCGCGAGCAGGTCGCCCTTCCCGCCGCCGTTCAGCTTGGGAGCGCCGCGGCCCTTCACCTTCAGGAGCTTCCCGTCCTGCGAGCCCGGCGGGACCTTCAGCGAGATGCGCCCGCCGTCGGGCGTCGGCACCTCGACCGTCGCCCCGAGCGCCGCTTCCGCGTACGTGACGGGCACGTCGATGACGAGATCGGCTCCTCTTCGTCGGAAGAGCGGCGAGGGAGTCACGCGCGTCGTCACGATCAGGTCGCCGTGCGGGCCGCCCCCATGGCCGGCCTCCCCCTTGCCCTTGAGGCGGATCTGCGTCCCGTCCTTGACCCCCGCGGGGATCTTGACCGTGTAGCGCTTCGTCCTCCGCTCGCGACCGGTGCCCTGGCAGTTGCGGCAGGGCTGCTCGATCACGGTGCCGTTGCCGCCGCAGCGGGGGCATGGCGTCGAGAGGGCGAAGAGGCCCTGGCTCTCGGAGATGACCCCGCGCCCGCGGCATTCCGGGCAGATCTTCGGCGAGGTGCCCGGCTCCGCCCCGGTTCCCTTGCACACCGAGCACGTCGTCTCCAGCTCGACGGGGATCTTCATCGTGACGCCCTTGAGGGCGTCCTCGAAGGAGAGGTTGACGACGACCTCGACGTCACGCCCGCGCTCTCCGCGCCGGCTCGAGCGGGTGCTCGTCGTTCGGCGCCCGGCGCCGAAGTTGTCGAACAGGCCTCCGAAGAGGTCGGAGAGATCGCCGAGGTCTCCCAGGTCGCCGACGTTCCCGGACCACTGGTAATTCCCTCCGCGCGGCCCGCCTGCCCCGCTGAAGACACGCGAGCCGAGCTGGTCGTACTGCTTGCGCTTCGCCGGATCGGACAGGAGGTCGTAGGCACCCTGCACTTCCTTGAAGCGCTCCTCCGCCTCCGTGTCGCCCGGGTTCTTGTCCGGGTGGTATTTCCGGGCGAGCTTGCGGTAGGCCTTCTTGATCTCGTCCTGCGAGGCGCCTTTCGATACCCCGAGGATTTCGTAGAGATCCCTCATGACCCTGGTCGCCTCCGGTTTCCGCCCGGCGAAGCCGGGCTCCTACGCTGACGCGTCCAGCGCGTCTGCGCGTCGCTCGCTTGCCTCCCTGGCCACCGGCGCCCCATGTCCATGAGCAAGTTCATGCGCCCTGGGAAACGACCACGCGCGCCGGCCTCAGAACGCGGTCGCCGAGTCGGTAGCCCTTCTGGAGCACTTCTAGGATGGCGCCGTCGTCCTGCTCGGACGGCTGCGAGAGGAGCGCCTCATGGACGTGCGGGTCGAAGTTGCCGTTCGTCTCGATCTCGACGAGACCCTCCTTGCCGAGCGCCTCCTGGAGCTCACGCTGGACGAGGCGGACCCCTTCCTCAACGCGTCCGCCTTCAGAATCACATGCCTCTAGGGCCCTCTCGAGGTCGTCGAGCACCGGTAGGAGCTCCTTGACGAGCCGCTCGTGGGCACGCGCGGCCAGGCTCGCCTGGTCGCGCGCAACCCGCTTGCGGTAGTTCTCGAACTCGGCGGCGACCCGCTTCAGGTCGTGGAGGTGCTCATCCCGTTCCTTCTCGACCTCCGCGAGCCGCTCCTCGAGCTCGGCCTTTGTCGGCGCCTTCTCCGTGGTCATTACGGCTTCTTTGCTTCCTCGTCGATGACCTCGTAGTCGGCCTCCTCGACGACCTCGTCGTCGCTCTCCCCGGCTCCGTCGCTGCCGTCCGCGGCACCCGTAGGCTGCTGATCCGCCTGGACGCGCTGGTAGACGGCCTCGGCGAGCTTGTGCGAGGCCTGCATGAGGTCCTCCGCCGTCGTGCGGATGGCAGAGGCGTCCTCGCCGTCGAGCGCCGTGCGGACTTCGGCGAGTTTGGACTCGATTTCGCTGATGGTCGCCTCGTCGAGCGAGTCGCGATGCTCGTTGAGGCTCTTCTCGGTCGAGTAGACGAGCGACTCGGCCTGGTTGCGGGCGTCGGCGAGCTCACGCAGGCGCCGAGCCTCGTCCGCGTGGGACTCGGCTTCGCGCACCAGGCGCTCGACTTCCTTCTCGTCGAGGCCGGAGCCGCCCTCGATCCGGATCTGCTGCTGGTTGCCGGTCCCCAGATCCTTCGCGGAGACGTTGAGGATGCCGTTCGCGTCGATGTCGAACGTGACCTCGATCTGGGGCATGCCTCGCGGCGCCGGCGGAATGCCGACGAGCTGGAACTTCCCGAGCGTCTTGTTGAAGGCAGCCATCTCCGACTCGCCCTGGAGGACGTGGATCTCTACCGACGGCTGGTTGTCCTCCGCGGTGGTGAACGTCTCGGACTTCTTTGTCGGGATGGTCGTGTTGCGCTCGATCAGCGGCGTGAAAACGCCGCCCTTCGTCTCGATGCCGAGCGAGAGCGGGGTCACGTCCAGCAGGAGGACGTCCTTGACCTCGCCCTTGAGGACGCCGGCCTGGATGGCCGCGCCGATGGCGACGACCTCGTCAGGGTTGACGCCCTTGTGCGGTTCCTTGCCGATCAGCTCCTTGACCTTGTCGTGGACGGCCGGCATGCGGGTCATGCCGCCGACGAGGATGACGTGGTCGATCTTGTCCTTCGTCAGGCCCGCGTCCTCGAGGCACTGTTTGGTCGGCTGCACCGTGCGCTCGATCAGGTCGTGGGTCAGCTCGTTCAGCTTCGCGCGGGTGAGCTGGAGGTCGAGGTGCTTCGGGCCCTCTGGCGTCGCCGTGACGAAGGGGAGGTTGATCTGCGTCGACGTCGTCGAGGACAGCTCGATCTTGGCCTTCTCAGCGGCCTCGTAGAGACGCTGAAGCGCCATCCTGTCCTGCGCGAGGTCGATGCCCTGCTCACGCTTGAACTCGGCCACCATCCAGTCGACGATCGCCTTGTCGAAGTTGTCGCCGCCGAGGTGGTTGTCGCCGTTGGTCGCCTTCACCTCGAAGACGCCCTCGCCGAGCTCGAGGATCGAGACGTCGAAGGTGCCGCCGCCGAGGTCCCAGACGAGGATCGTCTGATCGGATTCCTTGTCGAGGCCGTAGGCGAGCGCAGCCGCAGTCGGCTCGTTGATGATGCGGACGACGTTGAGGCCGGCGATCTTGCCGGCATCCTTGGTCGCTTCGCGCTGTGCGTTGTTGAAATACGCCGGGACGGTGATGACGGCGTCGTTGACCGTCTCCCCGAGGTAGGCCTCGGAGTCCGTCTTCAGCTTCTGCAGGATCATCGCCGAGATCTCCGGCGGTGCGTACTCCTTGTCCCCCACCTTGACGCGTGCGTCACCGTTCGGGCCGGCTACGACCTCGTACGGGACGATCTTCATCTCCTCGCTGACCTCCGAGTACTTGCGTCCCATGAAGCGCTTGATGGAGAAGATCGTGTTCTGGGGGTTCGTGACCGACTGGCGCTTCGCCGGCGCGCCGACGAGCCGCTGGCCGTCCTTCGTGAACGCGACGACGGAAGGGGTGGTGCGCCCGCCCTCCGCGTTCGGGATCACCGTCGGCTCTCCGCCCTCGAGCACGGCGACGCATGAATTGGTCGTCCCCAGGTCGATTCCAATTGTTTTTGCCATCTGTGAAACCCTCCGTCTTGCTTGGTTGGCTAAGAAAATCTAAGTGGCTTTATAGCATGTTTTTGCCGTCAAGGACGGCCTTTAAGCGCCCCCACACCGTCCGCCGCGCGGCACCGCGAGCTGGCCGAGGGCCAGCGCGATGAGCAGAAAACCGGGGAATGCGGTCGCCATCTCTACGAGCGTCAGCGCCACGGCGTCATGCCGGGAGGCGTAGCGCTCGACCATCAGGATCTGGAGGGGCGGTCGCGAACGCACTCGCGAGCACGAGCAGGTCCCCGGTGGGCGCCCCGACGTCGATCCCCGACAGGAGCGCGAAGCCGATCACCGCCAGCGCGGCGCCGATCCAGACGACGGCCGCCGTGGACTGCCGAAAGAGGATGAGCGCGAGCAGCGGCATGCGAGCGTGCCTTACCGGCCGAGCGAGCGGACGCGGCTGCGCGCGGGCGGCGCCAGCACGACGCCGGCGATGGCGAAGCGGACGGCGAGGAAGGCGAAGAGCGGGTAGAGCTCGGGCGCGTCCTTCACCTGGACGAATGTCACGCCCCACACCGCCGTGACCGCGATCAGGAGAAGGAGAGCGGGCACGCGGCGACCTTACAAAACGCGAAGGCGCCCATTCGGACGCCTTCGCGGAGAAGAACTCGGCGGCTCGCTAAGTGCGGTCGCGTACCTCGTCCTTGGTCTCTTCCCACTTGTCCTTGCCTTCGCCCATTTTCTCCTGGACCTGGCCTTGCTTCTCGCGCAGCTCGTCGTCGGTGAGCTTGCCTTCCTGCTCCTGCAGCTCACCCTCGACCTTGTCCATTTCACCTGCCATCTCGACCCCTCCTTGTTGTGAGATGCGGCTACATTTCCCCCGCAATCGACCCGTAAACGGGCTCCGCTAGGCTATGGCAGTGCCGCTCCAGGACACACTCGGCCGCCCGGTCCGCGACCTTCGCATCTCGGTCACGGACCGCTGCAACTTCCGCTGTGTCTACTGCATGCCCAAAGAGATCTACGGACGCGGTTACCAGTTCCTCGAGCGCCGTCAGCTGCTCACGTTCGAGGAGATCGAGCGCCTTTCGCGCGTCTTCGCCTCCCTCGGCGTCGAGAAGATCCGGCTCACCGGCGGCGAGCCTCTGCTCCGCCGGGAGCTCGAGCGCCTCGTCGAGATGCTGGGGGGGATTCCCGGGGTAGAGCTGACGCTGACGACGAACGGGTCTCTCCTCCCCCTGAAGGCGCGCGTGCTTGCAGACGCGGGGTTGCGGCGCGTGACGGTCAGCCTCGACTCGCTCGACGACCAGGTGTTCAAGGCTATGAACGACGTCGACGTGCCGGTCGAGCGGGTGCTCGCCGGAATCGAGGCGGCGGCGGCCGTGGGCCTCTCGCCCGTGAAGGTGAACATGGTCGTGAAGCGGGGAGTAAACGAGGACAGCGTCCTCCCGATGGCCCGCTACTTCCAGGGCAGCGGACACATCCTTCGCTTCATCGAGTACATGGACGTGGGTCACACGAACGGGTGGCGCTTGGACGACGTCGTCTCCGCGGCCGAGATCGTCGCGACGATCGGCTCGGAGCTGCCCCTCGAGCCGATCGAGCCCAACTACGCGGGAGAGGTGGCGCGCCGCTATCGCTACCGCGACGGCGGCGGCGAGATCGGAGTGATCGCCTCGGTGACGGAGCCCTTCTGCGGAGCCTGCACGCGGGCCCGCCTCTCGGCCGAAGGACGACTGTACACCTGCCTCTTCGCGACCGAGGGTCACGACCTGCGGGCGCTCGTTCGCGGAGGCGCGTCCGAGAGCGACCTCGCAGAGCGGATCGGGCGCGTCTGGCGCGCCCGCGGCGATCGCTATTCGGAGCTGCGCTCGGCGGAGACGGCCGATCTGCCGAAGATCGAGATGTCCTACATCGGCGGCTGAGCGGCATGGCGCGGAATCCGGCGCTGGCGCGCGTGAAGCAGGTCTACACGGACGAAGCGCGGCGACTCGCCACGCAGTCGATGACGCAGCTCGAGCAGTCGAACCTGACTCCGGACGCGCTCACGATCTCCGGAGTCCTCCTCTGCATCGCGGGCGCCGTGGCTGTCTATTTCGAGTACATGGGCTGGGCCTTCTTCTGGATCGGCGCGGTGCTTTTCGTCGTCGGCTCGATCCTCGACATCCTCGACGGGGCGCTCGCTCGCACACAAGGAGCCGGCAGCCCGTTCGGCGCGTTCCTCGACTCGACGGTCGATCGCGTCGGTGAGGGCTTCATGCTCGGCGCGATCGGTCTCGTGTTCATGCGCCACGGGCAGATGTGGGCCGTCGCCCTGGCCTTCGCGGCGATCGCGGGCTCTTTCCTCGTCAGCTACGCCCGCGCCCGCGCCGAAGCGCTGGGGTTGAGGGGGGACGTCGGCCTGGGGAGCCGTGCCGAGCGCGTCGTCGTGATCACGACCGGCCTCTGCCTGGCGCCCTTGCACGATCTGATCCTGCCGAGCACGATCGCGCTCCTCACGGCCACCGCCTGGCTCACAGTGCTACAGCGGATCCTCTTCGTGCGCAAGCAGCTCCGCGGCATTTGATAGCACATTTGTGCTATCACTTACCCGTGGCCCTGAAGCGCAGCGACGTCCTCGTCCGCATGCCTGCGGAGCTCAAGCGCCGCCTTGCCCGCGAGGTCGAGGCGCGCGGCGGCAACCTGAACGACGTCGCAGTCGAGATTCTCGCCTCCCGTTTCGCGGTCCCCTTCCAGGGCTCCGGCCGCCGCGGCGGCCGTCCGAGCGAGACGGGCGACGTTTTGCTCCGTATGCCGCCTGAGCTCAAGGAGAAGCTCGCGCAGCGAGCTCGTGAACGTAAGCGGACGACTAGCCAACTGATCATCGAAGCGCTCGCAGAGCGTTTCGATGATGAAAGAAAGGACACGATGGCTTCGAAGAACGGATCCAGCAACGGGCACACCCGCTCTGACGAACGCGTGCGCGTTGCGATCATCGGCGTCGGCAACTGCGCCAACTCGCTGCTCCAGGGCGTCGAGTACTACAACGATGCCGATCCCGACCAGTTCGTCCCGGGACTGATGCACGTCGACCTGGGCGGCTATCACGTCCGCGACGTCGAGTTCACCGCAGCGTTCGACGTGACGAAGGACAAGGTGGGCAAGGACCTCGCCGACGCGATTTGGGCTCACCCGAACGACACCTACAAGTTCGCGGACGTCCCCAGGACCGGCATCAAGGTCTCGCGTGGGATGACTCACGACGGCATCGGCAAGTACCTCTCCGAGATCGTCGAGAAGGCGCCCGGCGAGACGGACGACGTGGTCGGCATCCTCAAGGAGACGAACACGGACGTCGTCGTCAACTACCTCCCCGTCGGCTCGGAAGAGGCGACGAAGTGGTACACGGAGCAGATCCTGGCCGCCGGCTGCGCGATGGTGAACTGCATGCCGGTGTTCATCTCGCGAGAGGCCTACTGGCAGCGCCGCTTCGAGCAGGCGGGCGTGCCGATCATCGGCGACGACATCAAGTCGCAGGTCGGCGCGACGATCACCCACCGCGTGCTCACGAGCCTCTTCCGCGAGCGTGGTGTCAAGCTCGACAAGACGATGCAGCTGAACGTCGGCGGCAACTCCGACTTCCTCAACATGCTCGAGCGCGACCGGCTCGAGTCCAAGAAGATCTCGAAGACGAACGCGGTCACGTCGATGCTCGATTACGACATCGGCAAGGACAACGTCCACGTCGGCCCTTCGGACCACGTGCCCTGGCTGACCGACCGGAAGTGGGCGTACATCCGCATGGAGGGCTCCGCCTTCGGTGACGTGCCGCTGAACCTCGAGCTCAAGCTCGAGGTGTGGGACTCCCCCAACTCCGCCGGCATCGTCATCGATGCCGTCCGCCTCGCGAAGCTTGCCCTGAACAACAGCATCGCCGGCGCGCTCGAAGGCCCGAGCGCCTACCTGATGAAGTCGCCCCCCAAGCAGATCGTCGACGACGAGGCCATGGACCTGGTCGAGGACTTCATCAAGAAGAACGCGCTCGCAGACAAGCCTGGACGCGTGCGCACAAAAGCCTCGTAAGGGAGACCGCCGCCTCCTCCCGTGTTACCTTCCGTGCGGGAGGAGGCGAGGTGAAGCACGGGAGGCGCGCGCCACTCGAGTTCGGCGAGGAGGAACGTTCCCCGGCCTGGACTGAGGGCGACCCGCCGGGCGACGAACGCAAGCTCGCCACGGTCGTCTTCGCCGACCTCGTTGGCTCGACTTCGCTCGGCGCTGACCAGGATCCGGAGCGTACGCGGGCCCTTCTCGAACGCTTCTACGATGCCATGGCGTCAGAGATAGCGGCGGCAGGCGGGACAGTGGAGAAATTCGTCGGAGACGCCGTCATGGCCGCTTTTGGCGCACCGGCTGCACAGGAGGATCACGCGGAACGCGCTCTGCACGCAGCCCTCTCGATGCAGCGACGCCTCGAGGAGCTCTTCGGCGAGACGCTCGCCCTCCGCATCGGTGTCAACACCGGGGAGGTCATCGTCGGGCGGGCCCGGGAAGGAAGCTCATTCGTGACCGGCGACGCCGTCAACGTCGCGGCCCGGCTCGAGCAGGCGGCTGAGCCGGGAGAGATCCTCGCAGGCGAGCGCACGGTCGCGAACGCCCGCGGCGCGTTCGAGTTCGCCGAGCCCGTAACGGTCGAGGCGAAGGGGAAGCCCGGAGGAGTGGAGGGCCGACGCGTGTTGCGAGCGCTTTCGCTCATGAGGCCGCGGGGGGTCAGCGGCCTTCGGCGCGTATTCGTCGGCCGCAACACCGAGCTTGCCGCCTTGGAGACGGCCTACCGCAGGGTTCTCGACACTGGCAGTACACACCTCGTGACGATCAGCGGCGAAGCAGGCGTCGGGAAGACGCGGCTCATCCGCGAGTTCTGGGAACGCCTGGCAAGCGAGACTCCGGAGCCGCTGCGACGGACCGGTCGGTGCCTCCCGTACGGCCAAGGCATCACCTACTGGCCCGTAGGCGAGATTCTCAAGGAGCATTTCGAGATTCTGGAGAGTGACCCCCCAGAAATCGTGCGCCAGCGGCTGGGGGAGCGCGGGATTCTGGGCCTCACGCTTGACCTCGATGTCGGGGGCGACCTCCACCCGCTCGCGGCGCGCGACCGCCTGCACGCCGGCTGGGTCGAGTTCATGGAGGAGCTCGTCGCCGAACGGCCGGCCGTCGTGCTCGTCGAGGACCTGCACTGGGCCGAGGCCCCGCTGCTCGACCTCCTCGAGCGCCTTCTCCGCGACGTACGCGGCCCGATGCTGCTCATCGCCACGGCCCGGCCGGAGCTCTTCGATCTTCGCCCGGCGTGGGGAGGCGCCCGCCGCGATGCCTCTACGATCGAGCTGGAGTCGTTGCCGACGGAAGCGGCGGTGCGCATGCTCAGCCAGCTCCTCGGGGCCGAGCTTCCCGGCAGCGTGAGCGACGTGGTCGTCCGGCAGGCGGAAGGGAACCCCTTCTTCGTCGAGGAGATCCTCGAGTCGCTGATCGACCAGGGCGTGCTCAGGCCGATGAACGGAGGATGGGCGGTCTCCGAGCTCCCGGCCGGCTTCGCGGTTCCCGACTCCGTGCAGGCGGTTCTCGCCGCACGGATCGACCTTCTTCCCCCCGCCGAGAAGGCGGCGCTCCAGGCCGGCTCAGTCATCGGGCGCGTCTTCTGGACAGGGCCGGTCTACGAGCTCGTCCCCGGGTTGCAACCGGACTTTCGCGTCCTCGAGGACCGGGACTTCATCCGCCGGCGATCGGGCTCGACGATCGCCGGCGAGACGGAGTACGCCTTCAAGCACCAGCTGACCCGGGAGGTCGCCTACGCCGGCCTGCCGAAGGGGAAGCGGGCGCGCTTGCACGCTGCCTTCGCCGAGTGGCTTGCGCGCTTCGGCGGTGGACGCGACGAGCACGCCGCACTGCTCGCACATCACTACGCGGAGGCCGCTCAGCCGACCGACGCCGATCTCGCCTGGGCCGGTGCCGAGGAGGAGCTCGAGCGAGTTCGAACAGAAGCAGTCGCCTGGCTGCGGCGAGCGGCCGAGCTCGCCGTCCTTCGGTATGACATCGATGAGGCGCTGGAACTGCTGCATCGGGCTGTCGAGCTCGCCCCGAGCGCGGTGCAATTGGAGCTCTGGCGTGGGATCGCGCAGGCCAACGCCTTGAAGTACGACGGAGAAGCGTTCTGGCAGGCGATGGAGACGGCCATCGGGTTGGCGTCCGACCGGCGCAGCCGCGCCGAGCTCTACAGCCTCCTGGCGTACGAGACCACAGTTCGTCTCGGCATGTGGCAAACGAGGCCCGACAAGCAAATGGTCAAAGGCTGGGTCGACGAGGCGCTCGAGCTTTCGGAGGACGAGACTCCGGACCGCGTGCGGGCGCTCCTTGGTTTCTCCGCCTGGAGCTCCGCAAGCGGGATGGAGGCGGCAGGCGAGGCAGTTGCGCTTGCCAAGCGGCTCGGGAGCGAAGACCTCCTCGCGACAGCCCACTTGCAGCTCCTCGAGTCCGCGCTTGCGAGCGGGGAGAACGAGGAAGCCTTGCGCGTGGCGCAGTCACTTATCGACCTCTTCGACAGGACCCCGAATCCGGACGACCGCGAGGGGATCTACTGGGGCGCCACGCTCGCCAACCTCGGTTGCGGCCGCATCGAAGACGCCCGCGCGCACGCCCAGCTTCTCGCCGAGATCGTGAGGGAGCTGACCCCGCACCATCGCATCCACGCGATGGGGCTGGGCCTCATGGTCGAGGAGCTCGCCGGCCGCTGGGAGGCGATTCGCACGCGCACTCCGCAGGCCGAGCAGGCGGTCGCCGAAAACCTGGCAACCCCGTGCAACCTGAACGCGCGCTCGCTGCTCGTCTGCGCCCTGGGCGCGGCGCACGACGGAGACGAGGCCGAAGCACAGCGCCTTCCAAGGCTCCAAGCGGCCTGCGGGCAGCGGCCGATCCTTGGTGCGCGACATCTTCCCGTCGGTGTCGCGCTCCCAATACTAGCGCGCCTCTACGCCCATCAATCCAGCGCGGTGCAAACGTTCTTCTTTGGCACAGCCGATCCGGTGAAGGGTCGGCAAACATGGCCGTTGTTAAGGTGATTGAACTGGTGGGCGAGTCGCCCAAGGGCTTCGAGGACGCGGTCAAGAACGCCCTCGACGAGGCGAAGAAGAGCGTCCGCGACATCCGCGGGATCGATGTCAAGGGCTTCAAT
>JAIBJP010000034.1 GCA_020029625.1 Actinomycetota bacterium | reverse complement strand
CTCGTCGACCATGCTCGCTTCGTGCACGCGGTCGAGATCGACTGGGGTCTCGAGCCGCACCTCCGCCAGCGCTTCAGCAGCCGAACGAACGTCAATCTCGTCTTCGCCGACGCGCTTCAGCACCCGCTCGCCGACCTCGACCCTCCGCCGAACAAGTTCGTCTCCAACCTCCCCTACAACGTGGCGACACCGCTCGTCGCCGAGAGCCTCGACGGCCTCCCGTCGCTCGAGCTCTGGTGCGTGATGGTCCAGCGCGAGGTCGCCGACCGCTTCTTCGCCGCGCCCGGGACGAAGAGCTACGGGGCGGTCTCGGTGCTCGTGCAGCTCACGGCCGAGCGGACAGGCTTCCATCCGGTGTCCCGCAGCGTCTTCCGGCCGCCTCCCAACGTGGACTCGGCGCTCGTCTCCTTCCGCAGGCTCGTCAAGTGGGGGCCGGAGTTCGCCGGTGTGAAGAGAGTCGTCCAGGCGGCCTTCGGCCACCGGCGGAAGACCCTCGTGAACGCGCTCGAGCTCTCCTGTATCGAGCGAGCCCGCGTGGCCCGCGCGCTCGAGACCATGCAGTTGACCGCCGACATCCGGGCCGAGCGCCTGGCTCCAACCGAGTTCGTCGAGCTGGCCGAGCTGCTGCAGTGAACCGGGTTCCCGCAGCCGCGAAGATCAACCTCGCGCTCCTCGTCGGCCCTGTCCGGCCTGACGGCCTGCACGAGGTCGTCACCGTGATGCAACGGATCGACCTTTGCGACTCGGTCATGCTCGACCGCGCGCCCACGCTCGTCGTCGATGGGTACCGCAAGGACACGCTCGTGCGCTCGGCGCTGGCGAAGCTCTCGGCAGCCGCGGGAGACGGAGGTACCTGGCGGGTGCGCCTGGAGAAGAGGATCCCGCTCGCGGCCGGTCTCGGAGGCGGGAGCGCCGACGCCGGTGCCGCGCTCGACCTCGCCAATCGGACGCTCTCGACGCCACTCGCGGACGACGAGCTGGTAGGAGTGGCCGCGGAGGTCGGAGCCGACGTCCCCTTCTTCCTCACGCCCGGGCCTAAGCTGGCCGAAGGAGCCGGCGAACGCCTTCGCACGCTTGAGCTTCCTCAGGACTACTGGGTCTTAATAGCTCTTTCACGTTTCGCGCGAAAGAGCTCAACCGCCGACATCTACAAGCGGTTTGACCACATGAAGGGCGCCCAGGAATTCGAAAGGCGGCGTGAAGCCTTCCTGGAGGCACTGGCCGCCGTGCGCCGGCCTCGGGACTTCGCGGCCTTCCCGCCGAATGACCTCGCGGCCGCGGGGGCTCGCCCCCGCCTGGTCGACGAGTTGCTCGAGCGCGGCGCCTTCCGGGCGGACGTCAGCGGAGCCGGCCCCGCGGTCTATGGGCTCTTCCATCACCGGGCCGATGCGGCGTGGGCGGCCCGTCGGCTGCGGGCGCGCGCCCGCGTCTGGCTGGTCGCTCCGGTCTGGTAGCGTCGCCGCAGTGAGCGTCGACCCGGTCGTCGAGCACCGCGAGAGTGCACCGGCCCGCTGGCTGCGCGAGCGGCGACTTCGCATCGCGCTCCTGATCGCTCTCATCGAGAGCCTGCTCGTGCTCTTCAATGACCACGGCTGGTGGTACGTGGTGGCGGCTGCGGCGATTGCTGTCGGTCTCTACTGGTTCGCTCACCGAAGGATGCAAAACGCGCTTGCGCGCGAGGCGACCTGGATCTTCGCAGTGTCCCAACTCGTCGCCGTGCTCGTGCCCGTGCTCTGGGTCCTGGTGAGAACCCTTGCGATCATCGCCCTCGTGTTGCTCGCGCTCTTCTTCCTCGCAATCCTGCTGCTCGATCGACCCGGCCGATACACTCGCCCGACCGATTGACTCTGGGGCGTAGCCAAGTGGTAAGGCAGCGGGTTTTGGTCCCGTGACCGGAGGTTCGAATCCTCCCGCCCCAGCCATGACCATCCCCTCGTGACCCGGCCCCTCGCAGCGATAGTGATGGCGGCGGGCCTAGGCACGCGGATGCGCTCCGACCGGCCGAAGCATCTCCATCCACTTCTCGGCCGGCGCGTCCTCGATTGGGCGCTTCTTCCCGCGGAGCCGCTGGGCCCGGATCCCCTCGTGGTCGTCTGCTCGCCCGCCACCCGCGACGAGCTCGCGCGCACGCTCCCCGACCAAGCGGAGCTCGTCGTCCAGGCGGAGCCGCGCGGGACGGGAGACGCGGTCGCCGCGGCCCGGCCGGCGCTGGAGGGTTTCTCGGGGGACGTTCTCGTCCTCGACGGGGCCGCGCCTCTGCTCACCTCGAAGGTCCTCGAGGAGCTCGTCGCCGAGCACCGTCGCTCTGATGCGTCAGTCACCGTCCTGTCGATCCAACCCGAGGAGCCCCTCCCGTACGGGCGTGTGTTGCGGGACGAGGGAGGAGGGCTCCGCGACATCGTCGAGGAGGCGGACGCGAGCCCCGAGGAGCGCGCCGTGCTCGAGCTCAACACGTCCATCTATGTGTTCGCCTCGGACGACCTCTGGCCCGCCTTGGCGCGACTCGAGGGGGACAACGTTCAGGGCGAGCTCTACCTCACCGACGCGGTCGGCCTCCTCATCGAGGACGGAAGGCCCGGAGCCGTGTACCGTGCCGCGGACCCGATCGTGGGCCTCGGCATCAACAACCGTGCGGAGCTGGCCCAGGCGGCGGGGGTGCTCCGCGCCCGCCTCCTCGACGAGCACATGCTCGCCGGCGTCACGATCGTCGATCCCGCGACCACCTGGATCGAGGAGGCGGTGGAGATCGAGCCGGAGGCTGTCATTCACCCGTTCACCGTCCTGCGCGGGAGCACGATCGTTCGGGCCGGCGCCGAGGTCGGTCCACACGCAGTCGCCGTCGACGCCGAGATCGGGCCCGAGGCCACGGTTGGACCTTTCGCCTATCTGCGTCCGGGAACCGTCCTCGGCCCTGGCGTCAAGGTCGGGGCTTTCGTCGAGGTGAAGAACTCCAGCATCGGGGGTAGAACGAAGGTGCCCCACCTGTCGTACATCGGCGACGCCGACATCGGCGAGGACTCCAACATCGCAGCGGGCGCCATCACTGCCAACTACCGGCCCGAGCTGGAGGCTGGCGGCAAGCATCGGACGGTCATCGGACGCAACGTCCATACCGGCAGCGACAATGTCTTTATTGCGCCCGTCGAGATTGGCGACGATGCTTGGATCGGAGCGGGATCCACGATTACCGAGGACGTACCTCCGGGAGCGCTTGCGATCGCGCGGGCGCGGCAGGTCAACAAGGAAGGGCACCATGGAAAGCGGAACGACTGAGCTGTCGCGGCTTCCGGGCCTCGAGGTGCCGGAGCTCCAAGTGACCCACCCGAGCGGCGAACGCGGGCGCTGGATCGAGCGCGGCCCTTCGGGCAAGCTCATGCTCTTCTCGGGTCGCTCCAATCCCGAGCTCGCCCACCGCATCGCCGATCAGCTCAACATCGAGCTTGGCGAGGTCGAGCTCGAGACTTTCGAGAACGGCGAGACCTACTGCCGCTTCCGCGAGTCGATCCGCGGCGCCGACGTCTTCATCGTCCAGTCGTGCCACGGCCGGGCGACGAACGACCACCTGCTCGAGCTCGTGATCATGATCCAGGCGGCCAAGCTCGCCTCCGCGAATCGCATCACCGCCGTGATGCCGTGGTTCCCCTACTCTCGCCAGGACAAGAAGTCGTCTCCGCGCGAGCCGATCACCGCGAAGCTCGTCGCCGACATGCTTGGCGCAGCCGGCGTCGACCGCGTCCTGACGATGGACCTCCACGCCGGCCAGATCCAGGGCTTCTTCAACATCCCGGTCGACCACATGACGGCGCTGCCCCTCTTCGCGCAGTACTACCGCGACAAGGGCCTGTACGGCGACGGGATCGTGGTCGTCTCCCCGGATCCGGGGCGCGCGAAGATGGCGACGAAGTTCGCGGAGATGCTCGAAGCGGAGTTCGCGCTCATGCGCAAGACGCGCCCCGCCCACGACGTCGCAGCCGTCACGGAGGTCAGCGGGCGGGTGGCCGGAAAGACGGCGATCATGACCGACGACATCATCGTCACGGGCGGGACGATCATCGCCGGGGCGAAGGCCCTTCGCGAGGCGGGTGCGACGGAGGTCTATTCCTGCGCGACGCACGCGCTCATCCCCGACGGCGCCTTCGAGAAGCTGGGCAAGAGCGAGCTCCGCGAGATCGCGGTGACAGACACGGTGCCCGTGAACCCGCTCAACCGGCCCGACAATCTGCCTCCGCCCCTGACCGTGTCTCTGCTCCTCGCGGACACGATCAAGAACGTCTTCTCGGACGAGTCGGTCTCGGCAATCTTCGCCGGGGAAAACCAGCTCTTTTAGGAACGGCGCGGAACCAGGCGCGTTTACGGCGCGCTTGCTAGCGAAGTGCTGTCAATCCGGCGGTCCGCGCGAGATCCAAGGATCAGGGCTGGGAAGCTGACGAGTGCGGCAAGCAGCGAAAGCGCGAGGTATGCGGTGAGACCGATAACCATTGAGGCGAGCCTAGATGTCGACTACGCCCATTTGGGTTACGGCTTCGTAAGCATCCGGCCACGAGCTGGATAAACCGAGTGACGCGAGCCGTCATACGCGGCTTCTCGGCCGCAAGCCCTGGGCGGCCCCTGGCGGGCTTGCGGACGACGGCGGCGGGCTAGGGTGGTGGTGTGGCCCCGGGATGGACGGTGAGAGAGTCAGTGAGAATGGCGCCTAGCTCGAAGAGCATTGGGGCTTCGTGGTCGGTCAGGTCTCAAGCTCCCGACGGGCGGGAGGCGTGGACAACGGTTGACGTCTACCTCGCGGCAATGAACCAGCTCGCAAAGGGCTCAGTCGCCAACGACACACGGTCGGCTTTGAGAACACAAGGGCGAGGCCCCGTGGAGGCTATCGTCAAGCGCGGCGGCGACCCTCCTGCTCGGATTGTCTGCTCCGCGTCCGGCTGTACGGCGCGATAAAGACTGCGACCGCGCCAGGGTGAAGCGCTCCGGGAGGCAGAAGTCAGGGACGCCTTCGCTACACTTCGCGGCCGGACATGGCCGGCGAACGCGTCAAGCTCAAGGTTCAGGCGCGGGAGTCGCGCGGAAGCGCGGCCTCGCGGCGTCTGCGTGCCAAGGGGCTCATTCCCGGCGTTCTGTACGGGAACGGCGGCGAGGCCCACCCGTTCTGCATCGAGGAGCGTGCGCTGCGCAAGGCGATCACGGGCGACCACGGCCTGCACGCCATCCTGGATGTCGTCCTCGACGGTTCGCAGAAGGAGCACCACGCCGTGCTCAAGGAGTATCAGCTCGATCCAACGCGGCCGCGGCTGCTCCACATCGACTTGCAGGAAGTGCGACTCGACCAGGCGATTCATACGCAGGTCGTCGTCGAGCTCGTGGGTGAGTCCGCCGGCGTCAAGGAGGGCGGCGTCCTCTCCCAGATCAACCGCGAGGTCAACGTCGAAGCGCTGCCGATGGAGGTGCCCGACCGGCTCGAGCTCGACGTCTCCCGGATGGTGATCGGGGATTCGATGCGCCTTTCCGATCTTCGCGTGCCTGAAGGAGTCAAGCTGCTCGACGATCCCGAGACGGTCCTCGCGACGGTGAGTCCTCCGACGAAGATCGAGGAGCCCGAGGTCGTCGAGGAGGAGCTCGAGGAAGGCGAGCTGCCCGAGGGCGAGGTTCCCGAGGGCGAGGAGCCCGAGGGGGCGGCCGAGCAGGCTGCCGAGTCGGAGGGCGACGCGGGCGGCGAAGAGCAGGACTCCGAGGGCTAGGAGAAGCCCGTGCGGCTTTTCCGTCGGGGCGAGTCCGCCTCGACGCTCGACCTTCTCGTCGCAGGTCTGGGCAATCCGGGCCGGGAGTATGCGGACACGCGCCACAACGTCGGCTTCATGGTCGCGGACGAGCTAGCTCGGCGGTATGGCGGCTCGTGGCGGGCGAAGTTCTCCGGTGATCTCGCCGAGCTGCGGCTGGACGGCCTCAGACTCGCGGTCTTGAAGCCGCAGACCTACATGAACGAGTCGGGCCGGTCGGTCGGCGCGGCGGTACGGTTCTTCAAGGTGGAGCCAGAGGCGCTGCTCGTGGTGCACGACGAGGTCGACCTGGAGCCGGGGCGCCTGCAGGCGCGCCTGGGCGGAGGACTGGCCGGGCACAACGGCCTGCGCTCGGTGGCGCAGCGCGTGGGGACGCCGGAATTCGCGCGCCTGCGAATCGGGGTGGGGCGGCCGGAGCGCGGCGATCCGCGTCCGGTGGCGGACTTCGTCCTCTCGCCGTTTCCTCCCGACGTGGACGTGGAGGGCCTTGTGTCCCGGGCGGCGGACGCGGTGGAGTCGGTGGCGCGCGCAGGTGTGGAGGAAACGCAGAACCGTTTCAACGAACGCGGGTAAAGACGTCGTCTCGCTCTCGGCGCATTTCGCGCGCCACTCGCGCGCTCGTCAGGGCTACGCTCGAAGGCGGGTGGTGGCTCGGGGTGGCCCCGGGGTCACGGCAGCTTGAGCCCCTCCGGAAGCTGCGACTCGTCGATGCGCACGCGCACGTACAGGCCCGCGCCGGTCCGCCCGTACTCCACCCGCATCGCCTCCGCCGGAACTCCCGCCAGCGCCTGCGCATTCGTCGCCTGCCACTCGCGAAACCGCGTCTCCGCGTCCGGGGGATCGAACGACGCAACGAGCTTGGGGCGAAACCCGATATCGAGCAGCTCTCCGGCCACAGGGAAACTCTAGACCGGCCGCTACCATGACCCGCGCGGAACCCCGGGTTCCGTCGTTCGTCATGGACCAGCCTGCACTTCATGTACTCGCCCGCCGCTTCGCCGAGAGCGAGCGCCTGCGCGCCTTCGTTGCCGACCCGAAGGCGGCCCGCGTCTCGGAGCCACTGCTTCCTCTCTTCGTAGCGGCCCTCTGGCTCGAGCGCGCCGGCCCCCTCGTGTGCGTGCTTCCGGAGGACTCCGAGGCTCGGGACGTGGCCGAGGCGGCCGGTTGGTTCCTGGGCGAGGACAAGGTCGGGCTGCTCGCCTCCCGGGGCGTCCGCTGGGGCAGTGGGCTGGAGCCTCCGCCGCACCTCGTCGGCGAACGGGCCCGCGCCCTGGAGGTGCTGGCTGCGGGCGGGCTCGCGTGCGCATCCGCGATCGGCGCCGGTGAGGGGATTCCGCCCGCTGAAGCGCGCCCCGAGACGATTCGCCTCCGGGTGGGTGACGAGCCTGGCATCGACGCTTTGGCTGAACGCCTCGCCCTCGCAGGTTACGAGCGGGTCGAGCAGGCCCAGGAGCGGGGCCAGTTCGCCGTTCGCGGAGGGATCGTGGACATCTTCCCCTCGACGGGGCGAGAGCCCGTCCGTCTCGAGTTTTTCGGGGACGAAGTCGAATCGGTCCGCGCGTTCTCCGCCTTTACGCAGCGCACGCTCCACCCTCTCGACGAGGCGGTCGTCTACCCGGCGGCCGAGCGTCGGCTCGACCTCGTGGAGCCCTGGCTCGAGGAGGGGCCGCGGCCGGCGCCTGGCGATCTCGTCCGGCCGCTCGCACGTGTGGACCTCGTCTGGGACGCCGACGAAGTCGACCGAGTGGCCAGGGAGGAGCTTGGCGAGCCCCCGTCTCTCAAGGGCGCCGTCAAGCTCTCCCAGCTCCCAGCCGGGCAGCCCTATGCCTTCGAGGCCCAGAGGCCAGCGGTCGCCGCCCGCGGACTTTCCGAAGCCGAGCGTGACCTCACCGCGTTCGTCCGCGGCGGCAACCGGGTCGTAGTCACGTTCGCCCACCGCGGAGAGGCGCTGCGGACGCAGGCTCTCCTTCGCCGAATCGAGGCCGTGGTCCTCGAGCCGGGCGATGAGCTTCCGGAGGAGCCCGGACTCCTCTTCGCGGTCGCCGCGGCGCGCCGCGGCTTCGTCCTCCGCGATCTCGGCCTCGTGCTCCTTCCCGACACGCAGGTCTTTCGCAAGCGCCCTCCGCGTGCCGACGCTCGTGTCGGACGGGCGCTCCAGAGCTTCGCCGACCTCCGCACCGGCGACCACGTCGTCCACGAGGACCACGGCGTCGGCCGGTTGCTGGGCTTCGAGACGAAGACGGTCGCCGGGGTCACGCGCGACTACCTCTTCCTCGCCTTTCGCGGCGATGACCGCCTCTACGTCCCCCATGAACAGATCGGGAAGGTCTCGCGCTACGTCGGAGCCGACGGGCACGCTCCGGCGCTCTCGAAGCTGGGGGGCAAGGCGTGGCAGACGATCAAGTCGCGGGCGCGCGCAGGGGCGCGCGAGCTCGCGGGGGAGCTGATCGCGCTCTACGCCCGCCGGCAGCGTGCGGGGGGCGTCGCGTACCAGGTGGACAACGACCTCATGGAGCAACTCGAGGCGAGCTTCCCCTACGAGGAGACGCCCGACCAGCGACGGGCGATCGAGGCGGTGAAGGAAGACCTGGAGACGCCTCGGCCGATGGACCGGCTCGTCTGCGGCGACGTCGGCTTCGGCAAGACAGAGGTGGCGGTGCGCGCCGCCCTCGCCGTCGCCGTGGAGGGAAAGCAGAGCCTTGTCCTTGCGCCGACGACGATTCTCGCGCAGCAGCACTGGAACACCTTCCGCGAGCGCTACCGCGACCTTCCCGTGCGGGTCGAAGTCGTCTCCCGCTTCAGAAAACCGGCCGAGGTGAAGGCGGTGCTCCGCGAGTTCACCGCGGGGAAGGTCGACGTCCTGATCGGGACGCATCGCGTGCTCTCGCGGGACGTCGTGCCGAAGAACCTCGGCCTCGTCGTGGTCGACGAGGAGCACCGCTTCGGGGTGGCGCAGAAGGAGCTCCTGCGCCAACTCCGCCTCGAGGTGGACGTGCTCGCGCTCACAGCGACCCCGATTCCGCGCACTCTGCACATGTCGTTGTCCGGCCTGCGGGACATCAGCGTGATCGAGACGCCGCCCGTCGGCCGCCGGCCGATCCGCACGCACGTCGGAGAGTACGACGAGGAGCTCGTGCAGCTCGCCCTCGTGCGGGAGCATGCGCGTGAAGGCCAGGCGTTCTACCTTCACAACCGGGTGGACACGATCGAGGAGGCGGCGGAGAAGCTGCGCCAGCTCCTCCCCGACCTGCGCTTCCTCGTCGTGCACGGACAGATGCGGGAGCGGGAGCTCGAAGAGCACATGCTCTCCTTCCTCGCCGGCGACGCGGACGTGCTCGTCTCGACGACGATCATCGAGTCGGGCCTCGACATTCCCCAGGCGAACACGCTGGTCGTCGAGAGGGCCGATGCGCTCGGACTCGCTCAGCTCTACCAGATCCGCGGGCGGGTGGGCCGTAGCGACGTCCCCGCGCACGCATACCTGTTCTATCCGGACGGGCAGGAGCTGACCGCGGAGGCTCGGGCCCGGCTGGCGACCCTCGCCGATCACACCGAGCTCGGCGCCGGCTTCGCCATCGCCATGCGCGACCTGGAGATCCGCGGCGCCGGCGACCTGCTCGGTGCCGAGCAGTCCGGCCACGTCGCCGCCGTCGGCTTCGAGCTCTACGTCGAGCTGCTCGGCGAAGCCGTTGCCGAGCTCGAAGGCACCAGACGGGCAGTCGCCCGCCCTGTCCGTGTCGAAGCCCAGATCGATGCTTACATCCCCTCCGACTACGTGCCGGGCGAGGCACAGAAGATCGACCTCCACCGGAGGCTAGCCCTCGCCGAGTCGGAGGACGAGCTGCGGGAGCTGCATGCCGCGGCCGAGGATCGCTTCGGCCCGCCGCCCGAGCCCGTCGAGAACCTCTTCGCGATCCAGGAGGCGAAGCTCAAGCTCGCACGCCTGGGCGCGGACTACCTCGTCTTCCGCGGCGGGCGCACCGTCGTCGGGCCGCTCGTTCTCGGATCGGTCGAGCTCCGCGAGCTCCGTCGTCTGGTCGAAACAGCCGTCTACTCCTCGGCGCAGACCGAGGTGACCCTGCGCGGCGACCGGTTCGCCCGGGCGCTCGAGCTCGTCGATGCTATCCTCGATCTGCGGCTCGCCGCCTAGCCTCGCACAATGGCTTCCTCGCTACGCAAGCTTCTCCCCCTGCTTTTGCTCGCCCTTGCGGCGACGC
Source organism: Actinomycetota bacterium (assembly GCA_020029625.1). Taxonomy (GTDB): domain Bacteria; phylum Actinomycetota; class Thermoleophilia; order Gaiellales; family Gaiellaceae; genus JAIBJP01. The sequence goes on along the minus strand of JAIBJP010000034.1, from coordinate 3,020 downwards.
TCGTCGCTGCGTGCGGCAGCTCCGACAGCTCGAAGACGGTTCCACCCGGAGCCGTCGCGCTGGTCGGGGACAAGCCGATCGAGAAGGCCGACCTCGACCGGCTCCTCGCCCAGACGAAGACGAACTACGAGGCGCAGAAGCAGGAATTTCCGGAAGTCGGGACGCCCGAGTACGAGACTCTCAAGAGCACGCTGCTCAAGGGGCTCGTCCAGCAGGCCCAGTGGGAGCAGGCCGGCGCGGCGATGGGAGTCCGCGTCTCCGAGAAGGAGATCGACACACAGCTGGCTGCTCTCAAGCAGCAGTACTTCCCTGGCGACGAGGAGAAGTTCAAGGCCGAGCTCGACAAGCAGGGACTGACGGTCGAGCAGCTACGCGAGCAGCTCCACGCGCGCCTTCTCTCGGACAAGATCTACAACGCGGTGATCAAGAAGGTCAAGGTCACCGACGCGACGATCAAGGCGTACTACGACAACCACAAGGCCCAGTACTTGCAGCCCGAATCGCGCGAGGTGCGGCACATCCTCGTCAAGAAAAGGTCGCTCGCCGACGAGCTCTACGCGAAGCTCAAGAACGGCGCCGATTTCGCGCAACTCGCCCGCAAGTACACCCAGGACGAGGCGTCGAAGGCCGACGGCGGCAACTTCACGGCCTACAAGGGGAAAACGGTTGAGCCGTTCGACAAGTTCGTCTTCGCCGCTAAGAAAGGCGACCTCTCGAAGCCGATCAAGACCGAGTTCGGCTGGCACTTGATCGAGGTGCTCTCCGAGGTCAAGCCGGCGGCTACCCAGCCGCTCGCGGAAGCGAAGGACACGATCAGCTCCACGCTCCTGCAGCGGCAGCAGAATCAGGCTCTGAAGGCCTGGGTGAAGGACGCCCAGTCCAAGTACGAGGTCACGTACGCGCCCGGTTACACCCCGGCGCCGACCGGCTCGACCGAACCCGGCACGTCCACCGGCTAGCGTGACCGCGCGGGACGGGCTGGCGTCGGCCCTGGTCGACCTTCAGGAGCTCGCCGAGCGGTTGCGTCGGGACTGCCCCTGGGATCGCGAGCAGACTGCGCGCACGATCGTCCCCCACACGGTGGAGGAGGCTTACGAGGTTGCCGACGCAGCCGTCGCCGGCGACGACGCCAAGCTCCTCGACGAGCTGGGCGATCTGCTCTTCCAGGTGCTCTTTCTCTCCTTGTTGCTCGAGGAGCGGGGCGTCGGCGACCTCGCGGGCGTTGCCCGAGGGATCCACGAGAAGCTCGTCCGTCGCCACCCGCACGTGTTCGGCGAGGCGCAGGTCGACTCGGCGGGCGCGGTCAAGAAGCGCTGGGAGGAGCTGAAGACCGAAAAGGAGGGCCGCGAAGGCATTTTCCACCACGTGCCCGAGACCCTGCCCGCTCTTCTTCTTGCCCAGAAAGTCCAGCGGCGCGCGGCGACCACCGGCTTCGACTACCCGGGCCCCGCCGGCGCGTTCGCCGATCTCGACGACGAGGTCGAGGAGCTGCGCGCGGAGCCGAGCGGGGACGAGCTGGGGGACGTCCTCTTCGCCTGCGTGAACGTGGCGCGCCACCTCGGCGTGGATCCGGAGCTCGAGCTGCGCGAGGCCAGTCGCCGCTTCGTCCGTCGGGTCGAGCGGGCGGCCGAGCTCGCCGCCGAGGAGGGCCAGGAGTTCGCACGGCTCCCTCTCGAGGAACAGGACCGCTGGTTCGACTCCGCCAAGGAGGGGGACCGATCAAGCGGATAGCCCACGTCCACGGGCGCGAGATCCGCGACTCGCGCGGCAATCCGACTGTTGAGGTCGACGTTCGGCTCGAGTCCGGCGCCTTCGGCCGGGCGGCGGTTCCCTCTGGCGCCTCGACGGGACGCTTCGAAGCGGTCGAGCTGCGCGATCCCGACGGCAAAGGCGTGTCGCAAGCCGTCGCCAACGTCAACGGCGAGCTCGCGACAAGGCTTCGCGAACTGGATGCGGCCGACCAGGCCGACCTCGACCGCGCCCTCGTCGACCTGGACGGGACGCCCAACAAGGGCCGCCTGGGAGCGAACGCGATCCTGGGCTGCTCCCTGGCCGCGGCCAAGGCCGCAGCGGCGGATGCGGGCAAGCCGCTCTACGAATGGGTCGGGGGGAAGCAGGCGAACGTCCTACCGGTGCCGCTCATGAACGTGGTCAACGGCGGAGCGCACGCGCAAAACTCACTCGACCTCCAGGAGTTCATGGTCGTCCCGGCGGGAGCGGAGACATTCTCGGCCGCGCTTCGCATCGGTGCCGAAGTCTTCCACGCGCTGAAGGCGCTCCTGCATGAGCGCGGCCTGGCGACTGCCGTCGGTGACGAGGGCGGCTTCGCGCCCGACCTCGGGTCGAGCGAGGAGGCGATCGAGGCGGTCCTCGAAGCGGCCGAACGGGCGGGTCATCGCGACCGGGTGGCGATCGCCCTCGATCCGGCGGCGACGGAGATCTTCGCGGACGGCGCCTACACGTTCGAGGGGCGGTCGCTGCCCCCAGCCGACCTCATCGAGTACTGGGGAGCGCTCTCGGAGCGGTTCCCGATCGTGTCGGTCGAGGACCCGCTGGCCGAAGACGAGTGGAGCGACTGGCGCGCTCTGACCGAGCGCCTGGGCGAGCGAGTTCAGCTGATCGGCGACGACTTGTTCGTGACGAACACCGAGCGTTTGCAGCGGGGGATCGAGCAGGGCGTGGCGAACGCGATCCTCATCAAGGTCAACCAGATCGGCACGCTCACGGAGACACTCGAGGCGATCGAGCTGGCCCGCTCCGCCGGGTATGCCGCCGTCATCTCGCACCGGTCGGGCGAGACGGAGGACACGACGATCGCCGACCTCGCCGTCGCCACCGGGGCGGGACAGATCAAGGCCGGCGCCCCTTCCCGCACCGACCGCGTAGCGAAGTACAACCAGCTTCTGCGGATCGAGGAGGAGCTCGGTGAGCGGGCGTCCTATCCGGGCTGGGAAGCCTTTCCTCGCTTTCGGCCCGAGGCGTGATTCTCTCGGCTCGCTCCGCGTAGCCCATGCGAGTCT
>JAIBJP010000033.1 GCA_020029625.1 Actinomycetota bacterium | reverse complement strand
GCCCGAGCAGCCGCCGTCGAGCTCGTCCTCCTTTACGCTGCCTACGCACGCGGTGGAATCGACCGCTTCCGCCAGCACTCGGTCTCCGAGTACCTCGCGCAAGTAGAGGAGCTCGCCGCCGCCGGCATCCGGGTCGGGCTTGCGCCCCACTCCGTGCGCGCCTGTCCGCCCGACTGGCTGGAGGAGATCGGCCGCTTCGCCGAGCGCGAGAGCCTCGTCCTCCACGTGCACGCCGACGAGCAGCCGCGCGAGATCGAGGAGTGCCTCGCCGAGCACGGTGTCCGGCCGATCGAGCTCCTCGCGGGCGCGGGCTGTCTCGGGCCTCGGACCACGATCGTGCACGCGACGCACGCCGACGATCATGAGCTCGATCTCCTCGCGGAAGCCGGAGCGCGCGTCTGTGTCTGCCCCACGACGGAGGCCAACCTCGGCGACGGGTTCGTCCCGGTCGAGCGCCTCCGCTCGCGGGGGATTCCGCTCTGCATCGGCTCGGATTCGAACGTCCGCATCGATCCGCTCGAGGAGCTACGGGAGCTGGAGGGAACGGCGCGCCGCCAGGCCTTGCGGCGCAACGTGATCCCGCCGGAAGAGCTGCTGTGGATCGGCTCCGCGGAGGGGGCCGCCGCTCTGGGCCTCACGCAGTGGCCGTCGATCGAGGTCGACCTCGGCCACCCCGCGCTGGCCGGCGTGACCGACGGCGAGGTCCGGGCCGCGCTGGTCTTCGGCTGCGGAGCCGAAATCTTCGCCTCCCCCTAAAGGGTTACCGTTCAGCGGCCGATGGGTCCCGCGACCGGGGTTATGTCGCCAAGAGCGCTCGCAGCCGCATTCGTCCTCTTCCTCGCCCTCGTCGCGCCGACGACGGCGGCGGCGGCCGTGGGCAAGCCGAACGTCGCAGCGCTCCAGGTGGCGCTCCGGGCGCGGGGGCTGTACGTCGGAACGATCGACTGACTCGCCGGCCCCTCGACGACCATCGGCGTCCGGCGCTTTCAGCGACGTGCCCGCATCGCCGTGGACGGCATAGCGGGCGCGCAAACCCGGAGGGCGCTGGGCCGTTACGCACGCCACCGGTTCGGCACCCGCCTCCTCGACATGGGCAAGAGCGGCTGGGACGTCGCAGCCCTTCAGTTCGCACTCGCGACGCACGGCTTCCCTTCGGGGACGTTGGACGGTGGTTTCGGCTCACATACGGACGCGGCACTCCGCCGCTTCCAGCGGTTCGCCAGACTTGGTGCGGACGGCGTTGCCGGTCCCGCCACCTATGCCGCCCTGCGAAGGCTGCCGCCTCGCTCTCCCATTTCCGTCCGGAGGCCCGTCCGAGCTTCGGTCGGCGACCGCTTCGGCCCGCGCGACAACCGTTTCCACACGGGAATCGACTTCGTCGCGTCGTCGGGAGCCAACGTGCGTGCGGCGGCCACGGGCCGGGTCGTCCACGCCGGCTGGGACTCAGGCGGTTATGGCTACCTCGTCACACTGCGGCATGGAAACGGCGTGCGGACGCTGTACGCCCACCTGTCCGCCGTCCTGGTGCACCGCGGCCAGCGAATCGCCGCCGGTGTCCGCCTCGGTCGGGTCGGGGCCACGGGACACGCCTTCGGACCTCACCTGCACTTCGAGGTGCGTGTCCGCGGCGCGGCCGTCGATCCTCTACCCGCCCTCCGCTAGCTCCCGCGAGCGCTTCATCGCTGCCTGGATAGCGTTCAGGAAGGCCGCGCGGACGCCTGCTTGCTCGAGCTCCCGGATAGCCGAGATCGTCGTGCCGCCGGGCGACGTGACCATCTCGCGCAGTTCGACCGGATGCATCTTCTCGTCCCGCAGGAGCTTGGCCGTGCCGAGCATGGTCTGGACGACGAGATCGGTCGATACCTCCCGCGAGAGGCCAAGCAGGATGCCCGCCTCGATCATCGACTCGGCGAGGAGCGCGAAGTACGCCGGCCCCGAACCGGACACCGCCGTGACCGCGTCCATGTAGGCCTCGTCGACCCTCACGGAGCGCCCGACGGATCCGAGCACCTCTTCTGCCAGCGCGATGTGCTCCTCGGTGGCGTTCGCGCCTCCGGTCACCCCCGCCATGCCCTCGTGAACCGTCACCGGAGCGTTGGGCATCGCGCGCACGACGGGAATGCCGTCGCCCACGTGGCGCTCGATCAGCTCCGTCGGAATCGCCGCGGCGATGGAAAGGACGGTCTGGGAAGCCTCGAGCGCGACACCCACGTCGCCCAACAACGCTTCGATGTCCTGCGGCTTCACCGCGATCACGACGACCTGGGCTCCCTTGACTGCGGCAACGTTGTCCAGCGTCCCCTCGATGCCGTAGCGCTTGGAGAGCTCGTCGATGCGCTCCTGGTGACGGGCGGTCGCCACGATGTCTGCGGGTTGGGCCCAGCCGGAGGAAAGGAGCCCGGCGACGAGGGCTTCGCCGGCCTTGCCGGCTCCCAGCACGCAGATACGGCGGCTCACTGGTGCTCCTCGGCGGCCGTGATCGAGACGCGCAGTCGTGCCACGAGGAGGTAGTCGAGCGCCACCTGGCTCGTTCGCTGCTCCATGAAATCCGCGGTGGCCGGATCGGGCCAGCGGCCGTGCTCCAGCAGGTAGGCGATCGCCTGGGCCTCTTTCAGTGTGATCTTCGCCCCTGTCACCACGGAAAAGCTACCCCAGCTCGCGATCGAGGTTGAAAGCGGCGCTGATCAGGGCGAGATGCGTGAAAGCCTGCGGAAAGTTTCCGAGGAGCTCGCCCGTCGGCCCGATCTCTTCCGAGTAGAGGCCCAGGTGGTTCGCGTACGTCAGCATCTTCTCGAAGGCGAGACGAGCCTCGTCGACCCGCCCGGCGCGCGTCAGCGCCTCCACGTACCAGAAGGAGCAGATCGAGAACGTCCCCTCCTCCCCCAGGAGGCCGTCGGGCGTCGCGTGGGCGTGGTACCGCTGGACGAGCGTGTCCGACACGAGCTCCTCCGCGATGGCATCCAGCGTGGAGAGCCAGCGCGGATCGGTCGGGGCGATGAACTTCACGAGCGGCATGAGGAGCAGCGAGGCGTCGAGGACGTCGGAGCCGTAGTGCTGCACGAAGGCCTTCCGCTGCTCGCTCCAGCCTCGCTCCATGATCTGCTCGTAGATGTCGTCCCGATGCCGCATCCAGCGCACGAGGTCGGCCGGAAGACCGCGCTGGCGTGCCATCCGGATTGCACGCTCGATCGCGACCCAGCACATGAGCCGGGAGAGCGTGAAGTCCTTGCGCCCTCCACGCGTCTCCCAGATCCCCTCGTCGGGCTGGTCCCAGTTCTCGCCGACCCAGTTGACCATGCGCGAGAGGTCCAGCCAGGCCTGGTGATAGATGGGCGTGCCGTACTTGTTGTAGAGGTAGACGGAGTCGACCAGCTCGCCGTAGATGTCGAGCTGGAGCTGGTCGGCGGCCGCATTCCCGATCCGGACGGGCGCTGACCCCCGATAGCCCTCGAGATGGTCGAGTGTCTGCTCGGGGAGCTCGCGACTTCCGTCGATGCCGTACACCGTCTGAAGCGGGTCGCCGGACATGTCCACCCCCTCCCGGAACCGGTCCGTCAGCCAGTTCATGAAGGCGCCGGCTTCCTCGGTGAACCCGAGCCTGAGGAGCCCGTAGAGCGAGAAGGCGGCGTCCCGGATCCAGGTGTAGCGGTAGTCCCAGTTGCGCTCCCCGCCGATCTGCTCCGGGAGACTGGTAGTCGGAGCGGCGACGATGGCCCCCGTCGGTTGGTAGGTGAGCAGCTTCAGCGTCAGCGCCGAGCGATGCACCATCTCGCGCCAGCGTCCGCGGTAGCGCGACTGTGTCAGCCAGCGCCGCCAGTAATCGATCGTCCGCTCGTACGCCTCCCGGGTCTCCCGTTCGGAGTACTCGCGCGGTACGTAGTCGCTTGCAACCTGCTCCAGGACGAACGTGACGCTCTCGCCGGCCCGCAGACTGAACTCGCTGTGCACGCCGTGTTCGTCGCAGGCGATCGGCCGGGTGGCCTGGAGCGCGAGGCAGAGAGTTTTCGACTCGAAGACGACGCCATGCTCGTACTCGTGGGTCTCGTGCGAGTCGCGGGCATAGTTGAACCGGGGCTGCAGGTCGACGCGAAAGCGAATCGCTCCGCGGACACCCACGACACGCCTGATCAGCTGGTGGCGGTGACGCTCCGCCCCAGTGCGGGCGATGGGCATGAACCCCTGCAGCTCCCCCACGCCGCCGGGCGTGAGGAAACGCGTGATGAGGACATTCGTGTCCGGGAAGTAGAGCTGCTTCGAAGTCCAATCCTCCTCGAGCGGAGAGATCCGGTAGTACCCCCCTTTCTCCTTGTCGAGGATCGCCGCGAAGACGCTGGGCGAGTCGAAGGCGGGACAGCAATACCAGTCGATCGTCCCGTCCGCCCCCACCAGCGCCACCGTGTGGAGATCTCCGATGATCCCGTGGTCGGCGATGGGGAGGTACTCGTCCATGCAGCGCTATTGAGTGCGGGTCGGACGCGCGGCGTCAAGCCACTGGTGCGATTTCGATCGAATAGGCCATGGCCTCCTGCTCTCCCTCCGAAAGGGGTATTTCGCGCGTCTAGGGCCTTCCGATAGAGAGGCATGGGGCTGAATGAGGGGCTTCGTCATTCCCTTGAGCGTTATCTCGAGCGCAGCGCCGCCGAGCTAGACGACCGCGGCGCCGAGCTGAACTTCCGCGCCAACGAGATCACGACCGAGCTCGAGCAGCTCGAGGCCGCCGAGGCGGACCTCCGCGAGCGCGAGCGCCGTGTTGCCGAGCTGAGGCCGGTGCAGGAGCGGCTGGACGAGGCTCTCCGCCGCACCCTCGTTGCGCTCGAGGAGCGCACGCTTCAGCTCGCCGAGAAGGCAGGCGAGCTCCGCGAGCGCGCCGCGAACATCGTCGAAACGGAAGCGGAGCTCACCGAGCGCGAGCGCCTGGCCGCCTACCGGCGAGACCGGCTGCGCTCCGAGCAGAAGCTCTTGGCCGAACGGGAGCGCGAGCTCGCCGAAGCCGAAGGCAACTATGCGAGCGCCGAGACCCTCGCCCAGCAGACGCGCTGGCTCGAGCACCGCGAGAAGCGCGTCTCGGACACCGAGCAGCTCGCCCAGGACCGCCTCGAAGAGCTCGGTCGCCGCGAGAAAGAGCTCGAGGCCCGCGAGGTGCGGGTGGGCGTCGACCTCCAGGTCCGCCAGGAAGAGCTCGAGCGCCACGAGCGAGAGCTCGGCGAGCTCGAGCAGCGACTCGCGCGAAAGGAGCGCGAGCTCCAGGCCTACGTCGCCCAGCTACAGGGCGGGCTCCCGATCCGCCCCACCCTCGTCGAGCCCCTGAGGGGCCCCGACAGGGACAGTTTTCAGCCGCGCTCCCTCTAAGGGAAATTCCTCTTAAGAAAGGGGGAAGCCGGGGCTGGGCGCCCCGGCTTCATCCTAGGGGAGAGTGGGCTGCGGCCCCACGACCGGGAGAGGCGGCTCCCCGCCGCCGTCAACGACGCTAGAGCATTGCCCAATTGAATGGAAACGCCCTCCCCGCAATTTGCGGGAAGAGCGCTCGTGAATTCCACAACTTGCACAGGTTAAAGGCCGGCTGTGGAAAGTACAGCCGGCCTTTTCTGCCTAGAAGACCCAGATCAGCAGAATGATGATCAAAACGATCAGGAGAACGGTGCCAAGTCCGATGTACATGCGCCTCCCTCCTTTCGTGGTCGACTCTTCTTTTCCGGCGGGTTTGACCCACAAACCTCGTCAAAACGGCTCGGAAAGGAGGGAAGAAAGGAAGCTCGATCCTCGTCTAGGGGTCGTGAGCCCACGATTCCTTCTGCGGATGACGTTCGCAGCGCTCGTGGTCCTGGCTCTGGTCAGCGCGCTCGCCCAGCTCGCCGCCGGCCGCAGGCCGGTCCTACTCGGCGGCGAGACGGTTTAGGCCGAACGGCCTATTGCGCTTCCGAGGTTTCCCTGAGACGTTCTCAGAGTGAGCCGCGAGTTCCTCTTCTTCTCGATCGTCGCGCTGATCCTCGTCGAGGTCACGCACCTCAAGTGGATCTGGTGGAACTACTGGGTCTGCCGCAAGCACGCCCGCGTGCACAAGGAATGCGGCTGCTCCAGGTGGGTCATGTTTCTCTGACGACGACGCGGATTCGTTGGACGCCGTTGTTGCAGACGCCGTCGTAGTTCCACTCGGCGACGCTCGGCTGCGCGTGGCCGGCCGCGTCCGTCGCGCGGCAGGAGAGCTCGTACTCGCCGGGCTCGGCCTTCCACGCGTAGCTCCAGCCGGACCAGGCGAACTCGCCCACCGGCGGCCGTAGCTCGGCATCTGCCCAGCTTTGGCCGCCGTCGCTGCTCACCTCAACGCGCTCGACCGCGGCCCACCCTGACCACGCTCGCCCTTCGAGGGTGCATGGCCCGGCCTCGACGAATCGTGTCCGCGCGAGAAAGTCCGGGAAGCCGGGCGGGATCATGAGCGCGCGGGGAAGAATCCTCGTGACCGGCCGGCCCTGCTCCTCCTCCGATTCCCGCACGTGGTACGCCACGTCCTGCTGCCAGCCGCGAAACGGCTCGTCGACGGCCGTGATCGCCTGGAGCCACTTCACGTGGGTCATCCCATACCAGCCCGGGACGATCAGCCGAAGCGGGGCACCGTGCTGCGGCGGCAAAGGCTGCCCGTTGATCGCGTAGGCCAGCAGGACTTCGTCACGGAGGGCCTCAGCCACCGCCAGGCTGCGCTCGTAGAGGTGCTCGACCTCGCCCTGGATGCCGCGGTCGAGGCCGGTGAAGACGATCTCGACGGCGTCCTCCGCCAGCCCCGCGTCGTTCAGGATCGGCGCGAGGGGCGTCCCGGTCCACTCGGCGGTGCCGACCGCTTCTTGCAGCCAGGGCTGGCTCAGCGCCCGCCTGGCGAGGAGCGCGCGCCCGTTGCCCGCGCATTCGAGCGTCACCGTGAGAGTCCGCGCGGGTCGCTCTTTCAGTTGGTCGAGCGTCAGCGTCACCGGGTGGTCGACCCGGCCGCCCACCTCGAGCTTCCAGGTCCGCTCGTCGACGTGCGGGATGTCGAAGTGCGTGAGGAGGTAATGCAGGCCGAGCGGCGTGACGTCGTGGCGAAGCGCTTCGAGCGGGAGGCCGTGGTTTCGCGCCGCGAGCTGGAGCTCCTCGAGCGTGATGGCGGGGCCCGCTGCGGTCTTCATGCGGCTATTCGAAGCCGTCGACGAGGAGCACGGTGTAGGCCTGGACGTCGTCGATCTCGACGCCCGCCGTCTTGGCCATCTGTTCCCGAACCTGCATGCGCCCCCGCTCGCTCCGCTCGAGCGCGTCCTTGTCTTCCCAGAAGGTGACGAAACGCGCCGTGCCGTTCTCTCCGTTGCTCAGCACGATCATCCCCCGATAGCCGTCGAACTGGCGCACCCAAGGCAGGAGGGCGTCCGCGGCCATCTGCGCGCCCTCGTCGAGGTCCGTGCGGTCCGTCTTCACCGAGGTCATGTTCGCGAGCATGTTCAGGGGTTCTCGTGCGGTCTCTCCATCGGAGCGCCCAGATTTGAACCGGGGATCCCCAGTCCCCAAGGCTTATCCGGCCCCGTGGCGAGGACTGTAGCAAGGTGGCGGCAGGTGGCTTGCAACCTAGTGTGCGGCCCCGTTCGTTCTGGCTGGCTCGCGCGCTTGGCGGACGTCTGTCCACCCTCTTTGCCTCGGAGGGACCTGGACTGGATTAGCTGAGCCGTTTCTGAGATTGTCAGTAGTCCCGATGGCGATAAGTCTTCAAGACGGGATTGATCTCGCGGGGAGCCAAGACTGCGAGGCGAGAGTCCTGATTTCGATGCATGACGCCTCGGGCCTCGTGCTGTTTGGCACCGCGAACCCAACCTTTCGTCCGGACCTCCCGCTCCTGGGTGGAGGAACGGCGACCATCGGCGACCGCGGCGCTTGGCTCAGGAGGGGGCTAACGCCGGGTTTCTCCACGCGAGGCAATCCGCCGGCCGGGCCTAACGCACAGGAGAATCAGTTCGTGGCGAGCGATCGCACGACTCCGGCTCCTCCCAACCAAACGCAGCTTTTCAGGTTCGACCAACCAATCGCGATCGATTTTTCCGTGCGACGGGATCCGGGCTTTCCCGCCCTGCGCTGGCTCGGTTTGGGCCCCAGCGTTCAAATTGAGATCGAGACGCTCTCGGCACCTGGGGGTGCCGTCGTAAATGCGGTAACGCTCAACGCGGTTGAGGACGGACTGCTGTTACGCGCCCTCGGCACCAGTGTCCAAAACCCCGGTCAAAGCGCGTCCTACACGGTCACGCTGGACGTCTGGCCGGTCGTCAATATCGGCTAGGCGCTCGTTAGGTCACTCGTGACCTGAGCCGACGCAGCGAGCCTTAGATCATTGCCGCGCGCTCACGCTCATCGCCCGAAGGGAAAGCCCCGCTCTGTTGACGCTCGGACAACTGTTGGACGGCTGGGTCCGTCCGGCGGTCCGCGCGAGATCCAAGGACGAGGGCTGGGAAGATGACGAGTGCGGCCAGCAGCGAAAGTGCGAGGTATGCGGTGAGACCGATAACCATTGAGGCGAGCCTAGAGGTCCGCTACGCGCATTTGGGTTACGGCTTCGTAGCCATCCGGCCACGGGCTGGATAAAACCGCGTGACGCAGGCGCCGTGACTAGCCCCTTCGACGCTTGTCCGGCGGGCGCGAGAAGCGTAGAACTAGGCCGTGCCCACCGCCCTCGACAACGGCGAACGCCCGCCCCGGAAGCTGCTCAGGAAGGTTGCGGCGCGGCTGCTCGGTGGGAAGTCCCGAACAATGGGTATTGATAACGGTGACGTGAATGAGCGCGTGGCGGTCCTTGCGAAGCTCCTGCCAGGCTCGCGCGAGCGAGCAGCTGAGATCCTCGCCAAGGGCGCGCCTTACGGGCTCGGGCTAGCCGGCTTTCGGCGGCACAGCGTCTTTCTCGCGGAGGAGACCGTGGTCTTCGTGTTCGAAGGCCGAGGCATCGAGGGACTTGTCCGCGACCTCGTCGACGACCCTGTGCGCTCGGCCGCGTTCAGCATCTGGGCGCCGCTTCTCGAGGGGACTCCTGTGCTTGCGCGAGAGGAGTTCTACTGGGAGCCGGGCAGCAAGAGTGATACTGCTGCACTGCCTCGTCCAAAACGCGGACAGGCGAGGTGTCCAAGCTGAGGCCGAGCGTCCACAGCAACCTCCTCGCTACGTCTGGCACTATGCCACGCGCGACCTCTCTCGCGCCCGCCACGCCGCACGGACAACGAGCGCGAGGAGCAGGAGGCCGAGCACGACGAGGAGCGTGACCCAAAGGGCCTGCAGGAACCCCCAGGCAGGCCCACAATCCGAGCCACTACAGTCGGTGTAGTTGCCAGCAGAAACGACGTAGAGCCACTCGCCCACGAGCAGAAGCGCAACGAGAAGCGCGGCCCTCGCTAGCACGGCGGCCCGCCCGCTTCGCTGTAGGGCGACAGCCGCGCCAGCGACGCTTACGACGATGAGCAGGCCAAGCGCGTTCAGCACGCTAGCCGCCCCTCTAGCGCCCCTTCTGCCGCAGCCGGCAGACGTCCATCGGTCCCAGTCCGGGCCGAGCCGTTCGCACCACGCAGCTCGTTAGCCGCCCGGAGCAGCTGCGCCTTCTCCTGCGCGAACAACACGACCGTGACTGAACCCGTGTAGACCTCCAGACGCTTGCCCTCCTCGAAGAAAGCGGCCGGCACGCCCCTAACGGTCAGACGTTCGTGAGGGAGAGGGTCGCCGGCCGGAGTGAGGCTGTACGAGGCAAAGTTCCGCTCGCACGCGGGCCAAACCTGAATCTCAAGCGGAGCCGGGCAGCCCGAATCCCCACTAGGTGTGCAGTCCCCATACCGGAAGCCCACGAAGTTCGCCCGAGCGGGATCAGGAGCAGTCCGCGCCTCGACCCGTCGCGTCATACCCGTAAGCGAAAGTCCTTCAAACGATTCGCCGACCGCGTAGAGCGGGAAATCAGGAAACACCGCCGCACCCTCGACACTGAGATCGCTGTGTGCCGCGTCGAGCGTCCCCGCGTCCCCGCCTCCGGTCGCCGAGTATGCGAGGGCAGAGATAGCTCCGCCCAGAACCAGGCCGGCAAACAGCCCGAGGATGACTCTTCGGTTCGGCATCGCTCCCTCCTAATGGCTGCTGTTGGGCATACGGAAGAAGAAGACAGACCCGTGGCTTCCGGCCCAATCGCCGTCGCATTGTTTGAACTCCTGCGTGTTGCCCCAGTTCGCGTCGCCGCCGAACGTGTGTCCGGGCTCTCCGATTAGAGCTGAGTAGATTCGAGAACGGCCCTGGTCGAAGCCGCTCGGGCCTCCGCCGCCCAAATTGACGCCGCCCTTGTCCACCGCGTGGCCCCCGATCCCGAAGCTGCAGCTCGGCACCCAGTCCTCGTGGTGGGGCGTCCCAGTCGTGGTCGTGCCGAAGGCCGCGTCGTCGTCATACGTCTTCCGCATTCGGATGTGGTAACGACTACAGGTGCCGCAACCACTCTGGTCCTGATACGTGGTGGGAGCGCAGATTCCGTGGCTGGCGAAGTACTGACTGCCACCCGTACCGCCGCCCCAGCCGGTGTGGAACTTGATGTGGTTCGACGAGCGCGAAGCTGTCGCAAAGCCGTACAAGACGACCGTGATCGGGTCCGTACGCGAGGCACAGCCGGAGTTGGCGTGTGAGTATTGCCCGGTATTGAAATGGGCGGTCGCCGTCCCTGAGAAGACCAAGCCGACTAGGGCCACCGCAAGAGCGCAGAGTCGCCCGTACATTCGCTCCCTCCTATCCTGACCTCAAGCCAGGGGGAAGGATTCGACTCGCCCGCGCCACCTTCCCCTTTTGGTCGCGGGGCGGACGCCAATCTCATCCTCCTCTCGCTCGGGACCGTTGTCAACTGTCCACAAAGGACGGTCCTGAGCGCTCCAGCGTGCCAGAGCCAGAGAGGTTCGCCGGTGGCCTGAATCAGGTCCGTTTGTGACGCTTTCGTGACCATGAGAGCCACTACCGCCAAGCCGCCTAAGACGAGGAAAGCCGCTCCCTATGCGGCCTGTCCTCTAGTCGGGGCGCCGAGATTTGAACTCGGGACCTCCAGTCCCCCAGACTGGCGCGCTAACCAGGCTGCGCCACGCCCCGTACGCCCTCGAGTCTAGCTACCCCCGGATGCGCTTGTAGAGGCGGTCGACGAGATCCGGCATCGCCTCGAGGCGCTGGGTGATGACGCGGATGCGGTACTCGCGGAAGTGCTCCGGCTCGACCCGCAGTGCCTTGGAGAGCGTCGCAATGACCTCGTTCGAGGGCACTGGACGGTTTCCGTGCACGAGGTGATTGAGATACCCGGCCGACAGGCCCGTCCGATCCGCCAACGACCTGTACGTCGTCTTGCGCTCGATCATGAGCGCCTGGATCGTCGTGCCAAAGGGCTCGTTCGAGAATCGCCGCTTACGAGCCATGCGAGTGCCTCCCTCGGTGACGTGGCGGGTAACCGAGGACACCGCTCGACGACGCCTTGCAGCCGCTCAGGAGCCCGGATGATGTTGCCGGGAGTGGCACTACCTAGCCAACTCTTTCACGCGCGGGGCGATTTTGCTCACCTCTACACGCTCCTCGGCGCGGCCGGCCCGCACGAGCAGGTCGACGGCTCCGTCCTCGAGCGTCTTCTTCCCAACCGTGACGCGAAACGGGAGGCCGATCAGGTCGGCGTCGGCGAACTTTTCCCCCGCCCGCTGGTCGCGGTCGTCCAGAAGGACCGCGAAGCCTTGTTCCTTCAGTGCCTCGGCCACCTGCTCGCCTCGGGCCTCCAGGCCCGGCAGGACGACCACGTGGACGTCATATGGCGCAATCGCCGCCGGCCAGGCCGCGATGCCGCCCTCGTCGTGATTCTGCTCCACCGCGGCGGCGAGGATGCGGCCGGGCCCGATGCCGTAGCTGCCCATGAGAATCGGCTTTTCCTGCCCGTCCTCGTCCAGAAATCTCGCCCCGAGCGGCGCCGAATAGTAAGTCCCGAGCTTGAAGATGTGACCGACCTCGACGGCCACCTGGAAACGCAGGCGCCCCCCGCATTTCGGGCAGGCGTCCCCTTCCCGGGCCTCGCGGATGTCGGCGAAGCGAGCCTCGAAGTCGCGTCCGTGCTCGACGCCTCGCAGATGCCAGCCGGTCCTGTTGGCACCCGTGACGAACTGTCCCTCGCGCAAGGTCTCGTCGGCGAGGATCTCGCCGGAGAAACCCACCGGGCCGATCGAGCCCGGATCGGCCTTGAAGGTCTGCGTGATCTCTTCTGCGGTCGCCGGCCGCACGCTCGAGCCGAGGACGGCGGCGGCCTTCGCTTCGTCGAGGCGGTCGTCGCCGCGGACAAGCGCGAGCACGACGGCTCCGTCCTTGTTCACGATCGGCATGGCCTTCGACGTCGAGGCGGGGTCGATGCCCAGCAACTCGGACAGGGCCTCGATCGTCGTGACCCCGGGCGTCTCCACTTCCGCGGGCGCGTCCAGCCGAACCGGGAACTCCGGTGCCCGCGGCACCCCTCGCGCGATCTCGAGATCGGCGGCGTAGTCGCCGTTCTCGCAGGTGACGAGGGTGTTCTCGCCGGACCCCGAAGGCGCCAGGAAATCGACCGACTCGCTCCCACCCATCATGCCGGACTCCGCTTGCACCGCTACTACTTCGAGTCCACAACGATCGAAAATCTTGTGGTAGGCCTTCTCCTGGAGGCGAAAGCTTCGTTCGAGCCCCTCCTCGTCGCGGTCGAAGGAGTAGGCGTCCTTCATCACGAACTCGCGCACGCGCAGGAGCCCCCCACGCGGGCGCGGCTCGTCGCGGACCTTGGTCTGGAAGTGGTAGAGCATCTGGGGGAGCTCCCGGTAGGAGCGGATCTCGCGCGCGTGGAAGGTGATCGTCTCCTCATGGGTCATGGCGAGGACGAACGGCCGGCCCAGGCGGTCTTCGATCTTCCAGAGCTCCGGAATCGCGTAGCGACCGGTTTGCTGCCAGAGCTCAGCGGGCGTCACGACCGGCATGAACATTTCCTGCGCGCCGATCGCGTTCATCTCCTCCCGGACGATCTGAGCGACCTGCTCGTGCACGCGCCAGCCGAGCGGAAGGAACGTCCAGAGCCCCGCTGAGACCTGGCGAATGAAGCCGCCGCGGACGAGCAGGCGGTGGCTCACTGCCTCGGCATCGCCCGGGTCCTCCCGCAGCGTGGGAAT
>JAIBJP010000007.1 GCA_020029625.1 Actinomycetota bacterium | reverse complement strand
GTCGATCCAGCGCTCGAACGCGAAGCACTACAAGGCGGAGGGCACGATCACCGAGGTCGTCGAGTACGAGGGCCGCGCGCACCTCATGCCCTCGCAGACCGGCTGGGAGGAGATCGCCGACTACGCCCTCGACTGGGCGGTCGAGCACGCAAAGACACCGGCCACGGTCTCGGGAACGACGACGCGGTAGACGCACTCCCGGGGGCGGCAGGAACGTTACGCGGGTTCGATTCCCGCCGTCTCCACTCATCTCCGCATGACGGACGCGACCGCCGCCCGTGAAAACGACGGCACTATCCTTATCGTTCGCTCCTGCGATCCGGCCGAGAGGAGAACAGCGATGGCGGCGACCGTGCGTCGGTCCGTCGACCCGAACGTCGTACGAAAGTTCCACTTCACGCGC
This sequence comes from Actinomycetota bacterium, assembly GCA_020029625.1. Classification (GTDB taxonomy): domain Bacteria; phylum Actinomycetota; class Thermoleophilia; order Gaiellales; family Gaiellaceae; genus JAIBJP01. The sequence goes on along the minus strand of JAIBJP010000007.1, from coordinate 27,070 downwards.
GAGATGATCGAGGGACCGGTCTACCGAAAGTACGAGAAGGCGATCCGGAAAGTTTGGAGCGTCGAGGACCTTGACTTCACACAGGACGCGAAGGACTGGAACCGGATCGACGACGAGCAGAAACGCGGGCTGCTCGGCGTCACCGTTCGCTTCCTCGCCGGTGAGCAGAACGTCACGGAAGAACTCGTTCCGATGCTCGCGGCCTCGCACGCCCTCAACCGGTTCGATTGGACCGTCTTCCTCTCGACGTTCCTGATGGAAGAGGCGAAGCACGCCGAGTTCTTCATGCGCTGGCACGACCGCGTCGTCGGTGTGCTCGAGCCGGAGGAGGTGGCACAGCACTTCCTGGTCAGGGGGAAGACGATCGACCCTAGCGGACGCTTCGAGGTGCGCGACGTTCTGCACGAGGCGCTGCCCTACTACGGCAGGAAGCTGATGGAGACGACGTTGGACGGGACCGAAGCCGAGATCGAGCGCGCTTTCGTTGCGTTCTCGGCGGCATACAACGCCTTCGTCGAGGGCGTCCTGACCATGCCGTCGTACGAGATCGTCATCGACACGACCAGCAGCTGGAACGCCTTCCCGACACTGCGAGAGGGCTTCCGGCTCATCCTCATGGACGAGGGGCGCCACATCACGTTCGGCACGTACGCGTGCAAGCTCCTGATCGAGAAGGATCCGTCGTATGAGGAGGAGGTTCACCGCGTGTTCGACGCGTACCGCGGGAACATCGTCGGCCTCGTCGAGTACCAGAAGGCTGTCCCCGGGCTCGATCTGAACAAGTACCAGACGATGAAGGTGCGGCATTACCGGAACCGTTGCCGGGAAATGGGGATCACTCCCGACAAGACGCTCATCGAGCAGATCCTCGACCCGTCGATCGACTTCGTCGTCGGCGTCGAGGTCGGGTAGGCGATGGCGGCGACAGCCAAGCGCTGGACGTGTGTGGAGGCGGGCTGCGACTACGAGCTCGTCGCCCCGGATGCAGCGTCCGCCATCGAGGGCGCGCAGCGGCACATTGCGGAGGCCCACTCGAGCTTCGAGCTCGAGGAAATGATCGAGGACGTGCTCGAGGATGTGCCGGCGGCGGAAGCACAGTCGAGGCGCCGCGCAGAAATCTAGCCGCCGGCGGCCGGGCCGCTTCGCGCCAGCCGCGCGGCTACAAGCTCCTGACCCGCCGCGTGCGCGGCGGAATGCCCGGTCACTGCAGCGAGGAAGGCGTCGCGCTCCAGCGCGTAGAGCTGGGAGTCGGCGAGAGCCGTGACCGTCGCCGTCCGCGGCACGTCTCGCAGAAGCGCGATCTCGCCGAAGCAGTCGCCCGCGTGTGCGGCCGCGTGCACGTCCCCGAGGTCGATGTCGAGCGTGCCCTCGCCGACGATGTAGAAGCGATCGCCGGCGAGGCCGGCGCGGATGACGACCTCGCCTGCCGAGACCGAGACCGGGATGAGGTTTGCGGCAACGCGCTCCTTCGTGGCGATGGACAGGGGTGCGAACATGGGCACGCGTTCGATGAGCTCGAGCTCAGGCGCGGGGGCAACCGTTCGGTCGAGCTCGCGGAGACGGCGGTAGCTCGCGAGCGTCAGCACAGGCAAGATCGAACCGACAGCGATCAGCGCAGGCCGCGGCCCGATTGCTTCGACGATCAGCGGCGCCACGATCGAGCCGACGGCGACGGCACCCATGGCCATCCCCCAGAAGACGCCCAGGGCGCGAGTGAGCACGTGATCGGGGATGATCCGCTGGAGGAGCGTGAAGAGCGCGACGTCCTCGACGCTGTTCGCGGCCCCGACGATCGCGAGCAAGACGGCGGCGGCCGCGAAGGCGGGTCGCGGGGCGATGAGCGCGATTGGCAACCCCCAGAGCACGAGCGCAAGCCCGAAGGGAACGGCGAGGCGTCTCCCTTTGAGCGTCATCGCTCCGAACGCGCCGAGCAGCCCGCCGATGCCGATCGCCGCGGTCAGATAGCCGACCTGGCCCGCGCTCCCGTGCAGAACGCGGAAGACGGCGACGACGATCAGCACGTTCAGACAGCCACGGACGAAGGCTTGTGCGACGCCGAGCGCGACGATGAGCCGAGCGTGGGGTGCGCGCGCAATTGCCTCGAAGCCGGCCAGGACCCTGCCGCGAGCGGTCTCGTCCTCGGACGTCGCGGTGAGCATGATCCGGCCCTCGACTCTCACACGCGCAAGAGATGCGGCCGCCGCGACGAGCAGGCCGCCGCCGACGATGAAGACGATGCCGACGTCTCCGAGCGAGACGAGAACACCCGCCAGCAATGGTCCAACGAGGGTGCCGACGCTCTCGACCGTCGACGTCGCCCCGTTGGATGCGATTAGCTCCTCCGGCGTTCGTGCCAGCGACGGCAACAACGCCTGCAATGCGGGCCGGATAAGCGTCGAGGAGACGCCGACGAGCGCGGCGGACGCGTAGACGAAGAACTCGGCGCCGGCGAAAGCCGCCGCCGCCGACGCTGCAAGGGCCGCGGCGCCCACGACTGTCATGGCAAGCAGAAAGCGCTCGCGGCGGAATCGGTCGCCTAGGGGAGCGGCCAATGGCGCAACCGCCGCCGCAGGCAAAAGGCGGACGAGACCGGCCAGCCCGACCGCAGAAGTTCCGCCGTGCTCATATGCGAACACGCCGAGCGCGACGAAGTGAGCCCACTCGGCCGCGATCGCTGCGCCCCATGCAAGCTGTACCCGCCGGACGTTGTCGTTGCGAGCGGCAGCTGCGAGCGCGGACACAACCTGACCGGGACGAACCACCAGCAGATTGAATCCGGTAGTTCAGACCGGCACAAGCAGCCGCCGCCTACCGGGCTGCAGTCGCGTGCTGATTGTCCGAGGCAGCGGAGTGATTCCCGCCGCCTTTCGCTGGGTCGTGTTCGATTGCGCGTGGCCCCTCAGAGCCTGCAGCGTCACGAAGTCGCGCTCGAGGGAACTACGGCGATTTGGTATCCGAGTCGAACCGGCCGCGCGTGTCCCAGCGCATCGGATCGAAGCCAAACGTCTCGACGAGGCGCTTGCGGGAGACGGCCTCAGCCGCGGCCCGTTTTTCGCTGTACGTCCAGACGATCTCGGAGGCCCGGCCGTCGGTCTTCTGGATCTCGAGTCCTTGCGGGTTTCGCCGTTCGACATATTCACACGCAAAGTCAGCGGCCTCGAGGAAGTTCGTGCTGTCGTAGAGGATCGAACCCTGCTGGTAGGTAGGCTCGTACACGATCTCGTGGACCCGATAGTTGGGTTGGCCAGGCGTCGAGGGCTTGATGACCGTCTGAAGGCCGGCGTCGAGTTCCTTCTTCGGCCCGAGGTCGAGGCCGTGCTGCTTTGCCAGAGCGACGGCGAGCGCGGGCCCGGAGAGAGAGCCCTGCGCGACGAGAATCTCACCGAGGCGGCGGCCAGGCCGCTCCCGCTGCTCGGCGAGCGCGCGCTCGAGCTCCGTTTCGCTTAGGAACCCCGTCGCTACGAGCAGTTTTCCGAGGGGACGCCATGCGCGGTCCTGGGCCTCGGGCTCCGGCAGTTGCCTTGAGGGCTCCTCCGCCTGGTGCTGTGAGTCGGTGGGCAAGGGCTCCTCGGCACCTTTGCTCGGCCGGAGCTCGACTCCGTGTTGCTCGGTCAGCGCCTGCGCGAGCGCGAGGCCCGTGACGGAGCCGTTGCCCACCAGGATCTGTCCCAGCAGGCGACCGGTTCGCCGCTGCTCGTCGAGCGCGATCTCCAGTTCCCTCGGGGTCAGAAGGCGCTTGTCGACCAGCAGCAGACCGAGCGAGCGCCAGGGAAAGTCAGCCTGATCCATCGCTTTCCCTATCGGCATGGGAACGCCTTGGAATGAGACTTCCGGGGATTGTTATGCCCGCGCGGTACCAAGTGGCGTACGTTGCCGGGGTGAGCTTCGCCGTCGCCGCAGACGCCTACGACCGGTTCATGGGGCGCTACTCAACGCGGCTTGCCCCAGGGCTCCTTGACTTCGCGGGGGTCCAGCGGGGGCAGCGCGCGCTCGACGTCGGTTGCGGGCCCGGCGCCTTGACCGGCGAGCTCGTAGCGAGGCTCGGCGCCGAGGCGGTGGCGGCCGTCGACCCTTCGGAGCCATTCGTGATCGCCGCCCGCGAGCGCCACCCCGGCGTCGACGTCCGGCGTGCCGCCGCTGAGGAGTTGCCCTTTCGCGATGCCGAGTTCGATGTTGCCTTGGCGCAGCTCGTTGTGCACTTCATGGCGGATCCCATCCGCGGCCTGGGCGAGATGGCGCGAGTCACCCGTCCCGGCGGGCTCGTGGCCGCTTGCGTCTGGGACCACGCCGGTCGGCGCGGTCCGCTCAGCTTGTTCTGGACGGCGGTTCGGCAGCTCGATCCTGGCGCCCGGGACGAATCGGAGCTCGCAGGGGCCCGGGCGGGGCACCTTGCCGAGCTGTTCGAGGCCGCTGGTCTCCAAACAGTCGACGACACCGAGTTGGCCGTCCGGGTGGAGTACGCGAGTTTCGACGATTGGTGGCAGCCGTTTACGCTCGGGGTCGGTCCTGCGGGTGCATATGTGGCCGGGCTCGACGCCGTCCAGCGCGAGGAGCTAAAGGAGTGCTGCAGGCAGCTTGCGCCGGCCGCGCCATTCACGCTCGAGGCAATCGCCTGGGCCGCCCGCGGCCACCTAGCGCCTGGCTAGGCCGGCAGCTCGCCCGGCAGGCCGAAGAGGGGAAAGAGGGCGGGATCCGCAAAACCTGTTATTTCGACGATGGAGTTCCGCTCGAAGGTGAAGACCATGAGCCCGTACGGCTCGTAGACTCGCGCAGCACCGTTCCAGAGGTACGCTGCTAGCGCGGGCTGGCCGTTGGCTCGGGTGGGAAGGAGCGGAATCTCGTGGAGCCTTCCGTCCGCCGGGACGGTGACGAAAAACTCTGCGATCGCCCGACTTCCGCGGAACACGGCCGGGGACGGTGGCATTGTCATCACGGCGTCTTCTCGGAGAAGCGCGACGAGCCCTTCCATGTCCACGGCCTCCCAGGCCTCCACGTAGCGCCTCAGGAGCGACTGTTGGACGTCGTCGGGCGGCTCGACGAGCTCGAAACGAAGGCTTCCCTCCATGCGGAGCCGCTCTAAGGTCGCCCGCGCCCGCTGCAGCGCGCTGTGGACGCCCGCCGTGCTCGTTTCCAGAAGCTCACCGACTTCGCGCGCCGACCAACCGAGCACGTCACGCAAGAGGAGCACCGCTCGCTGGCGTGGGGGGAGGGTCTGGATTGCCGCCAAGAAGGCGAGCTGGACGCTTTCCTTGCCATCGTAGACGGCACCCGGGCCGGCCACGTCCTCAGGAACGTCCTCGAGCAGGCCGTCCGGGTACGGCGAGAGTACGAGCTCCTCGGGCGGGAGAGCGAAGGGGGCTGCGGCCGCCCGCGGAGCACTTCGGCGCCGCACCGCCATGGTGAGGCAGACGTTGGTGGCGATGCGGTACAGCCAGGCCCGGAATGAGCTTCGACCCCCAAATGTCCCGAGATGACGCCAGGCCCGCAGTAGCGTCTCCTGCAACGCGTCTTCGGCGTCGTGAATTGAGCCCAGCATGCGGTAGCAATGAACGTGCAGCTCTCGGGCGTACGGCTCGGTAAGGCTCTTGAACGCAGCCTCGTCGCCGGCCTGCGCGGCGACCAAGAGGGCTTCTTCAGCCAGGCCGCCGCGCGATCCGGTCGCCGCCGTCATGGGTCGAGGTTACTCCGGCATGGACGGCGGAGCGGCTCCGAGCTCCGTCCACGCAGGTGGAAGGAATGCGGCTCCGGGCGTGCCGCCGATGGCGATGTACTGGAACCCTTGCGGCCCAGGGACGATCCGCCGAAGCTGCGCGATCCCGACACGGGCCCAGGTTCCGGGCTCCAGCCGTCGCTCCTCTCCGTTGAGATGAAGGGTTGCCCACCCCGTAAGTGGGATGTAGACCTCTTCCTGCCCAGGATCGCCCTGGCCATCACCGTGATGGTGGTTCGGGTAGTCGCCGAAGCTCGGGGGCAGGTTGAAGACCTGCATTCCCCACGAGGTGACGCCGAGAGACGCTCGTGCCCGAACGACGAGACCTTCGTAGAACGTCTCCATCTCGTCCACCCGCTTGATCGTTGCGTCTGACATCTCGAACTCCTTTCCGGTTTCGCATGTCTCGACGATCAAGACTCGAGCTTGGGCGCGAACTCATCGGTCGGTGTCTCCTTCTCTAGCTCTCGAGCGTCGCGTACGCTGGGGCCGTGACGGACTACTACCTCGTTACGCGCGCGAAAGGCCCCGCCTGGGACCACTCGCGACGGCGGCGTGAGCAGTCCGGCTGGGACGAGCACGCGGCTTTCATGGATGCGCTCGTCGACGAGGGGTTCGTTGTCCTCGGAGGGCCGGTCGGGGAAGGAGACGGCGAGGACACCTTGCAGGTCGTCGACGCCGAGAGCGAGTCCGCGGTTCGCTCACGTCTGGCGGAGGATCCATGGGGCGAAGATATGCTGGCCACAAAGAGCATCGAGCCGTGGTCGGTCTGGCTTCGCAGGGAGTAGCTTCAACTTGTAAAGCGCAACGCCGGGGAGTAGAGTCGCCCGATCCATCGGGAGGACGGGATGAGGAAGCTTCTGGGCGTGCTCATAGGGATCGCTGTCGCCGCGGTCCTGTTCGCCCCCTCAGCGGCGAAGGCTTCGCTAGAACGCGCGAACACGAGCGCGCGCACGCCGGTGGTGATGTTCCCGGCGTACTTCTTCACCACGCTGAAGATCACCGTTCACCAGCAGACGGTGGCGCCCGAGTGCCCGAGCTCCGGCTCCTTCCGTGTCTTCTTCCTGAACGACGAGTCGAGCGCCTTCTCGCTGGTCTGCCAGCAGAAGCTCCTGACAATGCGCTACCAGGCCAACCCGGCGAAGCCGATGCCCCAGCGCTTCAGCGACCAGAGGGGCGTGGACGTCCGGATCGAGAAATACGGGAAGACCGAGAGCGCCCCCTTCTACGAGCCCATGTACGAGGCGCTCGAGGAGGCCGGCTACGTTCGCGACAGGGACATCCGGGTCGCGGGCTACGACTCGCGGCTCACGCCCGACATGCGGAACTTCCTCAACCGGGCCAAGGGGCTGATCGAGGACACCTACCGTGACAACGGCAACCAGCCCGTCCACGTCGTCGGCCACTCGAACGGTCCCCTCTACATCCAGTACCTCCTCACCCACACCTCCCAGAGGTGGAAGGACAAGTACATCCACGGGTTCACGCCGTTCGCCGGCAACTTCCCGGGGCAGGGAATCCTGTACCCACTCTTCTTCACCGGCCTCGACGTCCGCGACTTCACGCTTCCGACGACGCCGGAGAGCGCCCTGAGCGGCGCCGAGATGATGCTCAGGAACCCGTCGAGCTACATGAGCGCCTCAGACCCGCGCATCTTCGGCGACCAGGAGACGGTAGTGGAGGACTTCTCCACCGGCGAGACCTACACGCCCGAGGACTACCGAGAACTCCTCGACGACGCCGGTCTGTCGTGGGCAAAGCCGATCGCGGACTACTACATCGGGTTCGTGGACTTCGCCGACCCCTCGGCGTTCCCGAATGTGGATGTCTACGCGGAGAAGGGCTCCGGAATCGAGACCGTCGTCGGGATCGGTCTGGACGACCTCTCGGTCGGTCAGGTCGTGGACGACTCCAACACCTTCTTCACGCGCGACGGCGATATCAACCAGGAGGACCTCACGAACGACGCCGTCGGCGTCTGGGACGCGATGCCGTGCTTCCACTTCAGCCTCACCGACAACCCCGGCGTCGATCACTTCGCGCTACCGAGCGCCCCGGGGGTGCTCGAGCGACTGCTCGCCGACCTCGGGCGTCCGCGCTCTCACTGCCCGGCGTAGGTCGCCAGCTCCGATTCGGGTGACCGCCAGCCCCGGCGGGAGAACGGCGCGGTTTGCGCAACGGTCCGTTTCTCCACCTCGAGCTTCCGCGCCGGACATCTCCCGGCAGAGGAGTTGTCGCCGCTCGCAGCGCTCCTCCGGTGTCACCGTTAAGCTCGCTAAATGGCGAGCCCGGAGGCGCGGCTGAAGACCTTCTACGAGCTCCGTGCGAGGGAAGAGCCCGAGATCGACAAAGAGGGGGCGCTTCGGTTCCGGAAGGCGCTTCGCGCGGCTAACCTCTCGGCCGGAGAGCGTGTGCTCGACATCGGAGCGAAGTGGGGAGGCTTCGGCCAGTGCGCTCGCGGCATGGGCCTCGAGATCGACTACACCGGGCTCGACCTCAGCGAGGAGAATGTCCGAAAGGCGACTGAGTTGGGGCTCGACGTTCGCCTGGCCGACGCTTCGAAGCCCCTGCCAATCAATGACCAGGAGTACGACTGTGTCATCTGCCTGGAACTCCTCGAGCACCTCCCGACACCGATCTCCTTGCTTGCCGAGATCCGTCGTGGCCTCAAGCCGGAGGGGCGGGCTGTGTTGTCCGTTCCGAATCCGTACAGCTGGGTCGAGATCTACAGAGAGCTGTTTCGCTGGCCCGATCCTGAGGGGCACCTCAACGGCTTCACGACTCCGGTGATAGGGAACCTGCTGGCGCTTGCCGGCTTGCGGCTCGAAAGGAGGCTCGGGACCTCCGTGCAGATACCGAAGACGGCGCGATTGCTCTCGACGAACTCCATCCTTGCACGCTCGCGGATCTACGTCGCACGTAGGGCTGAGCGAGTCGTTTTCGCGGGACGCGAGCTTTAGTACCAGCGGCTTCCGCAAGGCCGTCCGGCTAGGTTTTCGCGGCCGCCCGCTCGTCGGCCACCCAGCAGGCGACGGCGGAGCGCGACCGCTCGATCATCTCCTCCTGGCGCTCCTCCTCCACCTCGGCCCGCATGGACGAGACGAGCACCGAGTCGAACTCCGGGCTCTCGATGTAGTCCACCAGCAGCTCGTCCAGGTCGGGGAGGGCCGTGGCCCGAAACTCCTCGAACTCCTTCGTTTGGAAGTACGCGTCGGCCAGCCTCGCGTAGCGGTCGAGCTTCTCCTCGTACGGAAGCTCATTGTCGTCGCCGACCGCGAAATAATCCCGCGTGTTCTGGTTGATGCGCATCCGCCGCCCGGTGACCGCGCAGAAGGCACACCACGCGACGAGCGACTTGATCGCCCACGGGAAGTAGTAGTGGAGGCTGGCCAGGGCGATGTCCGGCGAGGCGTTCGCGTAGTCGATGGGGTGGGCCTGGCCGTTCTTGACGATCACCTCGGAGGAGTTGAACTCCCAGCGGAAGAACGCGTTCACCAGGCGGCTGATCGTCGCAACCTCCTGTTCGAGCTCCCTGCTGAGGAAGCCGCGCTCGAGCACGTAGCGGTAATTGCCGTGGGCCGCCGGGTCGAAGCGCATCACCTTGGTCAGCGGCCCGATCGAGAGGCTGCGGGTGAAGACGTCGAAGTCCTCGATGCTCTCCTGGAGGTGCATGAGCCGCTCGCCCGAGTTGTCGTAGGCGAAGCGGAGCTCCTCGCCGCTCGTGATGCGGCTAACCCCCACCCACATGCCGCCGTCGAACGGCTTCATGAAGAGCGGGAAGCCGATCGCCTCGCCCACCTCCGCGGGATCGAAGTGCGGGTTGTAGCGCTCGGCCATGGGCACGTAGCGCGGGTTGTCGGGTGGCAGCTTGTGTGGGATCAGCCAGGTGGCCGGAACCTTCAGCCCGAGGCGCATCATCGCGCAGTACGCCGCGTGCTTCTCCATCGCCTGGAAGGTGAAGGGGTTGTTGAGCAGATAGACGTCGTCCATCAGCGCGACTTTCTTCAGCCACTCGCGCGGGAGGTCGTACCACCAGGAGAGCCGGTCGATCACGACCGAGTAGGGCGGCGTGTAGCGGAGGTCGAACGGCTCGTTCTTGATCCGCTCGGTCTCGAGCTCGTGTGTCTCGCTCCCGTACCGAACCGAGCCGACCCGCCCGATCATGGCCTCGAACGCCGCCGGCCAGTCCACCTCGGTCGCAAGCAGCAGGCCGATGAGGTGCCGCTTCGCCATCGGGTATCCGGATTCGGGAGTCTACGCTGCACCGAATCGAAACGAGAGGAGCGCGATGGTCCCGGAAGCCAAGTTGAGGGAGACGGAAAGCGGGCTCGTCCCGGAAGGAGAAGGCTGGTTCGTCGTCAACACGCGCGAGGCGCGCTGGTTCGAGCACGCCGCTTTCGGCAGGTATTCGCGCTTCGAGGGCGACGCCCGCTTCCCCGAGTTCGGGATCAACATCAGCGTGCTCGAGCCGGGCAATGCGAGCTGCATGTACCACGGCGAGAACAACCAGGAGGACTTCCTCGTTCTGACCGGGGAGTGCTTGCTGCTCGTCGAGGGCAAGGAGAGGCCGCTGAAGGCGTGGGACTTCGTGCACTGCCCGCCCTGGACGGAGCATGTGTTCGTCGGCGCGGGCTCGGGCCCTTGTCTCATCCTCTCGGTCGGAACTCGAAACGAGCCTGACGAGGTCATCTATCCCGTCGCCGAAGTGGCGCAGCGCCACGGGGGGAGCGTCGAACGAGAAACGAAGTCTGCCGAAGAGGCCTATGCCCGCTTCCCGAAGGCGGTCGAGCGCCGCTTCCGGGAAGGGGACCTGCCCGACTGGTGAGCGCGCCTGCCGGAAGGGGCACCAGCCCGACCGTCGTACTGGCCTTGTCCTAGCTTCCTCCTAGCCTTCGAGGATCAAATCCGAAGGCCCTTTCGACGCACCTCACGAGGCCGAGCGACTCGGCCCCGCACCGCCCGTCCCGGTCGTCGAGGAGCCGGCTGGCGTACGCCGCCTGGTGGGGCTCGCCGCGATGGACGTCGGCCCGCTCCGCCGTCATCGCGACTTCCGCCTGCTCTTCACGGGGCAAGCGCTCTCCTTCTTCGGGTCCGAAGTCACCTTCGTCGCTATCCCGTACCAGACCTTCCAGCTGACGCACTCCACGCTGGCGGTCGGCCTCCTCAGCCTCGCCGAGTTCCTCCCTCTCATGGTGATGGCATTCGTCGGCGGGGCGCTCTCGGACGCCTTCGACCGCCGCCGCATGGTTCAGCTCGCCGAGCTCGGCTCCGGACTCGCCATCGGAGTGCTGCTCTTGAACTCGCTGCTCCCGGAGCCACGTGTCTGGGTGCTCTTCGCCGTGGCCCCGGTTCTCGCGGCCCTCTACGGAATCCTGCGCCCGTCCCTCGACGCGCTCGTCCCGCGGCTCGTCATGCGGGAAGAGATTCCGGCGGCGTCCGCGCTCGAAGGGTTCCGCGGTACGCTTGGCTCGATCGCGGGGCCCGCTCTCGCGGGCGTGATCATCGCGGGAGCCGGGCTTCCGGCGGCGTATGCCGTCGACGTGGCCACCTTCGGCCTCTCGCTCGTGGCCCTCTGGTTCATGCGTCCGGTGCCGCCTCCACCCGATGCTCCGCCGGTGAGCCTCCAGAGCATCACGGAGGGAGTCCGGTACGCGCGAAGCCGGCAGGAGCTCATCGGGACCTACGGAGTCGACATCATCGCCATGTTCTTCGGGATGCCGATGGCGCTCTTCCCGGCGATCGCGGAGGGGTTCGGGGGAGCGGGCGTGCTCGGTCTCCTCTATGCGGCGCCCGCCGTGGGCTCGCTGCTCGCGACGGTGACGAGCGGGTGGGTGGGGCGGGTCAACCGCCATGGGCTGGCGATCATCATCGCCGCCGCGGTTTGGGGGGCGGCGATCGTCGGCTTCGGGCTCGCGCCCAACCTGGCGCTCGCTCTAGCGGGGCTCGTCGTCGCGGGCGGAGCTGACATGGTCAGTGGAATCTTCCGCATGACGATCTGGAACCAGACGATCCCCGATCGGCTGCGCGGACGGCTCGCGGGCATCGAGCAGATCAGCTATACGAGCGGGCCGCTCTTGGGGAACGTCGAGGCCGGAGTGGTAGCGTCGCTCGCAGGCGTCCGCGCCTCGGTCGTCTCCGGAGGCGTGCTCTGCGTGGTCGGCGTCGTGCTCGCCGCCATCGCTCTGCCAGCGTTCAGGCGCTACGACGCCCGTACCCCCCGATCGGATAGTCCCCCGGCCGGGGTCTTGTAAGGAAGCGCCCTCCACCCTACGCTCGCATCATGGGGCCGCTCCCTGTCTGGCCTGCGGCGGCTCTCGCAGCGATGCTCGCCGCGCTGCTCGTGGCCGCTCCCGCTTCCTCGAGGCAGCCGCATCATCCCGCGCGTGCCGAGATCCTCGTCGGCTTCGAGCCAGGCATCTCAGCGGCCGCACAGCGGGAACTCGTTGCAGGGCTGGGCGCCGCTACCAAGGAGCGGTTTCGCCCGATCCGCGTCCTGCTCGCGTCCGTGCCGGCAAACGGCCGCGACCGCGTCATCGCCGCCCTCGAGCGCGACCCGCGCGTGCGCTACGCCGAGCCAAACGTCCATTTCCACATCGACGAGTTCCCGAACGATTCCTCGTTCGCGCAGCTCTGGGGGCTCGACAACTCGGGCCAGGCCGTGAACGGGGTCGCCGGGAGATCGGACGCCGACATCGACGCTACCGAGGCATGGACGATCACCACCGGGAGCCCAGACGTTACGGTCGGGGTCATCGACACGGGCGTGGACTACTCGCATCCGGATCTCGCCGCCAACATCTGGATCAACCCCGGCGAGGACTGTGCCGGCTGCAGGAACGACCGGATCGACAACGACGGCAACGGATTCGTGGACGACTGGCACGGCTGGGACTTCATCAACAACGACAACGACCCGTACGACGACAACGGCCATGGCACGCATGTCGCCGGCACCATCGGGGCGGTCGGCGACAACGAGCAAGGCGTCGCCGGCGTGAACTGGAACGTCAAGCTCATACCGCTCAAGTTCATCGGCGCCAATGGCTCTGGGGACGCGTCCGACGCCGTCCGCGCCGTCCTCTACGCCAACGCGATGGGCGCCGAGGTGACGAACAACTCCTGGGGAGGCGACGGCTATTCGCAGGCACTGGCTGACGCGATTGCCGAGGCGGACGCGCAGGGGTCGCTCTTCGTCGCGGCCGCGGGGAACAGCTTCACCAACACCGATGCGAGCCCGAACTATCCGTCCGGCTACGACCTGCCGAACGTGATCGCGGTGGCAGCCACGGATCAGAACGATGCGCGCGCCTGGTTTTCGAACTACGGCCGCCGCTCGGTCGATCTCGGCGCGCCGGGGACGAACATCCTCTCGACGCAGCCCGCGGCCTCGTACCAGTTCCTCGACGGGACCTCGATGGCGGCGCCGCATGTCACGGGAGCGGCCGCGCTCGTGCGTGCCGTCTCGCCTACGGCGAGCGACATCGGCCTGAAGGCGCTCCTGTTCAGGACGGTCGACGCCAACACGTCCCTCGCCGGCAAGACGACGACCGGCGGCCGCCTGAACGTGGGGCGAGCGGTCGAGTGCGCGGGCGCGCCGCAGCTCTGGCTAGACGCTCCGGCTCCCGCCTTCAGCCTCGATGTCGGGCAGACCCTTCCCGTCCGGATCCTTGCCGCAAGGTGCGGCGATCCAGCAGGCGTGACGGTCGACGTCACCGTGAACGGGTCGTCGATCGCGCTGGCCGCGCGCGGCGACGGGCTGTACGTCGGCTCGTTCACCGCAACGGAGCCGGGTGGGATAACGATCCAGGCCACGGCGACGGCGGATGCGGGGACCGACGTCCAGACCGCGGTCGGCTCGGCGACCCAGGTCTATCCGATCGTCCCCGGTGGAGATCCCGTGACGGTGACGACCACCGCCCCTGAGGAGAACGCGCGCCTGGCCTTCGACGGCGCCGCTGGGCAGCGGATCAGCCTGAAGCTCACCAACGTCACCATCGGCACGTCCGGCTTCGCCTCCGCGAAGGTCTCGATCCTCAATCCCGACGGCGGCTCGCTCCTTGCGCCGACGTATTTCGGGACGAGCGGCGGCTTCGTCGATACGAAGACACTCGCCGTTGAGGGCCGGTACACGATCATCATCGACCCGCAGTCGAGCGCCACCGGAAGCGTGACGCTCACGCTCTACGACGTCCCACCGGACGTCTCCGCTTCGATCTCGGCGGGTGGCCCGAATGTGACGGTCGCGGCCGAGGTCCCCGGTCAGAATGCGCGTCTCACCTTCACTGGCGCGGCAGGGCAGCGGATCAGCCTGAAGCTCACCAACGTCACGATCGGCACGTCGGGCTTCTCCTCGGCGAAAGTATCGATCCTGAAGCCCGACGGCTCGACGCTCGTTGCGCCGACCTACTTCGGCACGGGCGGCGGCTTCGTCGACCTGAAGACGCTTCCGGTCGCCGGGACCTACCTCCTCCTGATCGACCCGCAGTCGAACGCTGTTGGAGAGGCAACCCTGACGCTCTACGACGTGCCTCCGGACGCGGCCGGCTCCATCGTTCCGGGCGGATCGGCCGCCACGGTGGGGATGACCGTCCCCGGCCAGAACGGCCGTCTCACCTTCAGCGGCACGGCCGGGCAGCGCATCAGCCTCAGGCTCACGAACGTCAGCATCGGCCCGTCCGGATCCGCGTCCGCCAAGGTCTCGATCTCCACGCCCAGCGGCGGGACCCTCGTCGCGCCGACCTACTTCGGCACGAACGGCGGCTTCGTCGACCTGACTGCCTTGCCGGCGACAGGGACCTACACCATCCTGATCGATCCGCAGTCGAACTCGACCGGCGGCGCGACGGCGACACTCTACGACGTGCCGCCCGATGCCTCCGCGGCGCTCGCGGTGGGCGGATCGTCGGCAACCCTCTCCATGGGCGTCCCCGGCCAGAACGGGAGCGCCACGTTCACGGCCGCCGCGGGCCAGGGCGTGACACTCAGACTGACCAACGTCACGATCGGCACATCGGGCTTCTCCTCGGCGAAGGTGTCGATCCTGAAGCCCGACGGCGCGACGCTCCTCTCGCCGACCTACTTCGGGACCTCGGGCAAGACGCTCGCCCTCCAGCTCCCCGCGAATGGCACGTACAGGATCGTGCTCGACCCGCAGAGCTTCTCCACCGGGAACGCGACGCTCGCTCTGACCTCGCCCTAACCGGGGCGGCCCACGTGGGCCGGCGTCACGGCTTCGGGTGACGAGCACCCCAGCAGCGTGAGCCCGAGGGCGACCTCCTCGCGGAGAAGCTCCAGCACACGCCGGACGCCGTCCTCGCCGTCGACGACGAGACCCCAGAGAGGAGCGCGCCCGACCAGGACTGCTCGCGCGCCGAGCGCGAGCGCCTTGACGACGTCGCTCCCGCGCCGGACGCCGCCGTCGAGGAGCACGGTGACCTCGCCCGCGCAGGTCTCCACGACCTCGGGCAGCGCATCGAGGCTCGCCGCGGCGCCGTCGAGCTGTCGTCCGCCGTGGTTCGAGACGACGACGCCGGCAACGCCGTGTTGACACGCGAGGCGCGCGTCCTCGGAGGTGAGGATGCCCTTGACCACGATCGGGAGGTCCGTCAGGGACGCGAGCCACTCGAGGTCGCGCCATGTGATCGTGGGATCGACGACGTCCCCGAGAGCATCGTGGAAGTTTCCGCCGCCGAGATGGCGCGAGAGGTTGGGAAGCGGCAGATCGTCGGGGATCTCGAACGCCGCCCGCAAATCGCGCTCTCGGCGGCCGGCGACGGGGAGGTCCACAGTCAGGAGGATGGCGGAGAACCCCGCCTCGCCCGCGGCAGCGACAAGCTCGCTCGTGAAGCCGCGGTCCCGTGAGCAGTAGAGCTGAAACCAGTGCCTCCCCTCCGGCGCGGCCGCGGCCAACTCGGCGGGTGAGAGGCTCGCCAGCGTGGAGAGGCAGAAGACCGTCCCCGCCGCGGCGGCGCCACGCGCTGTTGCCGCCTCGCCGTCCGGATGGGCGAGCCGTTGAAGGGCCGTGGGTGCGACGAGCACGGGCATGGAGAGGTCGGCGTCGAGCACCGTCGTCCGGGTCGTCACCGTGCCGACATCGACGAGCATCCGCGGCCGGAGCACCCAGCGGTTGAAGGCGGCGACGTTCTCTCGGAGTGTCCACTCGTCTCCCGCCCCGCCTAGGAAGTAGCCGAACGCGCCCGGATCGAGACGCTCCTGCGCGAGGCGCTCGTACTCCGCGACGTTGAGCGGCTCGCTCATTGCCGAGCCGATCGTAGAGCGTGAAGGCTTAGGAGGGCTTGGCGGAACGTCGCTCGTCGCCGGGACGCGCTGGTCGTTCCGAGGCAAGGACGCAGGGAGCCCTCGTATCGATTTTAGATACGAGGCGACCCGTCACTCTGAACGCGGATGCGTTGGGGCGAGCGGCGCGCCTCCGGCGGCACAGGCCTATGTTTCGTCAAGCCCTCCTTAGACGGGGTGAGACTCGAGGGCCTGCGGCGCAAGGCGGATGAAGGCTTCGACGACGTCCGGGTCGAACTGCGAGCCCGCCGATTCCTCGAGACGCCTGAACGCTTCCTCGATCGGCAGACGCGAGCGGTACGGCCGGTCGGTCGTCATCGCATGGAAGGCGTCGCAGACGAGGATCACCCGGGCCTCGATGGGGATGTCCTCAGCCGCCTTCCCGTCCGGATACCCGGCGCCGTCCCAGCGTTCGTGACAATGTCGGACGATCGGCCGGACGTCCTCGAGCCGCGAGATGGGCGCGAGGATGCGCTCGCCGAGCTCCGGATGGGTCTCGATGACTGCGCGCTCCTCGGGCGTCAGGGGGCCCGGCTTGGCGAGGATCGACGCGGGGATGCCGATCTTGCCGATGTCGTGGAAGAGAGCTCCGAGCTCGAGTCGCTTGAGCGTCTTCGCGTCAAGACTGAGGTCGCGGCCGACCTCGAGCGCCATATCCGTAATCCAGCGCGCGTGCGAGGACGTGTACTCGTCATTGGCCTCGAGGGCGTTGGCGAGCGCCTCGACGGTGGAGAGGAAGGTGTCCTCGAGGCTCTGGAAGCTGCTCGCGTTCTGGATCGCGAGCTTCGCCTGGTGCGCGATCCCGGCGAGGAGACGCATGCGCTTGCCGGACGGCTCGAAGTGACCCGCAGGGGCGGCCGCGGCGATGCAGCCGACGCGATCCGAGTCGAGGTGAAGCGGGGCGAGGGCGAGTGACATGCCGGCCATATCGGGCGCGCCTTCGATCCGCGCCACCTGGCTTGCCTCGAGCACGAAAGGATCGTTGGTCGAAAGAAGCTCGTGCGCCACGTCGGGCGAGAAGCGAACCCCGAGCAGGCGCCTCTCGGCGTCCTCGTCGCGGCCACAGACCGCTCTGGCCACGAGGTCGCCCGTCTCGGCCTGCTGGAGCCAGACGGAGGTCCTTTCGGCTCCAAGCATCTTGCTCGTCAGGTCGACGAGCAGCCCGAGCACCTCGTCGAGCCCGTCCGCCGCGGCGACCTCGCGGCTGAACTCGAGCAGAGCGTTGGCGATCTCGAGGGACTCCCTCGCCCGGGCCGCTTCGTTCCGCTCCGCCTCGTAGAGGCGGGCGTTCTCGAGGGCGACGGAAGCGTGGCCGCCCAGCACCTCGAGCAGGCGGACGTCGTCGTCGTCGAACTGACCGACGCCGAGCTTCGAGATGACGACCACGCCGATGACCCGGGCGCCGTATTTCAGCGGAACGGCGATCATCGACTCTTCGATGTCGTCGGTCCCCGGAATCGTCACGGCCCATTCGATCTCGAGAGCGTTCGGGATCAGGAGGGACTGGCCCGTCGCGGCGGCGTGGCCGGTGATCCCTTCGCCGAACTTCGACTGCAGCTCCTCGGCGTCCTCGTCCACGTAGGGACCGAGGTCGCCGCGCCAGGCGATCGGGATCAGATCTTCCCCGTCGGCTACATAGACACGGCAGCTGTGGTAGTCGACGAGCATCCGGAGCTCGTTCACGATCGTGGCGCCGATCTCGCGGACGTCGTTCAGGCGGTTCAGCTTCCCGGCGAGGCTCTGGAGCATCTTCAGATGCGCGATCGAGCGGACGTCTCGCGTGGCCAGGCTTCCCGCCGGCCGCTCGCGCGTGCCGTCGTCGAAGAGGACACCCTGGTTCTTGCCGCGCGCCTTCGCGGTCATCATCGCCGCCTCCGCACAGGCGACGAGCTCGCGCGGGTTCGTCGCGTGGTCGGGGCCTTGGGCGATGCCGATGGAAAGGGTCAGGCTCCCGGCGGGCTCGAAGCTCTCGCTCTCCATCCGCTCCAGCAGCCGCTGTGCCAGACCCATGGGGTCGCCCGGGTCGCAGGAGGACATGATGACCCCGAACTCCTCGCCGCCGAGGCGGCACACGACGTCGGAGAGGCGAATGCTGCCGCGGAGAACGTCGGCGAGAGCGACGAGAACCTGGTCGCCGGTGCCGTGGCCGTGGATGTCGTTGACCCGCTTGAAGTCGTCGATGTCGAGCATCAGGACGCCGATGGAGCCGTGCGAGCGCGTCGCCCGCGTCAGCTCCGCGCGCAGGCGCTCATGGAAGTACCGGTGGTTGTAGAGCCCCGTGAGGGAGTCCGTCTGCGCCTGCAGCTCGAGCGACTCGCGAACCTGTGCGTTGTCGAGAGCGAGCGCGGCCGCGTCGCCGAACCGCTTCGCCAGCTCGAAGTCTTCGTCGGTGAAGCGAGCGTCCTCACCGAGCCTGTAGATGTTGAGCGCGCCCTTGATCGCGTCCCGGGCGACGAGCGGGATCGTGATCAGCGCCTCGGGCTCGTCCGGAGGAGTGCCGGGAACGACCTGCACGCGCGGGTCCAGATGTGCCTGGTTGACAAGCTGCGGCTCGCGGTGCTCGACTGCCCAGCCGGTGATTCCCTGACCGATGACGGGCCTGTCGTTCATGATCTCGTCCGCCCAGGTGTCGCGCGCCATCAGCGGGATCAGGCAGCGGCGCGCCTCGTCAGCCTGGTAGATCGTGAACGTGTCGTAGGGGACGAGATCGCCGAGCGTGTCGGCGATGCGCTCGAGCAGCGAGTCCAGGCGCTCCTCCGAGAGGACGTCGTGGAAGACGTCGGCCAGGCGGCGATAGGAGTCGACCAGGGTGTCGACACGGGTCAACGCCGGGCGTGCGGAAGCGGGCGCCGGGGCACCCTCGGAGGCTGCCTGTTTGGCCTCTCTCAAAACTCCCATAAGCCGCAGCTGCCGTGGAAACGGCTCTGCACCCGCATTCAACCGGGTTTGCGGGGCCTCCCCCTCCCTGAAAAGGGTGATTCAGGGGCTCTTGCCCTTGTCCCGGCCGTAGAGGATGATCGTTGCCTCGGAAAGGAGGGTGTAGTGCCGCATCACTGGCGACCGATCGCGCCGGACAATCCCGGGCCCAAAGAGCGAGCCGACGCCGTGGCCAAGGCGGTCCGCGAGCACGGCGGAAAGCTGAAGTTCTGCGGGCGGGAGCAGGGAGCACAGCTCTGGTGGGCGCTCATCGACGTCGACGGGGTCGCCGACCCCGAGGCGATGTGGCGCGACGTCCAGGCCCTTGCTCCCGGGAAGACGTTGCTGCACCCGGAGGAGTAGCGATCGAGAGGAGGTTTCGATGCCGCATCATTGGAGGCCTTTGGACCCGGGCAATCCGGACTGTGGGGACGCTGTCAGGCAGCTGCAAGAGAAGTACGGCGAGGATCTCAAATATGTGGGTTTCGACGGAGAAAAATGCTGGGGGCTTTACGAGACTCCCGGCCCGGAAGAGGAAGACGAAGCACAGCGGCCTCATCCATGTGAACGCCGAAACCTAAAAGACGAGTACGTAAAGGACGGTTGGGTCACTTAGGCCTAGCGTGCTCGGCGATCAGGTTCTCGGCCCTGCGGAGCCAGGCCGTAGCCTGCACGGAGCGGTAGAACTCGAGCGCGGGCGCGAGTTCGGCCTCCGCCTCCGTTTGACGCTTACCTTGGGTGAGCGCCTCCGCGGCGCGTAGGCGCGCCTCCGCCTCGTCCGGGAACGAGCCGATCGCCGCGTACGTGCCGGCCGCCTCGAGGTCGTTGCCGTGCACGACGGCGAGCGCTGCGTCCAGCCACCGTGTCGGAATCCGCACGTAAGCGGCGCAGGCCCGCTCGAGATCCGGGCCGCGATCCAGGTCGGCCAGCACGACCGCGAGATCGGCGAGCCAGAACGCTGCAAACGTAACTCCCGCCTCCGCCCAGGTGCCGAGGAGCGTTGTCGCGCTCTCCGCCGCCCCTTCGGGGTCGTTCGTCACGAGGAGAATGCGCCCGTTGAAAGCGAGCGCCGGAAAGAGCGTCTGCGGATCCCGGACCCGCCGCGCGAACGCCAGCGCCCGAGCCGAATCCTCGAGCGCTCCCGCCGCGTCGCCGCGAGCAAGGCGGATGCGTCCCCGCGTCAGACGCGCATCGACCTCCCGGTGGTGAGGCAAGCCGGCCTCGGCTTGCTCGATGAATTGATCGGCCAGAGCGAGCGCCTCGTCCCAGTCCCCGCGCCAGTAGAGCTCGTTCATCCTCTCGGCTTCGAGCCAGCGCAACGCTCGGATTCGGCCGAAGCGCTCGGCCGCGCGCGTAGCCAGCGCGTAGAGCTCGAACGCCCGCGGGAGGTCGCCGAGCGCGGCATGTGTGCTCGCGAGATTGTTGTAGCCCCGGATCACCTCTGGCGAGTTGATCTGCTCGGCAATCGCGATGGCTTGCTCGAGATCGACGCGTCCGCCGAGATCCCCGATCATCACCCGGGCGACACCGATCGTCGAGAGGACCTGCGCCTCGACGTCTTCGAGCCCGAGCTCCTGCGCCATCTGGAAGGCCTCGAAGCCGATCGCGATCGATCGCTCCGCCTCGTCGGCGGTCATCAGGAAGCGAGAGAGGTTCCCCAGGACGTACGCCTTGGATCGTGACGGCGGCTCGTCCGCCATGAGCTTTGCAGCACCCTCGAAGTGCTCGAAGGCGCGGTCGCGATCCCCCTCGATCCAGCGCAACTCGCCCACGAGCGTCTCGGCCTCGGAAGCGGTGGCGCGATCCCCCGCATCCAGCAGCTCCTCGGCCGCACGGGCCAAGCTGTCTTCTCCCTCGTCCTCCGAGAAGAAGCGCGCCCTCCCGTAGCGAAAGAGAAGTTGCGGATACGCTGGATCGGCCTCCGGCCAGAGATCCAACGCCGAACCGTAGAACCGCCTTGCCGCTGCGAAGGCGTTGAGGGACGCGGCGCGGTCGCCGGCCTCGTGGAGCGCGAGGCGTGCGCTTTGGGCGAGCTCCGTAGTCTCCAGCCCGGCGGCGCGGGCGAGGTCGAGCGCGCTCACATAATGGTGTGCGATTACGTCCGCTAAGTCTTCACGGCGGTCAGCTGCCAGGGACTCGATCCACTCGGCGGCAAGCCGGTGCCTGTCCGCTCGTCGGGCGCGCGGGATCTGAGCGTAGGCAACATCTCGAAGGAGTACGTGCCGAAAAACGTAGGCCGTCTCTCCGGCTACTGACGAGCGGCGTTCGCGACGGATGAACTCCTTGCGCTCGAGCGTCTGCAGGCGCTCTGCCGCCGCGGCGCGATCGAGACCCGCGGTCTGCGCGAGCTCCCCGACCCAGAAGACCTTGCCGAGGACGGCTGCGTCTTGTACGAGCGCCTTCTCCTCGAGCGGGAGCGTGTCGAGGCGTGCCGCGATGATCCCCTGTACAGAGTCGGGCAGTGGGAGCTCCCCGCCGTTTTCTCGTTGGGCGAGCATGCGGGCGTATTCCTCCGCGTACAGGGGATTGCCGCCCGCTCGCGCGAGGAGCGCCGGGTCCGCCTTCCCCACGAGGTCCTCGAGCAGCCGTGTCGACTCCTCGTCGGAAAGCGGCGGCAGGGAGATCGTCACGGCGTTGCGCTTGCCGCCGCCCCAGCCCGGCCTGCGTTCGAGGAGCTCGGGCCGCGTCGTGCACACAACCAGGAGCGGAACCTCGGTTGCCCACTCGAGAAGGTAGTCCACGAAGTCGAGGAGACCGTCATCGGCCCAGTGAAGATCCTCGAAAACGAGGACGACCGGATACTGCTCGGTGAGTCCTTCGAAGAAGCGGCGCCAGGCCGAGAACGCCTCTGCGCCCCGTTCCGCGGTTCCGGCCTCGCCGCTCAGGCCGACGAGCGGCCGTAAGTGTCCTTCGATCCAGCGTGCTTCCGCGGAGTCGTCGATTGCTTGTTTGACGGCGGAGCGCAGCTTTTCTCCTGCGACCTCGGCGTCGTCGCTCTCGAGGATCCCAGCGTGACTCTTCGCCATCTCGCCCAGGGCCCAGAAGCTGACGCCGTCGCCGTACGGGAGCGAGCGGCCCTGCCTCCAGTAGGCATACACCGCGGGATCTGCATCCAGGGCCGCCCAGAGCTCGTACACGAGTCGGCTCTTTCCGATTCCGGGGGTGCCGACGAGCGAGACGAGTTGCGCGGTTCGCTCGCGGCAGGATCGGTCGAATGCGTCGCGGAGGGCATCGAGCTCGTGCTCGCGGCCGACGAGCGCAGCGGCGCCGCGGAAGGCGATATCGACGCCGAGCCTCGCCCGCGGTGCGATTGCCTCCCAGACGGAGACAGGCTCCGCCTTCCCCTTGGCGAAGACCAGATCGGCCTCGCTGTACTCGATCGCGCTCTCGGTGGCGCGTCGAGTAGCCGCGTCGACGAGGATGCCGTTCGCAGGCGCCGCCGCCTGAAGCCGGGCAGCGGTGTTCAGGACGTCTCCCGCCGCCATCCCCTCGCCCTCGAGAACGCGCGCGTCGCGGGTCACGAGTGCCTCCCCCGTCGTGACGCCGATGCGCACGGCAGCGTCAAGCTCGCCGATCGCCTCCCGGACGGCCAGAGCCGCGCGCACGGCGCGCTCCGGGTCGTCCTCGTGTGCGACTGGGGCGCCGAAGAGGGCAACCACGGCGTCGCCGATGAATTTCTCGACCGTTCCCCCAAAACGCTCGAGCTCGGCGCGCACCCGGGCGTGGTACGGAGCGAGCACGCCGCGTACCTCTTCCGGATCGAGCCGTTCCGCACGGGCCGTGAAGCCGACGAGATCCGCAAAGAGGACGCTGACCGTCTTTCGTTCCTCGGTCGTCGCCGGGGCGGTGGCCTCGAGCGCCTCCCCGCAGGACGTGCAGAAAGCGAGGTCGGGCGCCACCACCGCGGAGCAGTGGGGGCACTTGCGGCCAACGCGTGAGCCGCAGCGCCCGCAGAAGAGCGCTCCGACGGAATTCTCGGCGCCGCAGGCGGGACAGGCCTCGCCGGACATGGTCGGCCTAGTCTAGGCTCGCCCGGAATGGAGCAACAGCGCCGGCCGGGGCTCACGGAGACTCTGATCGTCTGGGCGCTCTTGGCGGCCGTCGCGGTCGCGGCCTTCGCGACCTATTCGCGCTTGCCGCCCGAAGAGCTCTACCACACGAGCGGAACGGGGATCGAGGCCGGCGCTTCGCGCGTGCTCGTATTTCTCGGCTACCCCGTGTCCATCGTCGCGATCGCCCTCGCGACGATCGCGGCAGCTCGCCTGGCGACGCGCCCCGCAGCTGTTGCCGCTGCGGTTGCCGCGGCGCTGTGCGCCACGATCGGTGCCCCCGGGGTGATCGACCAGGCAGACCTCGACGCTCGCCCGGTCAATGCGCTGGCGGGAGCCGGGGTGGCGCTCGCCTTGGCGCTGACGCTCGTTGCGCTGGTTCGTGAGGGCGTCGGCCAACCACCTCCTTTCGGCCGAGCAGATCTTGTCCGCGCGCTCGGCGCCGTCGCCCTCCTCTTGGTCGGGCTCCCCTGGGTCTTCGCCGAGCTCGGCTTCTACGTCAGCGATGTGCCGGTGCTGGATCGATTCTTCCTCGCCAAGGAGGTCGTGCCCTCGACGGGCGGGGAGCCCTCCCTGCACGCAGTCCATCTCGGCCGCCATCACGGCATGGACGGTGTGCTGCTCGCGATCTCGGCGCTAGTGCTCTCGCGCGTCCCCCGCCAGCTGGCATCGCGCTGGCGAGCGGTCGCGCTGAGCTCCTATCTGGCGCTCATGCTCGTCTACGGGCTCGCCAACGCGCTCCAGGACCTCTGGACGGAACAGCTCGTGAAGCGCGGAACGGTCTCGGTGAAGATTCCCAGCCTGATCCGGCCCGACGCCTCCTGGGCGTGGGCCGCGATGGTGGGCGCGACGCTCCTAATCTGCCTGGCCGTTTTCCGCGTAGGTAGGGTTGACCCACGCCAACGAGGAGGGACTTCATGACCCGACGCGCACTGCTTTTTCTGATCGTATGCACCGCCGCCGTGCTCGGCCTCGCCGCTTGCGGCGGCGGAAATGAGGCGGCGACTACGGGCGGCGGCGCGACTACCGCCGGCGGAGGTGGCGGAGGCGGCGAGACTCTGCAGCTGGCGGCGGATCCAAGCGGCGCGCTCAAGTTCGACAAGACCTCCCTCGAGGCCACCGCCGGAAACGTGACGATCGACTTCACGAACGACTCCTCGCTCCCCCACGACGTCAAGCTCGACGGGCCCGGAGTCGAGGACGAGGGTACGGACAGGATCACCGGCTCGAGCACCAGCGTCACGCTCGATCTCCAGCCAGGGGAGTACACCTTCTACTGCTCGGTCGACGGACACCGCGCCGCGGGCATGGAGGGCAAGCTCGTCGTCAAGTAGCGGCTTCGAGCGCGTCGACCTCCTCCACCTGGGGCAGCCCCGGGTCATTGCGTCTTACCTGCTGCCCGGCGACGAGCCGGCGCTGGTGGACTGCGGGCCTTCGAGCTGTCTCGGCGCACTCGAGGAGGGCCTCGCCGCCCACGGCGTGGCGCTCGAGGACGTGCGCCATCTCGTGCTCACGCACATCCACCTCGACCATGCGGGCGCTGCCGGCATTCTCGTGCGCCGGAACCCTCGCCTGCGGGTCTATGTGAGCGAGATCGGCGCGCCGCACCTCGTCGATCCGAGTCGGCTCGAGCGCAGTGCCCGGCGGCTGTACGGGGACGACTTCGACCGTCTCTGGGGCGAGCTGGCGCCGGTCCCGGAAGACGCGGTCGAGATCATCGGAGACCGGGTTCTCGACCTCGAGGCGTGGCCGACTCCGGGGCACGCCTCTCACCACCTGTCCTTCCTGGGCTCCGACGGCTCTTGCTATGCCGGAGACGCGGCGGGCGTCCGCATCGAGCCCTCCTCGTTCATCGTCCCGGTGGCCCCGCCGCCGGACATCGACCTGGAAGCGTGGGAACGGTCGCTGGACGAGATCGCAGCCAGGCGCCCGGCCCGGCTCTGCCTCCCGCATTTCGGCGTCGTCGAGGACCCGCAAGAGCACCTTCCCCGGATGCGCGAACGTCTTCTCGCCTGGGCGGATCGTGTGCGGAACGGCGCCAGCGAGGAGGAGTTCGTCCGCGCCGCGGAGGCCGAGCTCGAGGGCGGCGCCGCGCCCGAATGGGGCTCTTACACGCAGGCCGGGCCCCTCTGGCAGTCCTACGCGGGCCTCAAGCGGTACTGGGAAAAACGGGTGACGCGGGTCTCCGAAGCGTGATCTAGAGTGAGATCGATGCGCAAGGTGATCGGGGTCGCCGGGGTCGTCACTGCTGCGTGCGCTTTGAGTCTCGCCGCTCCTCAGGAGGCGCCGGCTGCGCGCCTTGCTCTCGTGGCCTCGTTCTCCTCGCCGACCTACGTGGTCGCTCCTCGGAGCGCGAGGCGGGGCACGATCTTCGTCGTCGAGCAGGCGGGAAGGGTGATCCGCTACTACCAGGGCTCACGCGTCACGTTCGCCGACATCACCGGACGCGTCTCCTGTTGCGGCGAGCGCGGGCTCCTCTCTATGGCGTTCGATCCCCGGTGGAACACGAATCGCCGCGTCTACTTCTACTACACGAACAACAACGGGGACATCGTCGTCACCCGCTTTCGCGCCAACTCGGCGGGCACGCGCATCGTCCGCTCGACGGGTCATCGCATGCTGCTGGTCGGTCACCGCACCTACGCCAACCACAATGGCGGCCAGCTGGCCTTCGGCCCCGACGGAAAGCTGTATGTCGGGACGGGCGACGGGGGTGGGGGGTGCGACCCGTTCGAGGCTGCGCAGAACCTCTCCAGGCGCCTGGGCAAGATCCTGCGGATCAATCCTTCGACCGGGGCGATCAGCATCTTCATGTACGGCGTCCGGAATCCCTGGCGCTTCTCGTTCGACCGCGCCAACGGCAACTTCTGGCTCGGGGATGTCGGACAGGACACGCAGGAGGAGGTCGATTTCCGCAGCGCCTCGCAACTGAGCCCGGCGCGTCCGTGGAACGGGGGCTGGGACGTCTTCGAGGGCCGGGTCAGCGCTACACAGAGCGGCTGCGACGGCAGCGGGCTCAACTCGACCGGGACGCTCGTCCGCCCTTTCACCGCGTACAGCCATAGCCTCGGCTGCTCGATCACCGGCGGCTACGTCTATCGCGGCCACCGCCTCGCCATTCGAGGCTGGTACGTCTTCGGCGATTACTGCTCCGGGCGCATCTGGAGGGCGCGGCGCCTCTCCGACGGCAAGGTTCATCGCTTCCTGATGATGGACTCCTCGCTCAGCATCTCCTCGTTCGGAGAGGGAGTGACGGGCGAGATCTACGTGGCTGACCTGAACGGCTCCGTGTATCGCCTCGCGCCGTCTTAAGAGCCCGTCCTAAGCTTCCGCGGTGCGGTATCAGTTCGTCGATTGCCGGTGGCAGCTCGGCCACCTAGAGCGCGGGCGTGAGCTCTACCTCGAAGGGCACATCCCCGGAGCTTCGTTCCTGGACGTGGAGCGTCAACTCTCCGCGCCCCCGGCGGGCGCGAACGGCGGGCGGCATCCGCTGCCTCCGGCCGCGGACTTCGCGCGCGCCGCGGGCGCCGCGGGGATCGGCCCGGGCGTGTTCGTCGTCGCCTACGACCAGGGAATGACGGGCGGCGCGGCGCGGCTCTGGTGGCTCCTGCGCCATTTCGGCCACGACGACGCTGCCGTCCTTGCCGGCGGTCTCGCTGCCTGGGCCGGCCCGCTCCGGAGCGGGGAGGAGGGGATCGAGGCGGCGAAGTTCGTTCCCCGGCCGCGCGACGACGACACGGTGACCGCAGAAGAGCTCGAGGCCTCAATCGCGGCCGGCAGGCTCGTGCTCCTCGACGCCCGGGCTCCCGAGCGGTATCGTGGCGACGTCGAGCCGATCGACCCCGTGGCGGGCCACATTCCGGGAGCGCGCAATCTGCCCTACGTCGAGGTCTCGGTGCCGGATGACCTCGCAGGAACGGAGGACGAGGTCGTCGTCTACTGCGGGTCGGGGATCACCGCTTGCGTGGACGTCCTCGCGCTCGAGCGAGCAGGCGTCAGTGCGAAGCTCTATCCGGGCTCGTGGAGCGAGTGGTCGTCCCGTGGCCTCCCCGTCGAACATGGCTGAGATCGAGGTCCGGCCCGCCGGGGAGGACGATGT
>JAIBJP010000032.1 GCA_020029625.1 Actinomycetota bacterium | reverse complement strand
CATCGCGAGCGGGTCCTGCTCCGAGGGCTTGAGGATCATCGGGTTCCCGCACGCGATCGAGAAGGGCAAGAACCACATGGGCACCATGAAGGGGAAGTTAAACGGCGTGATCGCGGCGAAGACGCCGATGGGCTGGCGGAGCAGGTCCGAGTCGATCCCCCGTGAGACGTCTTCGAGGTTGGCGCCCTGCATGAGCGACGGGATCCCGGTGGCCACCTCGACGCACTCGATCCCGCGCCGAATCTCGCCTGCCGCGTCCTTCGCGGCCTTGCCGTTGTCCTGCGTGACGAGGCGGGCCAGGTCGTCCTTGCGTTCCTCGAGCAGGTACTTGAGCTCGAAGCAGGCTCGGGCCCGCTCGAGCGGTGGGGTGGAGCGCCAGCCCGGAAAGGCCTCGCGCGCCGCGCGGACGGCGCGGTCCACGTCGGCCGGCCCCGAGAGCGGAACCTGCGCGAGCGTCTCTCCGGTCGCCGGATTCGTGACGGCGAGGCGCTCGCTCGCCTCGGCGTCGGCCCACGTCCCGCCGACGTAGTTGCGCATCGTCCTCGTCGCCGTCTCGACCGCCATTGCTTCCTCCTCTTCGCTTGGGCGTAGCGTACCGCCGTGCCGTCGGCCGTTCCCGACATCCTCGCGCCCGGCCTGCGCATCGTCTTCTGCGGGATCAATCCGGGATTCCGCTCCGCGGCCGCGGGCGCCCACTTCGCCAACCCGCGGAACGATTTCTGGCGGCTGCTCGCCGATGCCGGGTTGACGCCGCGCCGCCTCGGGCCTGAAGACCAGTGGGAGCTGCTCGAGCTCGGCTTCGGCCTGACGAATGCCGCCTACCGCACGACGAAGGGCAGCTCGGATCTTCGCCGCAGCGACTTCGCGGGGTCAGCCGAGCGACTGGGACGGATCGCGCGAGAGCTGCGGCCGCGCACGATCGCTTTCGTCGGCAAGGCGGCCTACGAGGGGGCATTCAGGGAGCGGCCCGCCCTGGGCCGGCAAGAAGGGCGGCTCGAGGACACGATCCTCTTCGTTCTCCCCTCGACGTCCCCGGCGAACGCCGCGGTGCCCTACGAGGAACGCCTACGGTGGTTCCGCGAGCTCGCGGAGATCAGCAGAGAGCCGTGACGTTCTCTTCGCTTTCCGCGCACCATAGAGGCGGATTTCCGCTCTAGGCTGATAGCGGGAGGAGGCAAGGGGTGGCCCCGGTTCTTAACCGCGCCAGCGGTTGGTGATCGGCACGCGCCGGTCGCGGCCGAACGCCTTCGGACGCAGCTTCACGCCCGGCGGCGCTTGGCGACGCTTGTACTCGGCGCGGTCGATCATCCCGACCGCCCGGTCGACGACGTCGGCGTCGAACCCGTCACTCGTCAGCTCCTCCCGCGACTCGTCCAGCTCGACGTACGCCTCGAGCACGCGGTCGAGCTCCGGGTAAGGCGGAAGCGAGTCCTCGTCGAGCTGGTCGGCGCGGAGCTCCGCGCTCGGGGCGCGCTCGATCACGGTCTCTGGGATCAGCTCGCGGCCGGCTCTTTCGTTCAAATATCGGGCCAGGCGGAAGACGTCCGTCTTGTAGACGTCCTTCAAGAGGGCGAAGCCGCCCGCCATATCGCCGTAAAGGGTCGCGTAGCCGACCGAGAGCTCGCTCTTGTTCCCGGTCGCCAGGGGCAGCCAGCCGAACTTGTTCGACAGAGCCATCACGAGGAGGCCGCGGACTCTCGACTGGATGTTCTCCTCCGCGATTCCCGGCTCGGTTCCGGCAAAAGCCTCCACGAGTGCGGCACCGACGGCGTCGACGATCGGCTCGATCGGAATCTCGATGTAGCGGGCGCCGAGCATCTCGGCGACTCGCCGGGCGTCGGCGCGCGTTCCCTCGGACGAGTAGCGGGAAGGCATGGAGACGCAGACGACCCGCTCCGGTGCGAGAGCCTCAGCCGCGAGCGCTGCGGTCAGCGCCGAATCGATCCCGCCGGAGACGCCGAGGACGACCTCGCGGAAGCCGTTCTTCTCGACGTAATCTCGCAGGCCCAGCTCGAGCGCGAGCCGCATCTGCTCGAGCTCGTCGAGTGGAGGAGCGACAACGGGTTTGGGCGGCTCGCCGCGGCTCTCCCGGTCGGGAATGTCGATCACGGGCGGATTCGGCATCTCCCGTCGAGCGCGCGCGAGAGCGCGCCGACGGGCGTCCCGCAGCCGGCGTCCGACCGCGGTCGTCGAATCGACGTCCACAATCAGGAGCGCCTCCTCGAACGAGGGCGCCCGGGCCACGATGCGGCCTTCCTCGTCGAGAACGAGGCTGTGTCCGTCGAAGATCAGCTCGTCCTGCGCGCCCACAGCGTTGACGAAGGCGATCCAGCAGGAGTTGTCACGCGCCCTGGTGGCGAGCATCTCCTCGCGCTCCGCCCCTTTGCCGAGGTGAAACGGGGACGCCGAGATGTTGGCGACGATGTGCGCCCCCGCGAGCGCGAGATCGGTAGCCGGTGGCCCCGGCTGCCAGATGTCCTCGCAGACGGTTGGGCCGACGAGCGTCTCCCCACAGCGGAGCAGGACGAGCTCGCGCCCGGCTTGGAAGTAGCGATCCTCGTCGAAGACTCCGTAGTTGGGGAGGAACTGCTTGCGGTACATCGCCTTGACCTCGCCGTCGGCGCACACCGCGCAGGCGTTGAAGAGGTCGCGGTCGAGGTGGGGGGCGCCGACGAGCGCAGCGATGCCCTTCGTCTCGGCCGCCACCGCATCGAGCGTCTTGGCCGCCGCTCGGAGAAAACCGGGCCGGAGGAGGAGGTCCTCGGGCGGATAGCCCGTCGTCGCGAGCTCGGGGAAGAGGACGAGATCCGCGCCCGCCTCCCGCGCCTCCTCCAGACGCGCGACGATCCGCTCGCGGTTTCCGTCGAGGTCGCCCACGACGGTGTTCATTTGTGCGAGCGCAAGCCGCATCAGCCGTAGTTTACCAGTTTTTGCCTCTCAGGCGAATACCTCCCTCGAACGAGGGATCTGCCGCCAGAAATGCGTGGCGCGGACTTCTTTCTTGACGTCAGTCACTCCAAAAACGAAGGAGTCAGCATGAACAGGCTACGGGTAGTCCTGCTCGTGTCCCTCCTCGCCCTCGCCGCGGTAAGTGCGGGCCCGGCGTTCGGTCAGACAGCGGGGCTGGGGGTCACGGGAGACACGAGCGCAGACGCAACAGCCGCGGACGCGAATGCGAGCGCGACGAACGGCGACACGAGCGGCGCCTTGGCGACAGGGGTTGGAGAAGGCAGCGCCCTGACGGCCGGCGGCTCGAGCGGTGGCAACGGCGGCACTGCCGACGTCGGCTGTATCGACGGATCTGCGTCGAGCGGCGAAGCCAGTTCCTCCGCGGGGCTCGGCTTCTGTGGGGCCGGCTCGCCTGCGGGCGGCGGCGCGAACGCGGTTGCCGGGAGCGGCGATTCGAGCGGGAGCGCCGCGGCTGGGTGTCTCACCGGCACCGGGACGAGCAACGGCCTGACCGGCGCGGCAACCCTCGGCTCGTGCGACGTGCCGGGAAGTGCCGTGGACGCCGGAGCGGCCAACGGCGACGCAAGCGCCAGCGGCTTCGTCGGCTGCTTGGCCGGTAGCGTCTCCGGCACGGACACGACGGGCGGCACGAGCGCCGGCGTCTGTCGCGCGGCCAGCACCACTCCCGAGCCTGCACCGGGGCCGGGCGCTGGCGGCGGTGCCGATGACGGCACGGGCGAAGGGGCAGGCGGCGTGGCCGGAGACGCCAACGGCGGCAACGCTTCCTCTGGAGGAGTCCTGGGGGCAGTGGCTTCCGGCGAGCTCCCCTACACGGGCCTCCCGGTCTGGGCCGTGACACTCGCCGGGCTCTTCCTCACCGGACTGGGTTTGCTGTTCAGGCGTCGCAGGCCGGAAGTCGCGGGCGCGCTCTAGCCCCGGGGCTAGGGTCGCGCGACCCGGAGGCGTTCGACCTCGTCGAGCGCCTCCGGGTTCTCCACCGACGAGAGATCCCCTGGATCCTGGCCGAGCAAGGCGGCTCGAACGGCGCGGCGGACGATCTTGGCGCTCCGTGTCTTCGGGAGCGCGGACACGAACACGACGCGCTCCGGCTTGAACGCCTTCCCGAGCTCCCGCGCCGCGCAGTTCGCGACCTCGGAGGCGAGGCCGTCGCCGGCGTCCTGGCCGGGTTTCAGGACGCAAAAGACCCAGGCCACCTCGCCCTTCACCTCGTGGGGCACGCCCACGGCGGCCGCTTCGGAGACGGCCGGATGAGCCACCACCGCCGATTCGATCTCTGCCGGGCCGATTCGCTTGCCGGCGATGTTGAGGGTGTCGTCGCTGCGCCCATGCAGGAACCAGTAGCCGTCCTCGTCGACGGAGGCCCAGTCCCCGTGCACCCAGATGCCGGGCAGTCGCCGCCAGTATGCGTCGAGGTAGCGCTCTGGATCGCGCCAGAAGCCACGCGTCATCCCGGGGAACGGCTTGCGGCAGATGAGCTCGCCGACCTCGCCCGTGCCGACCAGCGACCTGCCTTCCCCATCGACCACGTCCATCGCCATGCCGAGAGCCGGGCCTCCGAGCGAGCAGGTCTTGATCGGGATCGCCGGGGTGGGCGAGAGGAAGCAAGCGCCGACCTCCGTCCCGCCGGAGCAGTTGATGATCGGACAGCGGCCGCCGCCAACCTGGTCGAACAGCCATCTGTACGGATCCGGGTTCCACGGCTCGCCGGTCGTGACGATCGTGCGCAGCGAGGAAAGGTCGGCCTCGGGGTCGCCGTGAGGGAGGAGCGCGCGAATGAGGGTCGGTGAGCAGCCGAGGATCGTCGCGCGCTCGCGCTCGATCAGCCGCCAGAGCCGGTCGGCCGGCTGGTCGGGCGCTCCCTCGGAGAAGACGAGGCGGCAGCCCAGCGCGCCCCCGCCGACGACTGTCCAGGGGCCCATGATCCAGCCCATGTCCGTGGCGAAGAGGATGACGTCGTCCTCGTGCCCGTCGGCCTGGTAGGCGACCTCCCGGGCGATCGAGACCAGGAAGCCGCCCTGCACGTGGACGACTCCTTTGGGCTTCCCGGTCGTGCCCGACGTGTAGGTGAGCAGGTAGGGGTGCTCGGAGTCGACCTCGAGAGGAGGCAGCGTCCCAGGGCCGAGCTCGGCGCCGTCCCAGGATCCGTCTGAGCGCGACCAGGTGACGACGTGCTCCACCGAGGGAGCCTCGGCCACCGCCTCCTCGGCGGTTGTACGCATGTCCAGCCACTTGGCGCGTCGAAGCGAACGGTCGGCGGTGACGATCACCTTGGCCTCGGAGTCCCGGAGGCGCTGGGCGACTGCAGGGGCCGCGAAGCCGGAAAAGATGGGTACCTGCACGGCGCCGATGTGGGCGCAGGCGTGCGAGGCGACCGCGACCTCGGGGCACATCGGCATGTAGATGGCCACCCGTTCGCCGGGCTCGACGCCGAGCGCGGTCAGGCCCTCGGCGAGTCGGGTGACAGCCCTGGAGAGTTCCCCGAACGTCCACTCCCGCCGCTCACCGTCCTCGCCGGCGAAGACCGCGCCTACGTCGTCGGGCCGCCGCTCCGCCCAGCGGTGGACGCAATTCCAGGCGAGATTGAGCTTCCCGCCCACGAACCAGGTAGCCCATTCGGGGCCCTTCGAGAGATCGCCGACACGGTCCCACGGCTGCGAGAACTCGAGCCCCAGGTCCTCGATCGCCGCCGGCCAGAACCAGTCTGGATCCTCCTGCGAGCGGCGCTGCAGCTCCCAGTAGTCCTCGAATCCGTGCCGGCGCATGAGGCGCACGACGTTGGCGCGGGCGAGGACGTCCGGGGTCGGCTCCCAGATGAACTTTCCCATCTGGCGATCAAGTCTAGGCCTGGCGCCCGCGCCAGAACGGCCTACGAGGCGCCGCGAACAGGTCGTTTCCCTCGCCGATGACCCGGGCGGCCGCGAGGAGGTCGTCGGCTGTGATCACCATGAGCTCGTCGATCGCCAGCGTCTCCGCATCCGGCCTCGCCGCGAGGCGCAGCGCGTGCGCGTTCAGAGCCTGCTCGAAAAGTGTGCGCGCAAAGCGCGCGTTACCGAAGCCTTCTCCGCGCCTAGCGGCTTCGAGCAGTTCGCGGAGGGTGCGTTCGGTCCCCTTGCCGAGTCGATACTCGTGTTCCGCGGCGAACTTGTGTGTGATGGC
Source organism: Actinomycetota bacterium (assembly GCA_020029625.1). Lineage (GTDB taxonomy): Bacteria > Actinomycetota > Thermoleophilia > Gaiellales > Gaiellaceae > JAIBJP01. Next base: position 7,265 of record JAIBJP010000032.1, on the reverse strand, counting down.
CAGGAGCTCGTCGGTCGTGTAGTCAGGGAAGACGATCTCGCGCGAAAAGCGAGAGCGAAGCCCAGGGTTCGAGGCGAGGAAATTGCGCATCAGCCGTGGATAACCGGCCACGATCACGACGAGCCGCTCGCGTTGGTCCTCCATCCGCTTGAGCAGCGTCTCGATCGCCTCTGGCCCGAAGTCGAGGCGGCCGGGTTCCGGGGCGAGCGCATAAGCCTCGTCCACGAAAAGGACGCCGTCGTGCGCGCGTCGCACGACACGGTTCGTCTTCAGCGCTGTCATGCCCACGTACTGAGCGACGAGCCCCGAGCGGTCGACCTCGACGAGGTGGCCCCTGCGGAGAAGCCCCATCGCCTGGTACATCTGGGCCAGCAGTCGAGCAACCGTCGTCTTGCCCGTCCCCGGATTCCCGAGGAAGACGAGATGCTGGCTCGTCGCCACCTCGGCGAGGCCCCGTTCCTTCCGCAGCGCCTGCACCTGCAGGAAGGCGAGCAGCGAACGCACCTGATCCTTGACGCTTTCGAGGCCGATCAGGCTGTCCAGCTCTCGCTGGAGCTCGTCCATCGTGCTCGTCGGTGCGGCTGGAGCGAGGTTCTCGAACTCCAGGATGCCGAGCTGGGCCCCGATCGTTCCGAGCGCTTTTCGCGCGTCCTCGAGCGGTTTGCGCGCCATGCCCGCTTAGTCGTCCCCGTCCGCCGGAGAGGAGAAACGCTCGCCGAGGGCGGGAGCGCATGGTAACTTAGCTCTCACTAACTTTCTGGGAGGTATTCCGTTGAAGTCCAGGCTTTTCGCTCCGGAGAACCGCAAGTGGTGGACGCTAGGCGCCGTCGCTTTCGGCCTTTTCATGATCATGCTCGACAACACGATCGTGAACGTCGCGCTGCCTGCCATCCAGCGCGACCTCCACATCGGCATCTCCGAGCTCGAGTGGGTCTTCAACGGCTATGCGCTCACCTTCGGCGTGCTCATGCTGACGGGCGGGAAGCTGGCCGACCTTCTGGGCCGCCGCCGGATCTTCATCGTTGGCCTCGTCGTCTTCACGGCGGCTTCCCTGGCCTGCGGCCTCGCGTCCAGCGCGGGCTTGCTGATCGGAGCGCGCGTCGTGCAGGGCGTGGGGTCGGCGCTGATGAACCCCGCCACGCTTTCCATCATCACGGCGACCTTCCCGCCGCGGCAGCGGGGAATGGCGATCGGGATCTGGGCTGGAGTCGCCGCATTGGCGCTCGCGATCGGCCCGCTCGTCGGTGGCCTGATCACGCAGCACATCAGCTGGAACTGGATCTTCTTCATCAACGTCCCGGTCGGCATCCTCGCGATCCTCGTCACGAGGCTCGTGGTCGACGAGTCCCGCGACACGTCGGCCAACCAGCGGCTCGACCTACCCGGCCTGCTTTCCTCCGCCGTCGCGCTCTTCGCGCTCACCTACGGGCTGATCGAAGCGAACACGTACGGCTGGACGTCGGGACGGATCCTGGGGCTCTTCGTCGTGGCGGTCGTCGGACTTGTCGTGTTCGTCGCGCTCGAGCTTCGACAGCGGGCGCCCATGCTCGACCTTTCCCTTTTCAAGAACGGGACCTTCGCCGGCGCCAACTCCGTCATGTTGCTCGTCGGTCTCGCTATGTTCGGCGTCTTCTTCTACAACTCGCTCTTCATCCAGAACATCATGGGCTACTCGGCGGTGCAGACGGGCGCCACGTTTCTGCCCATGACGGGGTTGATCATCCTTGTCGCGCCGGTGGCCGGGAGGTTTTCGGATCGCGTGGGCTCCCGGTGGATGATGGGTGGAGGCATGTTGCTGCTCTCGCTCTCGCTCTTCATCTTCTCGCGCCTCGATGCGGGCTCGAACTTCTGGGACCTCCTCCCAGGGCTGATCGTGGGCGGATTCGGGATGGGCTTGGTGATGACGCCGACGACGGCCGCCGCGATGGGTTCCGTCGCTGTCGACAAGGCGGGCGTCGGCTCCGCCGTCCTGAACAGCATGCGCCAGGTAGGCGGTTCGCTCGGAATCGCCGTCATGGGGGCGATCGTTGCCTCCGAGGTTCACGCTCCTCTGGGCACTCCGCAGGCCGCCGCGGAGTTCGTGACGGGCTTTCAGCACGCGCTCGTCGTCGCGTCGCTCATCGCGCTCGCCGGGGCGTTTCTCGCCGTTGCGACGGTGCGCAAGTACCGGCACCTCGATCAACCCCTTCCCGAGGCGGCTTGAGCACGACCCGTCTTCCCGCTGAGGAGCGGCGTGTCGCGCTGCTCGAGACGGCCTGCAGGCTCTTCTCCGAGGGCAGCTACCGGGGGACGACCACGGCCGACATCGCCCGAGAGGCCGGTGTGACCGAGCCCGTCCTCTACCGCCATTTCAACTCGAAGCGGGATCTGTATCTGGCCTGCCTCGAGGCGACGTGGGCCGGAGTTCGCGCCATGTGGGAGGAGGCCATCGCCGCGGAGCAAGATCCGTCTCTCTGGATCGCGACGATGGGTCGCTCCTTCATCGAGTCGGAGGCGGAACGGCCCGTCATTTCCAACCTATGGGTGCACGCCATAGCCGAAGGGAGCGAGGACGCCGTCATCGGCGCCTACATGAAGGAGCACATGCGGGAGGTGCACGCCTATACCACGGCTGTCATCAGGCGGGCGCAGGAGACCGGCGGGATCGAGGCCGAACGCGATCCTGACGCCGAGGCGTGGATCTTCATCGCTCTCGGGCTCCTGACCATGGCCGACCGGGTCCTGGACGGAGTCATGCGGGAGAGTTGGCCGGCAATCCGGGCCTCGCGCCTCCGCTGGCTGACCGGGCGCGATCCAGAGCCCCTGGTCTGAATTCGGTATGCGCTTCACCGCCGGGTGAAGCGCCGCCCCTTTCGGGGGATGACGCGGGCCGCCCACGGGGCAATGCTGCGTCCATGCTTTGCCGCTTAAAGGCGACGACCCGGAGACTTCGGCTCTGCGGCCCAGCCGATGCCTCCGGGTTGTGTCGCCGCGAATCTGGCGCGCCTCCCGCACCCCTCTGCCTGGCGTCCGGCCGGAATGCGAGTCAGTCGGACTATAGCCAGTCGGACTCATAAGTCAAGTGACCTTGTGAAGTAGATATTCCGCCGTATAGTTCACCTTACGAAGCCATGCGAGATCAGCTCACCACCACGCCCCGCACCGCCCCAGCCGTCAGAACGACGCTCGGGGATCGCGTGCGCCAGCTGCGGATCGCGAAGGGCCTCACGCAGACGGAGCTCGCCGGCGAGCGCTTCTCGAAGGAGTACGTGAGCCAGATCGAGCGCGGCAAGACGCGCCCGACGGGCGAGACGATCGAGTGGCTGGCTGCCCGGCTTGGCGTCGACCAGAGCTTCCTCGAGACGGGCGTCTCCTCGAGCGAGCGGGAGCGTGTCGAAAGCGTCATCGCGCGTGCCGAGGCGGCCCTCGAGTCGAACTCACACCAGGACGCGGTCGACGAGTTGGCACAGCTCGGCAGAGCACTCGAGTCCGTGGCCGTCCCCGCGCTACAGCTCCGCGCCCTTCTGGCCGACTCCTGGGGGCGCATGAACCTCGGCGAGGTGCGGGAAGCCATCGCCCGCTTGGAAGCCGCCCGCCAGCTCGCCGAAGCGCCCACCTTCAGCGACGTCGACCGAGCCGAGATTCTCTACCGCCTCGGAGTCTGCAGGTACAAGCTTTCATCCATCTCGACGGCCGTCGCGCTCCTCAGCGAGGCGCTCGACCTCGCCGAGCGCTCGGGCCTCCCCGCCGACCGTCTGCGCTCGAACACCCTTGGCTGGCGCTCCCGTTGCTACAGGCGGCAGCGTGACTGGGAAGCCGCCCGCGAGGACGTCGAGCGCGCGCTCGAGCTCGCCGAGGGCCTCAACGACCGCCGCACGGTCGCCCACCACTACTTCCAGGCCTCGCTCATCGCCGAGCGCACGGGCCACTGGGTCCTCGCCCGCTCCTACGCCGAGCGCGCAAAGGCTCAGTACGAGGAGCTCGCCGACCAGGCAAACGTCGGCAAGCTTCTGAACAACCTCGGCGGCCTCAACTTCCAGCTCGGCAAGCCGCAGGAGGCGATCCGTCACCTGAAGGACGCTTACCGCGTTCTGCTGGACGTCGGCAGCGAAGCCGACGCCGGCTACGTCGTCTCCTCGCTGGCGCAGGTTCACCTCCGCACCGGCGAGCCCAAGCTCGCGGAGGAGCAAGCGAGGCATGCGCTCGAGCTCCTCGGCGACCGGGTTGACGTCCTCGATGAGATCGGAAACGCCCAGCTCGTGCTCGGGCGCTCACTCCTCGAGCAGGATCGTCTCGACGAGGCGGATGAACTTTTCACGGCTGCGGAGGCGAGCTTCGAGCAGCTCTCTTCGATCAGCCACCGCGCCGCAGCGTGGGTCGCACAAGGCGACCTGGCCGTGCGCCGCGGCGACGACAGGCATGCCGCGCACCTCTACCGGCGCGCGGCAGAGGCTCTACAGGACTTCCGGTTCTAGGAAGGGAGGTGACGCACATGAACGCACGTCAAATTCAGCTTCTCGTTCTTCTGACGCTGCTGGCATCGTTCCTCGCCAAGGCGCATTTGGCGATTGGCTTCTTCGACGGTCACTAGCGGAGCGGAAGGATCTGGAGTCCTCGCGTCGAATGTTCGACGGCGCGCGACCCTGAGACGCTCGACGATGGAACCACGTCCTTCCCTTCGCCCACTCGCCCCGTTGATCGGGACGCTGGCAGCCCTGTGGCTCGTTACGGCCGGCCTGATCGCGGCGCAACTGCTGGCGGGTTAGCAGCTAGTCGTTCGGGCCCTCGGCCCCGACGTCGACGTGCATCGCGGTCCGCATCAGCTCCCGCAGGCTGACGACGCCGATCGTCCTGCCGCCTTCGATCACCGGCAGGTGGCGAAAGCCCTGCTCGAGCATCGTTCGCATGGCCTCATCGACTGACGTCTCCTCCGTTGCGGTCATCGGATCAACGGTCATCCATTCACGTACGCGTGCCTCGCTCGTGTGCACGCGGCCGGCGACGGCCCGGAGGAGATCCCGCTCGGTGAGGATGCCGATCAGGCGCCCGGAATCGAGCACCACGGCGGACCCCACCCCGTCTTCGGCCATTCGCTCGGCAGCCTCTCCGAGCGTGTCCTCCGGCGCAACGGACACCACGGCGCCTGTCATGAGCTCACTCAGACGCGTCATCCGCCGAGCATAGCCCCGGCGCGGTGCGCTCGCCAGACGGGTTTCCCAGATGAATCCATGACCGAGCGGCGACGGTACAGTTGCCGGGAGTGCGTTACGTCCTCATGGTGGCGCTCGTTGGCCTGCTCGCCGCCTGCATGGCCGGCTCCAGCGACCAGGAGAGTTCGCCCGCCACGGAGAAGGGCGCACAGCTTCCCTCGTGGGTCAAGCAAGCTCTCTCGGCGAAAAGTGGGCCGGACGTGGCAGTGACGATGGGGTCGCAGGATTTCGCCGTGGGAGACAACCGCGTGGTCTTTCTCGTGGTGCGCGAGAACGGAGCGCTCGTCCAGGCTCCGACGGCAGCGATCGAGTATGCCGGCGAGGGCGAGGCGCCCCGGACCGCGAAGGCGGTTCTGCAGCCGGTCGGCGCGCACGAGCACGCCCACGAGAACGAGGCGCATGATCACGTCGACGTCACGGACGTCTACGTCGCACACGTGCAGACGCCGAAGCCGGGCCGCTACTGGTTCGTGGCCGACCCGGCGGACGAGAAGATCCAGGCTGTCGGAACGCTCGAGGTGCAAAAGCAGTCCGTTTCGCCCGCCCTCGGCGCCAAGGCACCCGCGTCCGACAACCCCACGCTGGCCTCCGCGCCCGCCAAGCACATCACAACCGCCCACCCGCCCGATACCGAGCTGCTCCGCTACTCGATCGCGGATTCCATCCGGGCCCAGGTGCCGTTCGTCGTCGTGTTCGCCACGCCCGAGTTCTGCGTGAGCCGAGTCTGCGGGCCGACCGTCGAGGTCGTGGAGAAGGTCGCGAGGAAGTTCGACCGCCGCATTGTCCGCTTCATCCACGTCGAGATCTTCACGGACAACGATCCGAAGAAGGGCTTCAACCGGTGGGTGCAGGAGTGGAAGCTCCCGACCGAGCCCTGGGTCTTCCTCGTCGATAGTGCCGGGGTGATCAGGGGCAAGTTCGAGGGCGCAGTCTCGGTGGCCGAGCTCGAGAGCGCAGTTCGAGAGGACCTTCTCGCCGCTTCTTGAGAGTGATAAGATCGCCTCACTTCATTTCGTAAAGTAACTCTGGAGGTGGCGCTGTATGGCCGAGAACGGCTACGCGAAGCCGGTGCTCGTGACGACCGATTGGCTGGCGGAACACCTGGGCGACCACGGCATTGTCGTGGCCGAGGTCGACGAGAATCCCGACCTGTACGACGAGGGGCATATTTCGGGCGCGGTCAAGCTTCACTGGCGCGAAGACCTGCAGGACCCGATCGAGCGCGACGTCGTCGACCGCGAGACCTTCGAACGCCTGCTCGGCGAGCGCGGGATCGGCAACGACACCGCGATCATTCTCTACGGGGACAAGAACAACTGGTTCGCGGCCTACGCGTACTGGTACCTCAAGGTGTACGGGCACTCCGACGTCCGCATCCTCGACGGCGGCCGGCAGAAGTGGATCGACGAAGGCCGTGAGCTCTCCACCGACGTGCCCTCCCCCGAGGCGAAGTCCTACAGCGCGCAGGAGCGAGACGAGTCCATCAGGGCTTACCGCGACCAGGTGCACGGTTGGCTCGGCGAGTCGACCCGGGCACTCGTCGACGTCCGCTCCCCGGGCGAGTACGCGGGCGACCTGATCGCGCCTCCCGGCTACGAGCAGGAGGGAGCCCAGCGCGGCGGGCACATTCCCACCGCAGCATCGATTCCCTGGGCGAGCGCCGTGCGGGACGACGGTACCTTCAAGAGCGCCGACGAGTTGAAGGAGCTCTACGGCGGCAAGGGCATCACGCCCGACAAGGAGGTCACGGCGTACTGCCGCATCGGCGAGCGCAGCGCGCACACGTGGTTCGTCCTGCGCGAGCTCCTCGGGTACGAGCGGGTGCGAAACTACGACGGCTCGTGGACGGAATGGGGCAACCTGGTGGACGTGCCCATCGAGAAGGGCCCCTAGCGCCCTGGACGGCGCCGCTCCCCTGGCCAGCGGCGCCCCAGGACACTAGGGGGTGCGATGAAGGTCGAGGCGGTTGATTACCACACCGCCGGTGAGCCCTTCCGCATCGTCACCGGCGGTGTGCCTCCTCTCGAGGGTCGGACGATTCTCGAGAAGCGGAGCTTCGCGGCCAAGCACTTGGAC
>JAIBJP010000092.1 GCA_020029625.1 Actinomycetota bacterium | reverse complement strand
TGTCGCCCGTCGCGGTGCAGAAGATGTCGCCCACCTCGGCCGCGCGCTCCATCGTCAGCACGTCGAATCCGTCCATGAGCGCCTCCAGCGCGCGGATTGGATCGACCTCGGTGACGATCACGTGGGAACCCATGCCGCGGGCGCGCATAGCGACCCCGCGCCCGACCCAGCCGTAACCGCAGATCACGAAGCGCCGGCCAGCCAGGAGGACGTTCGTCGCCCTGATGATCCCGTCGATCGTCGACTGGCCCGTGCCGTAGCGGTTGTCGAAGAGATGCTTCGTCTTCGCCTCGTTCACGGCGACGATGGGAAAGCCGAGCCGGCCCTCCTGCTCGAGGGCGCGCAGGCGGATGACGCCGGTGGTCGTCTCCTCGGTGCCGCCGACGATCTCTCCGAGCTGATCCTGGCGCTCCGAATGGAGGACGCCGATGACGTCGGCTCCGTCGTCCATCGTCAACTGCGGGTGATGGTCGAGGGCGGCCGTGAGGTGGGCGTAGTAGGTCTCGTCGTCCTCGCCCTTGATCGCGAAGACGGGGACGCCGTACTCGCTGACGAGAGCCGCGGCGACGTCGTCCTGTGTCGAGAGTGGGTTCGAGGCGCAGACAAGGACGTCGGCGCCGCCCGCCTGGAGCGTCCGAGCGAGGTTGGCGGTCTCGGTCGTCACGTGGAGGCAGGCGGAGATGCGGTAGCCCTCGAGGGGGCGCTCCTTCTCGAAGCGCTCCCGAATCGCGGCCAGCACCGGCATTTGCCGATCGGCCCATTCGATCCTCGTCACGCCCGCCGGCGCGAGGGCGAGATCCCTGACGTGATGCCGAGGTGCGGTTGCGGCCATGCCGCGGGTCAGTGTACTTACGCTGTACTTACGCGGGCCGGTCTGCTCGCCCGTAGCGGTCCTCGAGCCGGACGACGTCGTCGACCTCCGGCGTCGAGACCTCCAGAACGACCGTGTCCTCGATGGCGCGCAGGCGGTGAACGGTGCCCGGCTGGAGATGGAAGGCGCGGCCCGGGCCGACGACCTCCGTGTCCACCGACTTGCCGGGATCGCCGATCTGGAACTCGACGCGACCGGACTGGACGTAGAGCGTCTCGTCCTTCTCCCGGTGGAACTGGAGGCTCAGCTCTTCGCCGCCTCTGATGAAGATGACCTTGCCGCAGTAGCGGTCGGTGGAGGCGTAGATGAGCTCGTAGCCCCACGGCTTGTCGACCTGTTTCGCGTCCACAGCGAAGCGATCGAGGTCGAGGAGGTTGGGTGAGATCCCGCGCATCGCGGCGGTCCTACCGCAGCGGGCCGATTCGAGTCAAGCCTCCTCCCGCGATGCTTTCCTCGGCTCGCCGGAGATCCTTGGGAGTGTTCACCGTCAGCCAGAGGCCCTCGTGGCGAAAAGCGGCCAGCTTTCCTTCGGCCGCAAGCTCGGGAAACGTGGTCCGCTCGTGGTCTCCTCGCTCCGGGAGGCGCTCGAGCGCCTCCGCGCCGAGGAAGTAGACGCCACAGCTGACCCAGTACGGAAGCCGCGGAGCCTCCTCGAAGCCCGTGACGAGATCTCCGTCGCCGAGCTGGACGACGCCGAAGGGCGATTCAAAGGGCACGACTACGATCGTCGCAGCCACGGGAGCGTCGCGGTGGCGGCCGAGGAGCTCGGAGAAGTCGAGGTCGACGAGCTCGTCGCCGTTCAGGGCGAACGCCTCGCCCTCGCGGAGCTCCTGCGCGGCGAGGCGGAGCCCGCCGCCGCGCCCCAACGGCTCGGGCTCTTCCACCGGGACGATCTCAGGGCCGATTCCGCCCAGCTCGGCGAGAAAGAGTGCGCCCTGGCCGGCGGCGCAGCTCACGAGGACCCGCTCCACGCCGGCCTCCGCGAGCGCCGCCACCTGGTAGGCCGCGAGCGGACGCCCCCCGACCCTGACGAGGGGCTTCGGCCTTCCCTCCGCGGCCGGGCCGAGCCGCTCGGCCTTGCCGCCTGCCAGGATGATGGCTTCCACTACCTCAGGTCTGGAGCTCGGGCTCGGGGTCGGGCTCCTCAGTCTCGGGCAGCGCCCTGAGATCCGAGGAGGCTCGCCCCATCGACTCGTACGTGAAGCCGGCGGCCCGGACCGTGTCCGGGTCGAGCAGGTTGCGACCGTCGATGATGAGAGGGTTGCGCATGGCGTCGCGGATCTCGGGCTTCGCGAGGTCGCGGAGCTCGTCCCACTCGGTGACGATCACAGCCGCGTCCGCACCGGTGACTGCGTCGAGGAGCGTCGAGCGGAGGTCGACGCCGCGCATGATCGCGCGCGCCTCCTCGAGCGCGACCGGGTCCCAGCCCCGCACTTCCGCTCCCTCGGCGAGCAGGCGCGGCGCCAGGATGAGACTGGGTGCATCGCGCAGGTCGTTCGTGTTCGGCTTGAAGGCGAGCCCCAGGATCGCGATCGTCTTCCCCCGCAGGCCGCCTAGGTGCTTCGTGAGCTTCCCCATGACCCGGCGCTTCTGGAGCTCGTTCACCTCGATGACGGCTGTGAGGAGCTGGAAGTGGTAGCCCGAGTTCCCGGCGAGCTGCTTGAGCGCAGAGACGTCCTTCGGGAGGCACGAGCCCGAGTAGCCGATACCGGGCCGCAGGAACAGGCTGCCGATCCGCCGGTCGAGGCCCATCCCCCCGGCGACGACGGAGACGTCTGCGCCCGTCTCCTCGCAGACGTTCGAGATCTCGTTGATGAAGGAGATCTTGGTGGCGAGGAAGGCGTTGGAAGCGAGCTTGATCATTTCCGCGGAGGCGACGTCGGCCCGTACGACCGGCGCGTCGATCGGCTCGTAGAGCGCGGCGACGGCATTCCCGTCCGTCTCGTCGAATGCGCCGATGACCACGCGGTCGGGGTGAATGAAGTCGCGGAGCGCGGTCCCCTCCGCGAGGAACTCTGGGTTCGACACGTAGCCGACGTGAGCAAGCGAGCGGCTGTCGAGCCGGAAGCGCAGCCGCTCGCCGGTTCCGACGGGAACGGTGCTCTTCATGACGAGAATCGCCCGTTCGGCCAGCTCGGGCAGCTCGTCGAGCACCCGCTCGACCGCGGAGAGATCCGCCTCCCCGGTGTAAGTCGGGGGGGTCGGCACGCAGACGAAGGCGATCCTGGCGGCTGCGAAGACCTCCTCCGGGTCGAGCGTGAAGCGGAGGCGGTCGCGGTTGCGGTCGATGAGCTCTGCGAGACCCGGCTCGTAGATCGGGACGCGGCCCGCTTCGAGCTCGGCGATTCGCTCCGGCGCCACGTCGCGCACCACCACGTCGTGGCCGAGGTCGGCGAAGCAGGCGGCCGTGACGAGGCCAACCCAGCCGGCACCGATGACTCCGAGAGGCTCAGGCATCTTCCTGGAGTGTAATAACGGCTACTTGGAGCCCAGCGGGCGCAGGCCCTTGGCGATCGCCAGCATCGTCTCGTTCGAGAGCCGGTCGAGGAGTGTGTTGACCACCCAGTAGGAGGCGCCGTTCTGCTGGAACGCCACGAGGTGGAGCTTCGAGCCGCTGAAGTACAGGAAGTACTGGCGTCCCTTGATCGTCTGCGTCACGCTCGCTCCGTCGAGGATCGGCGGGTCCGCCCAGCCGAGCTCCTGGATGCCCCAGTACTCGTTGCCCGCCGTGCGGTACGTGAGCCGGAAGGCGGAATGTCCGCTGACCTTGTAGGCCCGACCGGGCAGAACAGTGTCGAGTGAGGAGTTCTGTTCCCTGACGGTCGGCAGCATGAGGTCGAAGTCGACCTTTCGCCTGGCAGCGCGCACGTACGGCTCGGCGCTCGTCGAGTCCTTCGTGATCGCGGGCGGGCTGTGCTGGGGCGTCTCGTCCCGAGGGACGGGAGAGAGCGTCCCGTGGAACGTCTGGCCCACGACGACGCGAAGCATGGTCGTCAGCGTTACGCCGGTCGCCACGGGGAGAGCCTGCGCGTCGCCGAAGAGATCCGCGAGGTGCTTCGCAGCGGCCTGGCCGTCGGGACTCGCCGGGTCGTAGAAGATCTTCGACTCGAAGTACTTGAAGTTGTCGGCGTTCCCGCTGTTCACGACCCGGTAGCCGCGCTGAGAGAGGCGGTAGGCGGCGTCATCCGCCGCACCCGCGATCCCGTTCCCGTTGAAGACCTCGATCGTGACCTCGGACGGCGGCGGCCCGGTGTCGCGCTTCGGCTTGCGACCGAGCGCGGCGGTGGCCGCCTTCTCTGGCGCCTTCACGTCCGGGCTGAGGAAGGCATCGACCGCGTCGTTGACAGACGACTCGGGGGCGGCGAGCTCGTTGTAGCCCGTGATTCCTTGGATCTGCACCTGCTGGAAGTTTCCTGACGGGAGCCCATAAACGAGCTTCGCGTAGCTGTAGAGCGTCCCGACGTCGAGCGTCTTGCCGCCCCCGACACCCACCTCCACGTTGTCGGTGATCGTGTTCACGATCCCGGGGATCTTCGAGAGCGACCAGAACCCCGACACCTGCTGCTTCATCGCCTTCACGAACTGTTGCTGACGGGCAACGCGGTAGAGGTCCGAGTCGGTGTGGCGGAAGCGAACGAAGTCGAGCGCGTTCCTGCCGTTCAGGCGCTGGTAGCCCGGGCGCACGTCGATCGTGGCGTAGGTGGGCCCGCCGCTCGAGTTGTCATTCAGATAGCGGTGGTCGACGTCCATGTAGACACCACCAAGCTTGTCCACGATCTTCGTGAAGCCCTGGAAGTTGACGGTGACGATGTAGTTGATGGGGACGTGCGTCAGGTCCTTGACCGTCTTCAGGGCGCCCTTCGGGCCGCAGTACGTGTAGGCCTCGTTGATCCGGCCGCGGAACGCCCCGGTTCCTCGGCACGCGGCGATGTCGACTACCAGGTCGCGGGGAAACGAGAGCATCGAGATCACTTTCTTGTCCGGGTCGGCCCGGATGAGCATGAGGGTGTCCGAGCGAGAGCCACCGCCGGCGTCCACGCCATGCGTGCGCCGGTCGTACCCGAGGACGAGCGCGACGGTGGGCTCGTGCGGCTTCGCCACGGCCAGCTCGTCCTGTGCCTCCTTCACCTCGCGAGAGTGCGCGCGCACCGCGGAGACGCTCTGGTTGATGAAGAGCCAGGCGCCGCCGGCGAGCGCCCCTGCCGCCACGAGGAGGACGATGAACGCCCAGAGGAGAATCTTGCCGATGAGACGGAGGGGCCCCCGGCGTTGGGCGCGGTAGCGCGTGACGGGCGTCCGGGAGGTGATGGGCATCGTTCCGTGCCCGTTCTCTCCAACCCGTCCCGTGCCTCGCTTGAGCGTCGTTCGCATACGAAAAGTCGCCGAGCGGCGACTAGGGGAGGATAACCAAGCCCGCGGCGGTCGAGCGGCCTAGAGCGTCCTCACGGTTTCCTCGTTCAGCCACTTCGCAACCGCGAGGAGGCTCTCGGTCTCCTGGTAGATCCGGAGCTGCTCGTCGGCGCCGCTTCCGCGAGCAAGCAGGGGCTCGATCTCGTCGAGCTCCCGCTCACAGCCGAGCTCCCGGGCGGCGGGGCGGCCGTACTCGACCAGCGCGCGCACGGCCTCGGGCGCCGAGCGCTCGGTATCCGTCGCGAGATCGATCAGCTTGGCGTTGAGGCCGTCCCGGGCAGCGCGCCACTTGTTCTCGGCCACGAGCGTGATCGGCTCGATGGGAAGGTTCTCGCCCCGGTCGAAGGCCGCCGCGAAGGTGGCGACGAGACTCTGCACGAGTGCCGCGATCGCCGCCACGGACTCGATCCGGGTCTGGGCGTCGCAGACACGCACTTCGATCGTCCCGAGGCGGGGATGCGGCCGCAGGTCCCACCAGATGTACGTGTAGTCCTCGAAGGAATTCGTCTTGATCCCGCGCTCGACGAGCAGCTCGAACTCCTCGTACGACGCCAACGCAGGCGGGAGGCCGGCACGCGGGAACGGCTCGAAGACCTTGACCCGCGTGGAAGCGAGCCCCGTCGCCCGGCCCTGCCAGAAGGGCGAGTTCGTCGACAGCGCCAGGAGCTCGGGAAGGTAAGTCCTGAGCGCGTTCGAGCACGCGATCGCCTTGTCCGGCGAGGCCAGCCCCACGTGGATGTGCAGCCCGAAGATGAGCTCGCGCTCGGCCACCCAGCGCATGGACTCGATCAAATCGAGGTAGCGGGGTCGGTCCGTGACCTCCTGGTGCTCGTAGCGAGAGAACGGATGCGTCCCCGCGGACGCGATCAGCGCATCCGTCTCATCCACCACGTCACGCAGGTGTCGACGCTGGAGGAGCTCAGCCTTGACCCGCTTCTCCTTCTCATCCCCCTCGAAGGCCAGAAGAATCTCGTCGATCCGCGAGACGAGCTCGTAGCTCTCCCGGTTCAGGATCTGGAACTCTTCCTCGACCCCCAGGCTGAAGGGTGCGCTCTTGCCGAAATTCTGGTCCAGCTCTCTCCTTCGGAGGAAGCTGGAGGTTAGATGCCGCCCGCGACGGCGGACGACCGGTTGAGGACCTCTTCGGCTAGTCGCGTGCCCTGCACCATGTTCGCGAGCTTCTCGTAGACGACGTCCCAGCTCCGCGTGCGCAGGCCGCAGTCGGGGTTCACCTGGATGCGCTCCGGATCGCGGAGCACGTCGACGGCGTAGAGGATCCGGTCCCGGACGAGCTCCGCCGGCTCGACGAAGTCGGAGTGAATGTCGAGCACGCCCAGGCCGACATTCGGATAGCCGTGCTCCTTGAAGAGGCGAAGCGTCTCGGCGTAGCCCGGGCGGTCGTCGTCGCGCGTCCCCAGCTCGCGTGAATCGCGGTTCGCGAACTCGAGCTGGAGCTCGAGGCAGTCGTCGAGCTCGAGGACAGCCGGCCAGAGGGCGCTGTAGTCCGAGAAGCAGATGTGCATGCTCTTTCTGGCCTCGACCCCACGCGTGGCCTCGTTGAAACCCTCGACGACGAGCGGTACCTCGTCCGGCTTCGTCGTCGCGGCGGGCTCGTCGATCTGAATCCATTCAGCGCCTGCCTCCACGAGTCCCTGGACGTTCGGGAGGATCACGTTCGTGGCCACGTCGGAGACGAAACGACGGCGGGCCTCGTAGCGGCGCTCCGCGGAGCCCCCCAGGGCGCCCTCGTGCGCGTAGTGCTCGTCGTACGACCAATCCTCCATCGTGTACGCACCCGTCAGCGGCACCTTGACGACGCGGTCGGTGTGGGCCCGAACGAACTCGAACTCCTCGACGTCCTGCGGCCCCTCCACCGACGGCGGCTCGACGATCGCCGCCTTCACGTCGTACTTGTTGTCGAAGGAGCGGACGGTTCCCCGCGGCTCGAAACCGCGGGCGAAAGCGGCCACATGGTCGTACATCTCGCTGCGCCTCTGCTCGCCGTCGTAGACAACGTCCAGGCCGGCTCTCTCCAGGAGCCGAAGCGCGTAGATCGCCGCCCAGTCGTCAATCGCGGAAAGTTCTCCCTCGTCGAACTTTCCGCGACGAAGGATTTCCACGAGCTGCTCGTACCCTTCGACTTCCAGTCGCTTACCCCACTGCTCCGCCTGCGCAATGTCGCCCTCCTCGAGCGGCCGGCCGGCGAATGTCTTCACGCGCCAGGACGGCTTGCCGAGGCTGCCGATCTCGCGGGTCGGGAAACGAACGTCGCTCATACTGCCTCCTGGAGAGCGGTCTGGGAACGGCCGAGGCGCGCGATCTTCTCGCGGGCAATCGGCTCCGGGACGAACTGGAGGTCGCCATTCACGCTCAGCGACAACCCTGCCGGCTTGCGCTTGGCAAGCTGCTCGACGAAGCCGGCGATCTCCGTCGGGCTCTCGAGCGCTGAGCTGCGCGAGTCGATCACGCCCGCCATGATTTCCTTCGGATACTCCTCCGGGACGGAGTCCACGCTCGTCGCATAGAAGTCGACCCCGATCGCGGCGACAGGGGCCTCAACCAGCTGGGCCAGAACCGGCTTCGCATCACCGAACGGGAGCTGCAGCGCGAGCGGAGTCTGCTGCGGAAGCTCGCCCAGCGAGGAGAGCAGCTCCTGGACGCCTCCTTCCCGGGCCAGGAAGGGGTCTGCGAGGACGACGAGGGCACAGCCGGCCTGCGCATAGGCCTCGATCTGGGGCGCGAGGACGTTCGCAGCGAGCGCTTGGGAAGATGCCTCCCCTCCCGTGGCCCGCGCGAAGGCGCGCGGCGAGGGCAACGTGGCGAGCCACTTCCCCGCGGGGAGATTCGGGGCCGGCACCGGCTCTCGCAAGCGCGGCTCGCCCTCGACGAGGATCGCCCGGTAGAACGTGTTCGTGTCGAGAAAGCGGGTCAGCGGTCGAGCATCAAGGCCGTCGGAGCGGTCAGCAAGCGGCCTGAAGGGATCCTGCCACGCGAGCATCCCGTCGGAGAGGAGCGCAAGCCCCGACTGTTCCTGGACGGTCACGAGCTCGCGGAAATCTCGTTCGAGCTGCCCGTCGACCTCCTCCTGCGTGACCCGGCCGCGGTCGAGGTCACGCGTAGCCTGCACGAGCGCGTCGGAGCGCGGATAGATCCCTGGCGCGTATGCCTTCAGCTCCACCAATTCCTCCGTTTAAGAAAAAACTCCCGTCCTGCGAAGACGGGAGCTTACCGAGCGGCGTGTTCCTGGCTCGCTATTGCCTGCAACCCGCGCAGACCCCTTCGCCGACGCCGAAGACGTCGTGCGGCGAGATGGACGCCCCACAGCGGCGGCAGTAGCGGCCGCTTTCGAGCTTCACGAGCGAGCGGATGAGCGTGTAGATCATCGGCCTCCTTGGGATCGACTACGAGGTCCACGCTAGCGAGACCTCAAGGGGACGCACAAGCGATGGCGCGATGTCTTAAAGCTTCTTAAGACGCGGGTAACCGGCTCGTCACTTGCCGGCGACGGCGACCTTGTTCTCGGCGTGGCGGAGACGCTGCTCGGCGTGCCAGCGGTCGATTCCCTCCTCGCCGGCGTCCGCTCGCTCGAGCAGGGCCCGCGCCTCCTCGACCTCACGCCGGGCCTGCTCGACGTCGATCTCCTCAGCACGCACCGCGTCGTCGACGAGAACGATGGCGCGATCTTGCTGCACCTTGAAGTAGCCGGGCCCGGCGGCGAAGGACTGCCATTCTCCCTGCGCGCGCACCCTGATCTCCCCCGCCTTCAGCATCGCCACGAGGGGAGCGTGGCGGGCAAGGACGCCGATCTCTCCGGCTGCGCCGGGCACGATCAGCATCTGCGCCTCGCCTTCGAAGGCCGTCCCCTCGGGCGTGACGACCGAGAGGTCGAACGTCCGCTGGCCGTTCTCCGTGGCGGCCACGGCTTACGCCGCCTCGGCTTCTGACTCCGGCTCGGCTTCTTCCTCTTGCTCCTCTTCGCCCGACATGCCCTTCGCCTGTTCGACGGCTTCCTCGATCGTCCCGACCATGTAGAAGGCCTGCTCGGGGAGATCGTCGTGCTTGCCGGAGAGGATCTCGGCGAAGCCGCGGATGGTGTCGTCGACCTCGACGTACTTTCCGGGGCGGCCCGTGAAGGCTTCGGCGACGAACATGGGCTGGGAGAGGAAACGCTCGATTTTGCGCGCCCGCTGGACGATGACCTTGTCCTCGTCCGAAAGCTCGTCCATGCCCAGGATGGCGATGATGTCCTGGAGGTCCTTGTAGCGCTGGAGAATCTCCTGCACGCGAGTCGCCGTCTCGTAGTGCTCATCCGAGACGATGCCGGGCTGGAGGGCGCGAGAGAAGGAATCGAGTGGGTCGATCGCGGGGTAGATCGCCTTCTCGGAGATGGAGCGCGAGAGGACGATGAAGGCGTCGAGGTGCGCGAAGGTGTTCGCCGGCGCCGGGTCG
>JAIBJP010000031.1 GCA_020029625.1 Actinomycetota bacterium | reverse complement strand
CCCACATCGGTGTCCTCGTCGGCCGGGTCGCCGACCCGCAGCGCCTCCACCTTGGGGATGAAGCGGCCGACGAAGTCCTCATAGGCCGACCGGTGTACATAGATCCGCTGCACCGAGATGCAGCTCTGTCCTGCGAAGCCGAAGGCATTCGCCGCGAGCTTCGTCGCGGTCTGCTCGAGCTCGGCATCCGCCTCGACGACGACGGGCGTGGCGTTCCCAAGCTCGAGGTTCACCTTCTTGCGAGCCGCGCGCTCGCGGATCCTCCAGCCGACCTCGGCGGAGCCCGTGAACGTGATCAGGCGCACGCGGTCGTCCTCGACGAGCACGTCTCCGATCTCCGCGGAGGGCCCGACGAGGACGTTGAGCCAGCCGGCCGGCAGTCCGGCCTCCGTCTCCAGCTCGGCGAGGAGAAGGGCGGAGAGCGGAGTCTGTCCGGCGGGCTTCAGCACGACCGCGCAGCCCGCGGCGAGCGCGGGCGCGACCTTGTGGCCGACGAGGTTGAGCGGAAAGTTGAAGGGAGTGATCGCGCCGACGACGCCGATGGGGACGCGGAGCGTGTAGGCGAGCTTGCCGACGCCGGCTGGCGAGGCATCCATCGGGACCACTTCCCCGGCAAGGCGGCGTGCCTCGACCGCGGCCATCGTGAACGTCGAGACGGCCCGCTCCGCCTCGACTCGGGCTGCTTTCAATGGCTTGGCCGCCTCCGCGCAAATGGTTTGGGCGACGTCGTCATGGCGCTCCCGGAGGAGAGTTGCCACCCGGTCCAGGATTTCCGCCCGCTGGTGTGCGGGCAGGGGATTCTCCATCGCCTTCGCGGCCGCGTCGACCGCTCGGCGCGCATGCTCGGCGCCAGCTTGCGGAACCCGCGCGACCGTCTCGCCGGAGTACGGCGAGCGCACCTCGTGCCACTCGCCCGTCTCGATCCAATCGCCGTCGAGGAGGAGCTTGCGCTCCTGAGCCGTCACCGCCATGGGGCTATTCAATCAGTACGCTCCGGCTCTTGACCATGGAGGTTCGCAAGGTGGGCGTCGTCGGGCTCGGCACGATGGGCGCCGGCATCGCGCAGATATGCGTCCAGGCGGGCGTCGAGACGGTCGGCCGAGAAGTGAGCGAGGAGCTCGCCGAGCGGGCCCGTGAGCGGATCGCGCACTACCTCGGGCGAGGAGTCGACAAGGGCCGGTTGACCTCTGAGGAGAGAGATGCGGCGCTGGATCGGCTCACAACGACAACGGAGCTCGCCGACCTGGCCGGTTGCGGACTCGTCGTCGAGGCGGTCGTCGAGGAGCTCGACGCGAAGCGGGAGCTCTTTCGGCAGCTCGACGGGGTGGTCGCCCCAGAGGCCGTGCTCGCGACCAACACTTCCGCTCTCTCGGTCACCGAGATCGCGTCCGCCACGGAACGGCCCGAGCGGGTCGTCGGCCTGCACTTCTTCAACCCGGCTCCGGTCTTGCCGCTCGTCGAAGTCGTGCGCACACGCGCCGCATCCGATGACGCGGTCGAGACTGCGTACGCCTTCGCCGAGCGGATCGGCAAGCGGCCCATTCGCTGCGCGGACACCCCCGGCTTCGTCGTCAACCGGATCCTCATCCCCCTCCTGAACGACTGCGTGCGCGTGCTCGACGAAGCGGGGGTGACGCCGGAAGACCTCGATACCGCGATGACAGCCGGCCTCAACTGGCCGATCGGGCCGTGTGCACTCATCGACCTCATCGGAATCGACGTCCACGTGCACGCTTCGGAGGCACTCCATTCCGCTCTCGGGGAAGCGCGCATGGAGCCGCCGCCACGGCTTGTCGAGATGCGCGACGCGGGCCACTTGGGCCGCAAGAGCGGTCACGGCTTTTTCGCTTACGACACGTAGGGCTCTGCCCGGCCACGTCCGGCGCGGGACCTAGGATCTACGGGCGGTGACGATGTGCGCCGTGTGCCGCCGGAACCTCCTTGCCGGCGAGAGCTACCGCTACTGGCGGGCTCGCCGGGACCTGCCCTCGGGGCGCGTCGTCTGCTTCCTCTGCGAGTCGGAGGCGGCGCGTGAGGGCTGGATGCGCGACCCACGGCGCCCGAGCCACGAAAATGCCGTTGGCCTGCGGAACTCCGTGCGCAGGGTGGCTTGACCTAGGCGGCCAGCGGGCCCGCGAGGTCGGGCCCTTTGCGGCACCAGCCCGCCTCGGGGTGGCGACCGGCGACCTCGTCCCAGATGGCGGCCGCCTCGTCCGGGGAGATGAGCCGCAGGGCGACTGCGTGCCGGGTGGCCGCGATCGCGGCGAGGATGTGATCCCGGTAGGCCCGGTCGCCTCGAGGGACGCGGAGCGAAGCCACCGCGAGCGTCTCGAGCCGATCGGCCAGCAGGCGGACGGTGCGGTCGTGACGAGTGAGCAAGTCCATTTGAGAAGGCGCCCTCGACGAGGCCCGATCCTAGTGCGTCGGCTGGACGGCTTCGGCGCCGGCGAAGGAACTCCTTCCTCGCCATTAAGAATCTCCTTACAAATCGCTCAGAGAAGCCTCACTCGGAGGCGTGATAGTTGCCGCAACCTCACTGCAATGCGGCGGCGGCTCTTTCTCATCTGCATCGTGGCAGTCGCCTGCGGCGTCTCGGCGCCTACTTCGAGCGCCTTCAGCTTGTACAGGACTCAGGGTTCGGCGGAGATCGAGCTCAGGGCCGGTGCCGGCGTGGCGAAGATTCGCTTCCGCGGCACGTTCATCGGTTACGTCGCTCGCGGCCGAATCGTGGCGACGAACAACGTCACGGTGACGGGCTCGGAGGCCCGTCGCCGCGTTAGCCCGACCCTGGTGGCGTACCGCGGAACGGAGCTCCGTTTCAAGGTCTTCAACAGCGCGGGGCGCTGGCGGCTGCAGTTGAGTGGTCGGGGAATCAGTGCTGGGGGATTCGTGCGTGGCTGCATGACGCTCAACGCCTTCGATGTCGGACCGACAGGCTGGTATCGCATCCAGTCTGCCGACTTCAAGCGCTGGCCGCGCCAGGCCACGACGTACAAGCTCGGGCTCGGTTGTTGAGCCCACCTCGCGCGGCCTTCCGGTGTCTCTGTCAGGATGTGACGCCGTGAGTCGGGCGCAAAACCATTCGATCCTCATCGTCGAGGACGAGCCGAGCATCGCCTCCTTCGTAGCCATGTATCTGAAGCGGGCCGGCTTCGCCGTTCGCGTCGCCGTAACGGGCGAGGACGCGATCGAGCAGGCGGCCGCCGAGGCGCCGTCGTTGATCGTGCTCGACCTCATGCTCCCGGACCTGGACGGGATCGACGTCTGTCGCCGTGTGCGCCAGCGCTCTGACGTCCCGATGCTCATGCTGACCGCCCGCGACGACGACATCGACAAGATCATCGGGCTCGAGGTCGGCGCCGACGACTACCTCACGAAGCCTTTCAATCCGGGCGAGCTCGTGGCCCGGGTCAAATCGATCCTGCGACGCGCGAGTCCTGAGCGCCGCGAGCTCGAGAGCGCCTACCTCGAGCACGGCGATCTGAGCATCGACGCCGGGCGGCGCGAGGTCACCGTGGGAGACGAGGAGATCCAGCTCGCGCCGAAGGAGTTCGACCTCCTCTGGGAGCTCCTTGATCACCAAGGCCTCGTCCTGAACCGCGACCAGCTGCTCGAGCGAGTCTGGGGCTACACCTTCGCCGGCGACACCCGCACGGTCGACGTCCACGTCCGCCAGCTCCGGCGCAAACTCGGCAACGCGTCGCCGATCGTGACCGTCTGGGGCGTCGGCTACAAGGTCTCGGCGGAGCCGAAGGTCGCCCGCGCCTCCTAGGCGGGCCTTGCGCTCCCTCCGCTACCGCATCCCCGCGTTCTTCCTCGTCGGGGTGCTCGTGGCGGCGGCGATCACCGCGCTCTTTGCGGTACGGCTCTTCCAAGACGACTCTCGTGACCGCACGCTCGCCGAGCTACGCCGTCAAGCGGCGGGGCTCGCGCTCCTGTACGAGGAGCAAGCCATCCGGAGCGTCGACGAGGCGAGGCAAGCGCCGGGCTTCGCGGCTCCTCTCCTCGAAGAGGCGACTGGCTCCCGCATCTACTACGCGGGGGTGGAGATCTTCCCCGGCCAGAAATCGGGACTGCGGTCACTCGACCGGGACGTCCTCGATTGGCAGATGCTCGAAGCCGGCAACGTCGAGACGTTCGAGTTCAAGCCGCCCGGCAGCGACCGCGCGTTCCTCGCCGCGGCCCACCCGATCACGGTCGGGGGAGACACCTTTGGCGCCCTCGTCGTGGCCAAGCCGCGCGCCCAGCTTCGTTCCGGCTGGCTCCCTCTCGCCGGGCGGATGGGCCTGGCGTCCCTCGCCGGGCTCGCCGTCGCAGCCGGTCTCATCTGGTACTTGTCCCGGAGGCTGACGAAGCCTGTGCTGGCTCTCTCGCGCGCCGCTGATCAGGTCGCGGCGGGCAATTACGACGCCGAGCTGCCGCAGTCTCAGTTCGGCGACGAGGTCGGCCAACTGACCGACCACTTCCGCGAGATGACCCAGAAGCTCAACGAGGCTCAGCGGCGGGAGCGCAATTTCCTGATGGTCGTCTCTCATGAGCTGCGCACGCCGGTGACGGCCATCCGGGGCCATGTGGAAGCCCTCCGGGAGGGTCTCGCGGAGGATGCGGAAGCTCGTGACGCCTCCCTGGAGGTCATCCGAGCGGAGACGGATCGGCTCGCGCGGCTCGTACGGGACGTCCTCGACCTCGCGCGCATGGAGGCGCACCAGTTCACGCTCGAGGAGGAGGAAGTAGAGCTACGCAGGCTGGTCGAGCAGGCCTACCAGAGCTTCACGGAGGAGGCTCGGCGCCGCGGGATCGACTATGAGTGCTCGTTCGCCGCCGACCCTGTCATCTCGACAGACGGCGACCGGGTGCTTCAGGTCGTGTCCAACCTGCTCGACAACGCGTTCGCATGGACGCCTGACGGAGGGCGCGTCGCGCTCGAGCTTGCTGCCGAGAACGGCAAGATCGCCGTCAGCGTGTCCGACTCGGGGCCTGGAATCGGCCCTGCCGAGCGGGAGCGCATCTTCCGCCCCTTCTGGTCGCGCGCGGGTGACGGCACCGGGCTCGGCCTTCCGATCGCTCGGGAGCTGGCGCACGCTCTGGGGGGAGAGCTCGCGCTCGAGTCCGAGGTCGGCAAGGGGTCGCGGTTCGAGCTACGGCTGCCGGCGGGCCGGCGTTAGATAGAGCCTAGGAGGGTTTGGCGGAACGTCCCTCGTCGGCGGGACGCGCTGGTCGTTCCGAGGCAAGGACGCAGCGAGCCCCGTGTCATTCTGAACGCGGATGCGTTGGGGGCGACCCGTGATTCTGAACGCGGATGCGTTGGGGCGAGCGGCGCGCCTCCGCCGGCACAGATGATGTTTCGTCAAGCCTTCCTATGCGCCGGGCTTGCGCTCGATGCGGTATACCGGCGCGGCGGCCGGTTGATCCTGGAGGGCTCTCTCGAGCCGGTCGAGGACGCGCTCGAGGCGATCGAGCCGCCGCTCGACTCCGCGCCAGCCGGATGTGATCAGCTCGACCAGGAGGGCGAGATCCTCGACGCGAGCTTTGCGCTCTGCCGCGAGGTCGCCCTGGAGACGCTCGAGACGACGGATGGTTTGCCCGGAGAGGCCGCGTACCTCGGCCAGGTGGCGCGCGACGGGGAGGACTTCCTCCCGCAGACCCTGCTGGAGAGCGCTCTCGAGGCGATCGGGCATGCCGGCCTCGAGCTCGGCGGTGGTAACGGCCAGAGCTTCGAGACCTGCCCGCGCGCGCTCGAGGAGCGCCTCGAGGGCGGCATCGTCACGCTCGCCGTCACCGGCGGCGGCGAGGCGAATACGGGCTCTTTCGATGGCGTCGCGATCCATGGGCCGCAGCTTACTCTTCAATCAGGATGTCGGCATGAAGACGTCCGAGCTTGACTACGAGTTGCCCGCCGAGCTCATCGCGCAGCGGCCGCTCGCCCGCCGGGACGACTCCCGCTTGCTCGTGTACGAGCGTTCGACGGGACGGGTCGAACACACTCGATTCAGTGACTTGCCGAGGCTGCTTCCTCCCGAGACGCTCGTCGTGGTCAACGACACTCGTGTGCTCCCCGCGCGCCTGAAGCTGAGTCGCCCGGGTGGCGGAGAGGCGGAAGTCCTCCTGCTCGAGCGGCTCGAGGGCGACCAGTGGGAGGCACTCGCGCGACCCAGCCGGCGCTTGAAGCAGGGGATGCAGCTCGGAGCGGTGGAGTTCCTCGAGAGCCGGGGCGAGGGTCGCTGGCGGATCAAGCTCACCGGCGAACCGGCGGGGGAGGCGCCCTTGCCGCCGTACATCACCGAGCCGCTCCCGGATCCGGACCGTTACCAGACGGTCTACGCGGCGGAGGCCGGATCTGCGGCCGCGCCGACAGCGGGGTTGCATTTCACGCCCGAGCTCCTCGGCCGGCTCCAGAGCGAGCGGGTCAGGCTCCATATCGGTCTCGACACCTTCCGGCCCATCAGCGCCGAGACCCTCGGGGGGCACGAGCTCCACAGTGAGCGGTACGAGGTCTACGCCGACGCGTGGGAGCGGATCGGAGCGGCGCCGCACGTAACTGCGATCGGGACGACCACGGTGCGGGTGCTCGAGTCGCTCGCGCGCGGTGCACCGCGCGCGGGGCGCACGAGCCTGTTCGTGACCCCCGGATTCGAGTTCGCGCGTGTGAACGCCCTCGTGACCAACTTCCACCTGCCGCGCTCGTCGCTCCTCGCACTCGTAATGGCCTTTGCGGGAATCGAGGAGACGAGGCGGCTCTACGCGCTCGCGATCGAGCAGCGCTACCGCTTCTACTCGTTCGGCGACGCCATGCTGATCTTGTGAGGGGCCACCCCTTGCCTCCTCCCGGATTCAGCGTACGCAGGGAAACTTCGCGCGTGTTGCGCGGAGCGAGTCGAAAGAGGAAAAAGGGGACGCGGTGAGCTTCGAGATCACCGCGACCGACGGCGAGGCCCGCGCCGGCGTACTCCGCACTTCGCACGGCGACGTGCCCACCCCCGCCTTCATGCCCGTGGGGACGAAGGGGACGGTCAAAGGGCTCGATCCCGCCCGGCTGCGCGAGCTCGGCACCACGATCCTGCTCGGAAACACGTACCACCTGCACTTCCGGCCCGGCGCCGAGCTGATCGAGGAGCTCGGCGGCCTGCACGGGTTTATGGGCTGGGACGGACCGATTCTTAGCGATTCCGGCGGCTTCCAGGTCTTCTCGCTGCGCGACACGATCACCGCTGTCGACGAGGACGGGGTCACGTTCCGGTCGATCTACGACGGGCAGCCTGCGCGTTTCACGCCCGAGCTGGCGGCGGACGTCCAGCGCCGGCTCGGGTCCGACGTCGCCATGTGCCTGGACGTGTGCCCTCCGGCGGACGTCTCGCGGGAGGAGCTGGAGCTCGCAACCGAGACGACGACGCGCTGGGCCGAGCGGCAGCTCGCTGCGCCGCGCGCCGACGGCCAGCTCCTGTTCGGGGTTGCACAGGGCGGAACCGATCCCGAGCTTCGTCGTCGCTCGATCGAGGAGCTGGCGGCACTCGGCTTCGACGGCCACGCGCTGGGCGGGCTCAGCGTGGGAGAGGAGCGCGGAGCGATGCTCGAGACTGTCTCGTGGTCGGCACCGCTCCTGCCGGCCGACCGGCCCCGCTACTTCATGGGGATCGGGGATCCAGCCGGCATTCTGGAGGTCGTCGCCCGCGGAATCGACATGTTCGACTGCGTGCTGCCCACTCGCCTCGGCCGGACTGGCTCTGCGCTCACATGGGAGGGACGCCTGAATCTGAAAAACGCGCGTTTTGCGCGCGACCCGCAGCCTCTGGAGGGGGATTGCCCCTGTTCGGCGTGCAGCCGCTTCAGCCGTGCGTACCTGCGCCATCTCGTCAACCAACAGGAGCTCCTCGGCTTGATACTTTTGTCCGAGCACAACGTCCGATTCCTGCTCGACCTGACGGCTGGGGCGCGGGCGGCAATCGAGCGAGGTGAGCTCGCCGCGTACAAGGCGGCGGCGCTCGACCGCCTCGAGCAAGCTGCCGCAGCGCCAGGCCAGGAGGTTTCTCGTGGGTAGTGGTTTCTTCCTCGTCCTTCTAGCGATGTTCGCCTTCCTGTACTTCCTGCTGATCCGCCCGCAGCGGGCCCAGCAGCGGAAGCATGCGGAGATACTCGGCGCCCTCAAGCCCGGCGACGAGGTCCTGACCGCGGGAGGCATCTACGGCGAGGTGGTCCAGCTCGACGAAGAGCGCGTGATGCTCGAGATCGACGACGACGTGCGCATTGCCGTGGCCAGGCGCTCGATCGCGAGCGTCGTACCGCCGGAGGAGCTCCAGCGCCTCGAGGCTGCCGACGAGGACGAGACCGACGAAGGATTGGACGTGGAGGAGCCGCTCACCGCGGAGGAGCGCACCTCCAGCCGCTAGGCACAGTTGCGCCGCTACCTCATCATCCTCGCCGCCATCTTCGCCGCCGCCGGCGGCGTCGTTGCGCTGGCCCTCTTCAAGACGCCCACCCTCGGGCTCGACCTTCAGGGTGGGCTCGAGGTCGTCCTCCAGGCGAAGGCGCCCCGCGGGCGCGAGATCACGCAAGAAGACCTCGACCGCTCGATCGAGATCATGCGGCAGCGCGTGGACAAGACCGGCGTCGCCGAGCCCGTCATCACCCGGCAGGGCGACAACCAGATCGCCGTCGAGCTCGCCGGCGTCCACGACGCTGCCCGCGCCGCGGAGCTGGTCGGCCAGACAGCCCAGCTTCAGTTCTACGACCTGCAGGGCGACACGCTTCCTCCAACCGCGACCGCCAACGGCGGGATCCAGCCGAGCCTCGCTCTCCTCCCGTTGCTCCAGAGCCAGCAGAAGCTCGCGGAGAAGGGGACCCCGACCGCCTGGTACCTCTACTCGAGCGCCAGCGAGCGCCTGGCCGGCCCGGCCGACTCCAAGGAAGAGATCCTGCGCGATTTCGGCGGCCAGGCGCCCAAAAATTCGACGTTCTACGCCGTCCCGCAGGGACGCACGATCCTGACCTGCGGGCCGAGCGCCCGGCTCTGTCCGGGAGTGAACCAGGTGCCTCCCACCCGTAACTACTACTACCTCTTCAAGTACGAGCCGACCAACACGGACAAGCCGATCCCGGAGCTGACCGGGAGCGACCTCAAGGGGGAGGGAACACGACAGGACTTCGGGCAGAACAACGAGCCCATCGTCACGCTCGAGTTCACGAACAAGGGCGGGGACAAGTTCCACGAGATCACCCGCCAACTCGCGCAGCGAGGGCTCCAGCAGGCCAACCTGGCGGGTGCGTCCGGCGCGGAGCGGGACAACTACAACCAGAGCTTCGCCATCGTGCTCGACGGCGAGATCCGCTCGTTCCCGTCGATCGACTTCGACAACCTGCCGGACGGCATCTCCGGAGGGCGCGCCGAGATCAGCGGCCTCGATTCGATCGGAGAAGCGAAGGACCTCGCGCTCGTGCTCCAGACCGGCGCCCTGCCTGTGGAGTTCGTCCAACTCGAGCGCCAGGACATTTCCGCCACGCTCGGTGAGGACTCGCTACACCAGGCCTTGATCGCAGGCATCGGCGGCCTGCTCGCCGTCGCCCTCTTCCTGCTCCTCTTCTACCGCTTCCTCGGGGTCATCGCGATCATCGGCCTCGGCATCTACGGCATCCTCCTCTACGGCGCCATCCTCATCTTCAACGTCACGATGACGCTGCCGGGATTCGCGGGCCTCGTGCTCACGATCGGGGTGGCCGCGGACGCGAACGTCGTCATCTTCGAGCGCATCAAGGAAGAAGTGCGAGCGGGCAAGTCGGTGCGCGCCGCCATCGCCACCGGCTATCGCAAGGGGTTCAACACGATCGTCGACGCCAACGTCGTCACCATGATCACCGCGGCCGTCCTCTTCGTCACGGCGACCGGGGGAGTCAAGGGGTTCGCCCTCATGCTCCTGATCGGAACGCTGATCTCGATGGTGACCGCCGTCGCGGCTACTCGCGCTCTGCTCGGCGTCCTGGCCGGCTTCCGCTGGTTCAACAACCCGGCGTTCATGGGCGCGAGCGCCCAGAAGATCCCCGCCTGGCAGCGGGTCGACTTCATCGGCAAGACGAGGGTCTGGTTTGCGCTCTCCGGAGTCGTCCTCCTCATCGGAATCGCGTCACTCGGCTACCAGGGGCTGAACCTCGGGATCGACTTCAAAGGTGGCAGCCAGATCACGTTCAAGACGCCGCAGGCGCACAGCGTCCAGGACGTCCGCGGCGAGGCCGCTTCGCTGGGACTCGGCGACGCGGTCATCCAGGGCCGGGGCACGCCCGCCAGCGGCGGCTACAAGGAGTTCCAGGTCCGCACGAGGTCGCTCTCCCTCCAGACGCAGAACGATCTCCAGAGCGCGCTCGAGACGAAGCTCGCCGCCACGTCAGTCGGGGTCAAGAACGTCTCCGCGAGCTTCTCGCAGCAGATCCTGAAGAAGGCGCTGATCGCGATCGTCGTCTCGCTGCTCTTGATCGTCGCCTACGTGGCGTGGCGGTTCGAGTTCAAGTTCGCCCTGCCCGTCCTGATGGCGCTCGTGCACGACATCTTCATCACCCTCGGGATCTATTCGGTGACCGGCCGGGAGGTGACGACGGCGACGGTGGCCGCTGTGCTGACCATCCTCGGGTACTCGATCTACGACACGATCATCATCTTCGATCGCGTGCGCGAGAACATGCCGCTGATGCGGCGTTCGAGCTTCGCGGCGATCGCCAACCAGTCGCTGTGGGAGACGATCCGCCGTTCGCTCGCGACGACTTTCATCACCCTGCTGCCGGTTTCGTCGCTACTCGTCTTCGGCGGCGACACGCTCAAGGACTTCGCCTTCGCGCTGCTCGTCGGTATCGCATCGGGCGCGTACTCGACCATCTTCATCGCGACGCCGCTCCTCGTCTACCTCAAGGAGCGCGAGCCGGAGTTCGCCAAGCGGAAGACGGCAGGTCTGAGGGAAAAGCTGGAGGTCGCCGAAGGTGACGAGCCGCCGGTCGTGGAGGAGCCGCGAGAGGTGGCTGCCGCCGAGCCCGTGGCGGCAGCGCCGGCACCGCCGCCCGACGGGGACGGTGCGGCAGCGGCTCGGCGGGAGGAGCGGCGAAAACGGAGGCGGGCGAGACCCCATGGCAGAGCCAGGTAACAACAGCTCAGGTCGGCTTCGGGAGCTCGCGGAGGAGGTGCTCCTGGCCGGAGTCGGGGCCGTCGCGCTGACCAAGGAGAGGGCCGACGAGTTGGTTGGGGAGCTGTCCGCAAAGGGCAAACTCACCCAGGACGACGCCAGAAACCTCGTGGACGAGGTCATGGGACGCTGGCGCGGCGATGCGCTTCGAGTCGGCGAGCGGGCCGGGTCGACGATGACCTCCTTCTTCCGCGAGCTCGGCCTCGTCACGCGCCGCGAGCACGAGGAGCTCGAGCTCCGGCTCGCCCAACTCGAACATCGTCTGCGGCTGGTCGAGAAGCAGGAGCGGTGAGCTCCCGCCCGGCCGTCCGCAGGCTCGGCCGCATCTCTGAGATCTCCCAGGTCGCGGCCAAGCACGGCTTCGGCTACTTCTTCGACACGCACGGGCCCGGAGCGTTTCGTTCCCGGCGCCAGCACGAGATCGCGCCCGAGCCGGACGAGGGCTCGACGCGCGGCCAGCGTCTCCGCCAGATGCTGGACGAGCTCGGCCCGACCTTCGTCAAGTTCGGCCAGCTGCTCTCGACCCGGCCCGACGTCGTCCCGCCCGACATCGTCTTCGAGCTCAAGGCGCTCCAGGACGACGTTACCCCCTTCTCCTTCGAGGAGGCCGCACAGGTCATCCGGGAGGAACTCGGCCTCACGGTGGAGCAGCTCTTCCTCGAGTTCGACGAGACCCCGATAGCGGCGGCGTCCATCGGCCAAGTGCACCGCGCGGTGCTCCCGAACGGACGGCGCGTGGCCGTCAAGGTGCAGCGCCCGGAGGCCCCGCGCCAGATCGAGGCCGACCTCGAGCTCATGTACCAGGTCGCCCGTCTCGTGCGCGAGCGCGTGAAGGCGCTCGAGTTCATCGACGCCGTCGCGCTCGTCGACGAGTTCGCCCGGACGATCCGGCAGGAGCTCGACTACCGGATGGAAGCGAGGAACGCCGAGCAATTCCACCGCAACTTCGTCGGTCATCCGCACGTTCGTGTCCCCCGGGTCTTCTGGAGCTACTCGCGGACGCGCGTGCTGACACTCGAGTTCCTGGATGGCGTCCACCTGCGCGATCTCGACTTCTCCACCTACACGATCGACGAGCGTCGGCGGCTCGCCTACCTGGTCGCCGAGGCGTGGATGCACATGATCTTCCGGCACGGGTTCTTCCACGCCGACCCGCACCCCTCGAACATCATGGTGCTCGAGCAGAGCGAGCGCATTGGCCTGGTCGACTTCGGGATGGTCGGGAAGCTCACCGACGAGGACATGTCGAAGCTGACCGGCCTCTTCATCGACGCCGTCAACGAGCGGATCGAGGCGCTTCCGCGGCGGCTCGCTGCGCTCGGCGTCCGCTACCCGAAGGACAGGGAGGAGGAGTTCGTCACCGAGCTTCGCGACGTCTACTACCGCTACTACGGCGCGCGGCTCTCGGAGATCGACCCGATCCAGCTCATCCGCGAGGCCTTCGCGCTGATCTACCGGATGCACCTGCAGCTGCCGACCCGCTTCGTCCTGCTCGACCGCGCCATCGCCACGCTCGGGTCTGTGGGCATGGAGCTCTATCCCGATTTCAACGTCTTCGACGTGGCGAAGCCCTACGCGCGCGAGCTCATGATCGAGCGCTTCACGCCCCAGCGCGTGGTGCGGCGCACGGCCGGGGAGGCCTCGAATCTCGCTCGGATGCTCAAGGAGCTCCCGTACCAGGTGCACGACACCATGGAGCAGGTGCGCGACGGCCAGATCGAGGTCGGGTTCCGCCATGAAGGCCTCGACGACCTCTTCCAGCACATGGACCGGGTGGGAAACCGGCTGGTGATCGCGATCGTCGCCGGGACCGGCGTCATCGGCTCAGCGCTGCTCGGGATCTTCGGCGACTCTGGACCGCAGATTCTCGGGCTGCACGTGTTCTCGATCGTCGGTTTCAGCATCTCCACGATCCTCGGGCTCTGGCTCGCCCTCGGCGTGATTCGGTCCGGCCGGCTCTAGTGGCTGGTCAAGCGGTTTAGCGGCTACTGGCCGCGGGCGTACCAGACGTTGCCGGGCCCGGCGTAGCTCGGGCCTTCGCCCCAGAGCGCGTGCGTGACGCCGGCGCCGTCGACGTCGAGCTCGAAGTAATCGCCGTAGGGCTCGGCGAACCCATCCTGCGGCGGGGCGAACTTGTACCCGAAGCCCGTCACGAACCGTGAGAGCTGCGCCTCGGAGGACCACGTGGCGCCGCCGTCCCTGGAGGAGCGGTAGTAGGTGTTCCAGCGCGCAGCCGGATCTTCACCGCCGGCGTCGAAGCCGTTGCGGTCGTCCTGCCAGGCGATGCGCACGTCCCCGTCCCCGGTCGAGACCAGCGCTGGGAAGAGGTGGTTGCTGCCCGCTGGCGCCGCCGAGACGTCGACGGGTGTGCTCCAGGTCTGG
>JAIBJP010000091.1 GCA_020029625.1 Actinomycetota bacterium | reverse complement strand
ATGGCGAAGCTCCGCGCGGAGGGCCGATCCTCCGACACGGACTACGCCCGCCGCTCCCTCAAAGGCCAGCTGACGCAGGCTCAGCGGCTCGGTGCAGCCACAGTCGTGATCGCCCACGAGCGCGGCTTCACCGTGCGCAAGCGCGGCGAGCAGGACGTCGAGGCCGCCGGCGTGGACGACCTCGGGCTATGAAATGGCGCGAGCTCATGTGCGGCGAGGTGCGCCCCGAGCACGTCGGGCAACGGCTGACGCTCGCCGGCTGGGCGGACTCGCGCCGCGACCACGGCGGCCTGGTCTTCGTCGACCTGCGCGACAAGACGGGGCTCTGCCAGCTCGTCATGAATCCGGAGCGCGCTCCGGAGGCGGCGGAGACGGCCCACACTGTCCGCAACGAGTTCGTTCTCCAGGCGGAGGGCGAGGTCGTCCGCCGGGCACCCGAGGCGGTCAATCCCAACATCCCGACCGGGGAGATCGAGTTGCAGGTCGACCGGCTCGAGATTCTCGCCCGCTCGACGACGCTTCCCTTCCAGCTCGAGGAGGAGGGCGTCGACGAGACGCTGCGTCTCCGTTACCGCTGGCTCGACCTGCGGCGGCCGAAGATGCAGCGCAACCTCGGCCTGCGCGCGCGTCTCGTCTCGACGATCCGTCGGGTGATGGAGGGGGACGGCTTCACGGACATCGAGACGCCGATCCTCTTCAAGCCGACCCCCGAGGGGGCGCGCGACTTCGTCGTGCCGAGCCGGCTGCAGCCGGGTCGCTTCTTCGCGCTTCCGCAGTCGCCGCAGATCCTCAAGCAGCTGCTCGTGATCGCCGGTTTCGACCGCTACTACCAGATCGCACGCTGCTTCCGGGACGAAGACCTGCGCGCAGACCGGGTCCAGGAGATCACCCAGCTCGACGTCGAGATGGCCTTCCCCGACCGGGAGTTCCTCTTCGACCTGATGGAGCGCATGGTCCGGGACGTCTGGCGAGAGACGATCGGCGTCGAGCTCGAGCTCCCGTTCCCGCGGCTCACCTGGGACGAAGCCGACCGCCGTTTCGGCTCCGACAAGCCGGATCTCCGCTTCGGGCTCGAGCTTGAGGACGCCACCGAGCTCACGCGCGGCTCGCAGTTCGGAGTCTTCGCCGGCGCGGCGTGCGTGCGCTTCCTCCGCGTGCCGCAGGCCTATTCGCGCGCCGAGCTCGAGCGCCTCGAGGCCTTCGCGAATGAGTGGGGCGCCAAGGGCCTTGCCTATCTCGTCTTCGACGAAAGCGGCGAGGTGCGCTCGCCGATTGCCAAGTTCCTCTCCGAGGAAGAGCTTGCGGCCTTCCGTGGGGAGCCCGGCTCGACAGTCCTCTTCGCCGCCGACGAGCCGGAGCGCGTGTCGCGGGTGCTGGGAGCCCTCCGCTTGCACCTCGGGCGAGAGTTGGGGCTGATCGACGAGGAGGCCTGGCATTTCGTTTGGATCACGGACTTCCCGATGTTCGAGTGGTCCGAGGAGGATGGGCGGTGGGCGGCTCGCCACCATCCGTTCACGCGGCCCGCACCCGAGTTCGAGCAGACCTTCGACCAGGATCCCGGATCGGCGGTCGCGTACGCCTACGACCTCGTCGGCAACGGGCAGGAGCTCGGCGGGGGGTCGTTCAGGATGCACGAGCCCGAGCTCCAGGCCCGCGTGTTCAACGTCCTGGAGCTCTCTCCCGAGGAGCAGCGCACGAAGTTCGGGTTCCTCCTGGACGCACTCGCAATGGGCGCGCCCCCGCACGGGGGCATCGCCTTCGGCATCGACCGCATGATGATGGTGCTCGCGCGCGAGCCGAACCTGCGCGACGTGATCGCGTTTCCGAAGAATCAGGCAGGGGTCGACCCCATGAGCGGAGCGCCTTCGGAAATCGAGGAGGAACAGCTGCGCGAGCTCGGAATTCAGCTGCGGCCCAAACCCGATTAAGGCAAGCTGTCATTCCGGCCGATGATCCAGTCATACTTTTCGGCGACACCCGTGCAGCACGGGGGAGTGGAGGCGTAACGCAATGTCGACTCAAGACCCACGGCGAGCCCAGGGACCGGCGCTGACGTCGCTGCCCCGCGTCGAAGACATTCCGGGCGTGGGCGACGGGCTCGACCGGGGCAAGGTCGAGGAGGCCTTCGACGCCTTCCGCCGGCATGTGACCGCGCTCCAGGCGCAGCTTCGTGTGCTCCAGGCCGCGCCGCGGAGCGCGATCGCCGAGCCGTCCGGTCATGCCGTGCGCATGGACGCGCTCCATCTGATCCGGTCGGCCGCCGAGTTCGCGGACACGATCGAGCGCGACGCGCAGGAAGCAGCGGCCAAGCAGGTCGGCAAGGCCGAGCAGGAGATTCGCGAGTCGCAGATGGATCTTCAGCAGCGCGAAGCAGAGATCGCGCGCATCCGCCAGGAGACCGAGCGCCAGCGCGGAGAGATCCTGAACGCGGCCCGCACTGAGGCGCGCGAGATCCTCACGAAGTCCAACCGCGACTCGAGCCAAGAGCTCCGCGACTCCGAGTCGAAGGGCGCCCGCCTCCTCGAGCAGGCGCGGCACCAGGCCACCGAGCTCACGAATGCGGCGCGCGCGGAGGTCGAGCAGACGCTGGAATGGGCCAGGGCGCAGGCAGACGTCATCGTCGCGCGCTCGCGCATGGGTGCCGAGCAGCTCCTTTCCGCCGCAGGCCACGGCGATGCGGCCATTCACGAGGCGATCGACGCGATCGTCCGCGCCGCCGAGGCGTCGGTTTCACCGCAGCCGGCGTCGAACCGGCCCTCGCCGGTCGCGACGCCCAAGGCGGAGCCCGAGCCGCAGCCCGAGGCTCAGCCCGAGCCCGAAGCGGAGGCCGAAAGCGCTCCCGCTGAGGAAAGCCCGGCCGACGAGGCTTCGGAGGCCGCTCCGGAGGACGAGAGCCCGAAGAACCCGTAGGCTGGTACGCACTCACGCGTGCCGGACCAGCTGGCCATCCTTCGCCTCGCCGCGCTGCTCGTCTTCATCGGCCTCGTCGCCGTCGGCCTCTGGCTGCTCGACGTGGTGTGGTGGGTGGTCCCGCCCGTGATGGCGGGGGCGCTCCTCATCGCCTGGACGATCGAGTGGGTCGCCTGGCGCGGTTCGCTCGCGACCACCGTGGTGCGCGAGACGACGGCGCCGCCCGCGGTCCCTCCGCCCCTGCCCGTCCAAGAGCCGGCACCGGCCGAGGTTCTCGCGCCTCTCGCCCCGACGCCGTCGGAGGCGCAACCGCCGTCCGAGCCGGAGCCTCGGCCCGAGCCATCTTCGCAGCCGGAGTCTGGGCCGGAACCGGAGCCCGAGCCCGAACCGGCACCACCACCGCCGCCGCCTCCGCCGCCTGAACCCGAGCCTGCTCCTCCACCGCCGCCGCCTCCTGCTCCAGAACCCCCGCCAGAGCCCATCGTCGCAGGGCCCGTTCAGGAGGAGCCGCCGCCGACGCGCGCGGAGCCTCTCCGCTCCCGCCTGCTCCGCCTGCGCGCCGTCCCTCCGCCGCGGCCCGAGCCCGCACAGGCGCCCGCAGTCGCGGCGCCGGCCCGCCCTTCGGTAGTCGAGCTCCGTCCGCGCACGACCGAGCCTCGACAGTGGAACCTCTGGGATCTCGAGCGCATCGCCCGCGAGGAGGTACGTGAGCACCCCGAGCGTCGCGACGAGTGGTCCTACCTCTTCCTGCATCTGCGCGAGTTCGCGCAGGCGGACGGATCTCTGCCGACCGAGTTCGACGGGCTCGTCCGCGAATCGTTCGCCGGCATGCTCGAGCGCCCACGCGGGGTGTGAGCCCGGCTCTCCTCCAGCGACAGGCGGCGCTGGCCGCGGCCGCGCTACTCGCAACGCTCGGGGTGCTCGCTCTCCGGGACAGGAGCGAAGCCGCCGCGCCGCTCGTTCCGCGCGGTCCGGCCGTGCGCTGGGAGTCGGCGATCGTCGGAGTCCTGCGTCCGGAGGCCTACGCGCGAGCAACCACCTGCGGCACGACACTCGACTCGGGGACGCTCGGGGTCGCGCATCCGGTGCTCCCCTGCGGGGTCGACCTCGTCCTCTCGCTCGGCAGCATGGAGGTGCGCACCGAAGTCGTCGACCAGACGCCTGTCGGCGGGGGGCGCGAGTTCGACCTGACGCAAGCCCTCGCCGACGAGCTCGGCGTGCAAGGGCGGGAGACGATCCGGTGGCGCTTCGCCGGGTAGCGACTCCGCTAGAGTGAAGGGTGCGTGCTCGACCCCGTGCGTGGCTCTGGGCGCAATGTAGAACCAACACGCTACTGAGAGGGAGCTCGGGTCCGACCGCCGCCGTCGGCGCCGGTTGGCAGGGCACCCACCTGGTTCGCCAGGTTCCTCACGTCCAGAGCTTCATCGGCGGGGTGGGGTACGCCCTATGCCATGACAGAGCTGATCGGGAACTCGGCGCGCGACGGCGACGTCGCGTGGGTCCGCCTCGAGGTCGCCGCCGATCGCCTCGTCGGGGCAACCGGGGAGGGGCCAGGAGTCGCTGACCTCTGCGGGGCGGTGCGCGGACTGACGACGCTCGCCGCTGCGAGTGTTCCCGGCGAGCCGCTGGCGGGAGACGCGCTCCACGATGCGCTCGGCCCGGCGCTGGCCGCGCCCCTGGATGAGGGTCGCGTGGCCGTGGCTATGAGCGGCGGCGTGGACAGCGCGGTGGCTCTTCTCCGCGCCCGCGACGGCGGTCACGACCCCGTGGGGGTGACCCTGCGGCTCTGGACCGACCCTGCCGGGCCGAGCTCGGAGCGGGCGTGCTGCTCGCCCGCGTCCGTGCTTGCGGCCAGGGAGACCTGTCACCGACTCGGGTTTCCGCACGTCACGCTGGATCTGCGCGAGGGCTTTCGGAAGGCGGTCGTCCGGCCCTTCGTGCGCGGCTACGCACGCGGGGAGACGCCGAACCCGTGCGTTCGCTGCAACGGCAACTTCCGCTTCGCCGCCCTGCTCGCTTTCGCCCGCCGGATCGGGGCGCAGCGACTCGTCACGGGACACTACGCCCGCCTCGCCGAGCATCGCGGCCGGCTGCTGCTCGCCCGCGGAGCGGATGCCGAGAAGGACCAGTCGTACATGCTCGCCCGTCTGGATCCGCGTGTCTTGCCTCGCCTGTGGTTCCCGCTGGGGAGCCAGAGCAAGGCCGAGACACGCTCGCAGGCGCGTGTAGCCGGGCTGGAGGCTGCGGGCCGAGCGGAGAGTCAGGAGGCATGCTTCCTCGCGGGCGCCGACTACAGGGATTTCCTCGCCCGCCAGGGACTGGACGAGAGCGACGGCCCCGTCCTCGACGAGGAAGGGCGCGAGCTCGGCCGTCACGGAGGCTTCTGGCGCTTCACGCCCGGCCAGCGCCGCGGCCTCGGCGTCGCGACGGGGGAGCCGTTGTACGCGCTTCGCGCCGATCCCCGGACGAACGCCGTGGTAGTCGGCCCACGGGGAGCGCTCGCGCGCCGTCAAATCCGCGTCGGCAACGGGCGTCTCTTCGTTCAGGTCGGCCGCGTCGAGGCCAAGCTGCGCTATCGCTCTCCCGCCATCGCGGCGACCGTGGAGGACGAAAGACGTGGGTTCCGAATCGCGCTCGATCAGCCTGCCTACGGCGTTGCAGCGGGGCAAGCGGCGGTCCTTTACGAGGGCGACGTCGTCGTGGGCGCGGGACTCATCACCGCCGCCCACTGACGTAGGATCGCGCCGTGCCCCTGGCTGCCCTCGAGACGATCGACGTCCTCTGGATCGCGCTGAGCGGGTTCCTCGTGGTCGTTGGGCTCGCGCTCGCCTATGCGCTCGTTCGCCTGGCCGCAACCATTCGGAGCGTTTCCTCGTTGGTCCAAGGTCTGGAGAAGGAAGTGCTCCCCCTGATCAACAAGGCCGGAGGAACGGTTGATCGCGTGAACGGGCAGCTCGACAAGCTCGATCGCGTCACGGACAGTGCCGTCGACGCCGCCGACAACCTCGACACTGCCGTGCGCGCGGTCACGATCGCTCTAACCCGGCCGGTTCAGAAGGTCTCCGGCCTGGCGGCGGGCCTCGCGCACGGCGTGGCCACCCTCCGCGCGCGGCGCGATTTCCGCGGCGCCTTGCAGAGTGCGCGGGCTGCCGCCGGCCGCCGGGAGCGGGAGATCGACGAGGAGCTCCACCGCGGCGGCGAGGCATCGTGACGGGCGCGATCAAGCTCAAGATCCCTCACCAGTCTCCCTACCACGGGGTCGCTCTGCTCGTGGTCGGGGGCCTGGCAGCGAGGCTGGACGTCTCCTATGAGCAGCTCGAGGACCTCCAGCTGGCACTCGAGAGCGTGCTCGAGAACGGCGGTTACG
This sequence comes from Actinomycetota bacterium, assembly GCA_020029625.1. GTDB lineage: Bacteria > Actinomycetota > Thermoleophilia > Gaiellales > Gaiellaceae > JAIBJP01. Next base: position 127 of record JAIBJP010000091.1, on the reverse strand, counting down.
CCAGGACATCGGAGGTGACCGTCGAGCTCGACGTGCAGAACGAGGGGTTGGCGATGATCGTCGGGCCGCTCGACGGCGCGGCGCTGAAGTCGGACCTCGAAGACGAGGGCGACGACCGGCTGGGCCT
>JAIBJP010000006.1 GCA_020029625.1 Actinomycetota bacterium | reverse complement strand
CGCGGTCGCAGGACGCCGTCTTCCGCGATCAGCGTGCGGTCCAGATCGCAGGCGAAGGCCTCGACATGCTCGGGAAAGCCGTCCGGAAGGGTCAGCTCTTCGGCTGCAGGAACGCGACGAGGTCAGCGAGCTGCTTCTGGTCGAGCTTCGTCCCGTAGTCCTTCGGCATGATGTCCTGGAAGCCCGCGGCCACCTCTGCGCTCGGATCGATGATCGACTCGAGGATGAACTGGGCGTCCTTGTCCTTGAGCACGGTGTCGAGGTTGGGCCCGACCGTCGCAGTCGATCCCGCGGGGCCGTAGGTGTGGCAGCTGGAGCACGGAGGCTGCGCGGTCTTCGTGAAAATCTCCTTGCCTGCGGTCGGGTCACCGGCGGCGACGTCGACGGTCTCCGCGCCCGGAACGGTCCCGATCACGGTCTCGGCCGTGGGCGCGACAGTCGTCTCGCCCCCGCAGCCGGCCAGTAGAAGGCCGAGGATGAGCGCGAGCAGGAGGCGGCAGCGCATCGGCCGCGAAGCATAACGGCCTCGCAAACGAGATAGCCCACGAGACCGGTCAGCGCGACGTCGCCCGGCGAATCGTTGACGATCAGTGAGACGAGCACGGCCGTGGCGAACGCAAGCGGAAGCGCTCGCTCGGCGAGCGGCCGGTCCGAGGCGAGGAGACGGACCACGAGCACCGCGAGCGCGGCGAGAGAGAGGACTACCGCGAGAGCGGGACCAGGACCGAGCGTCACGCGTTCCCACGAAACGAGTAGCCGGTCGCGGAAATGCGAAGCGAGCGTGTCGGGCCCTTCCCCGAGCGCCCGGGTCACGTGGCTCGAGCCTCCCGTGGCCGCATCCAGGGCGATGAGGCCGGTCGCGAGCAAGGCGGCACCGCCCAGCGCGGCGACGAACCGTCGGCCGCGTAGACCCGCGAGGAGCGCCGCGAGCACCGCGTAGCCCGCGGCCAGGACGAGCGCGCCGCCGCCGTCCGCCCCGAAGCGGCTCCCTGCCACGAGGACGAACGCGACCAGCGCCGCGGCAGCGAAAGCAACCGGACCTAACTTGCGACCCAGCAGCGCGGCGCCCGCGAGTGCGGGCACGAGCAGCATGGTCTCGAGCAGGTTGTCCACCCCATAGAAGCGTCCCGTCTGCGAGGGGCCCCAGGGCGAGAGCGCGACCCACGACCCGTCTATCGCAAAGGCTGCGAGGTAGAGGACGAGGACGGCGGCCAGCGCGAGGCCCACTGCAGCCGTCGTGCGAACAACCAGGGCCAGAGGCAACGCTCCGGCGATCGAGAGCCCGATCGCCAGCAGGACGATCCAAAGGGTGGCCGTCTCGGTGGCTCCGAGGATCAGGTTCGCAGTCAGGGCGGTCGCATACCCGAGTGCAGCCGCCCGAGGAAACACGAGCGCCAAGAGGACGATCAACCCGGCCCCGAGGAGGGCCGAAGGCAGGCGCGCGTCCTTCTTAGCGTCGATGAGCCGGTCTAGGGCCAGGACGTGCGCGACAGGGTCCTCCTGGGGTTGCCAGCCGAGCCCGTCGTCCCCCCCCAGCGCGGTCGGCGCAACGTCGGCAACCGAGACAAGCCCCGGAAGCCGGGTCGATTCGGAGGTGAGGAGTCCCCGGAAGCCATGCCCGATCACCGCGATGGGATAGCGGCGGTCATTCGATTGTTCGAGGCCGGAAGGAAGGCCGAGGACTATTGCCGGGGCCCCTCGTGGCGGCTCAGCCGCGGTCTCGAACGACACCAGCGGAGGACCGCTCGGCAAACCGCCGTCCAGCAACGCGTTTCGCAACTCACCTCGGATGAGCGCGGCGCGCGCCTGCTCGCCGCTCGTCGTAGGCCCATTCGCGGGCACGAGCAGGCCGACCGCGCCGCGGTCCGCGAGCCCCTGGAGATCGTCGAGCCCGAGTCCTGGTACGAGCAAAATGCGAAATTCCTGCGTCGCCGCGGCGGCAGGACCGGCTGCGACAAGCAGAACGAGGGCCGTCAGGGTGAGCGTTCGGATCACCGGCGCAAGGTACAATCTGGGTTACCCCATCGCCCGAGGAGAGTTGAACTTCCTATGAAACGCAAGGCTTTCGGACGCGACTTCGGCCTGTCTGCGCGCATGGTCACGACGTCGTTCCTGCTCGGCGCGCTCTACGTCGTCTTCGCCGTGGTCCTCTTCCAGGTCCTGAACGTCGGGCTCGCGCCGATGCTCCTGATCGTCGTCGGGCTGGCAGCGTTCCAGTACTTCACCTCCGACAAGCTGGCGCTCAGAGCCTCCGGCGCGAAGGTCGTCACGCCCGAGCAGGCGCCCGAGCTGCACGCGATGGTCGAGCGGCTCTGCGCGATGGCCGACCTGCCCAAGCCGCGCGTGGCCATCATCCCGACCGATGTGCCGAACGCCTTCGCGACCGGCCGGAGCCCCAAGCACTCCGCGGTGGCGGTGACCGAGGGACTTTGGCGTCGGCTCGAGCCGCAGGAGATCGAGGGGGTGCTCGCGCACGAGCTCGCCCACATCGGGAACCGAGACGTGCTCGTCATGACCCTCGCGAGCTTCTTCGCGATGCTCGCGGCTCTGCTGACCCGTTTCGGGCTCTATGGCGGCATGTTCAGCGGCGGAAACCGGAGCCGCGACGGCGGCACACCGGTCTGGCTGATCATCTTCGTCGTCTCTCTGCTGACGTACGTGATCAGCTTCGTCCTGATCCGGATGATCTCGCGCTACCGCGAGTACGCCGCCGACCGGGGTTCCGCCCTCCTCACGGGCGCGCCCGAGCAGCTGATGAGCGCGCTGCAGAAGATCGCGAGCGACATGATCCGCATTCCGCAGCGCGACCTCCGCGAGGTGGAAAGTATGAACGCGTTCTTCATCATCCCGACGTCGGTCAAGTCGTCGCTGGGCGAGCTCTTCGCCACCCACCCGCCGCTCGAGAAGCGCCTGGCGCGGCTCGCCGCTATCGCCCAGGAGATGGGCCGCCCGGTTCAGTAGGTGGGCCTGGGGAACGTCCTCTTCGGGCGCAAGAAGCTCAAGGGCGCGAACCTCGACAAGCTCTTCGCTCTTTCGACCGCAGCGATCACGCTCGAGACCGAGTGCAACCTCAAGCCGGCCGGCGTGGCGGCGGTCGTCTTCAAGCCGCTCTCCGCCGGCGAGTTCACGCGGGCCGAAAACGAGATCGACGAGCTGCTCGGCGTCGCTGCGCGGGACTCGGGCTCAGAAGTGCGGCGCCGCTCGGACAGCCTCGGCTTCGAGTGGATCGTCATCCGCGACAAGGACTTCGAAGACCTGGTGACCACGACCCACCTGGTCAGCTCGGAGCTTGCCGATCGCGGCTTCGGCGGGCAGCTCCTTGCCGCCCTGTTCGCCTTCCAGGATCGTGACCGTCGCGTCTACCTCATCTACGGCTACAAGCGCGGGACGTTCTGGCCGTTCATCCCCAGCGGGGAGAACCAGGAGCGCGACAACGCGGAGGAGCTCCGCCTGAAGAACCAGCTCGAGGGAGAGCTCCCGATCGAGCCGGACCTGACCCGCTGGCTTGCTCTCTTCAACGCTCCGCTCGACTGACCGCAAACCGACGCCCGCAGCAAGCCGCGGGCGCCGGGCCGTCATCCCCCGAGCGAATCAGTCCAACGGGCGGGAATCGTCGCGCGCGTCGGCTGCCGGCTCGAGGCTTTCCAGGGGGTTCTCGCCGGTTGCGTCCTTGAACGCCAGCGGGATCTGGCGCCGCTTCCCCACGTGCAGCTTGGAGCGCAGGATGTCGGAGTGAGCCTTCGCCGTCCGGGGCGAGACCCCGAGCCGCTCGGCGATCTCGGCGTTCGAGCATCCCTCGGCGATGAGCTGGACGACCTGCCGCTGGCGTCCCGTGAACCGTAGGCCTTCGCTGAGAGTGATCATGCGTGGCCATGCTCGCAGCGGACTGCGCGGGCCGCTATTGGCCGCGCGAGGGATTTTCCGCGCTACACCGTTCGGCGTACGAAGGCGGCCTGGTGGCCGCGCGCGTTCACTTCCCGGAGTGCTTCCGGTGCGAGAGCGCCGACGTCGAGCAGGAGTTGAAGCTCGTCGCGGAGGTGCGTTCGCATCATCTCAGGGCCGTCGGTGGCGATCGTGAAGGGGATGTTGCGATCGACGAAGGCGGACACGGTCTCGCGCAGCGCCTCCTCGTCTGCCAGCGCTCGGGTCAGGAGGTTCGAGGTAGGGCAGATCTCCAGGACGACGGCCGCGTCTCGCACGAGCCGCATGGTCTCCTCGTCTCGGGCGGCAAGGATCCCGTGGCCGATGCGGTCGGGGCGAAGGTGCTCCACTACCTCCCCGATCTCCGCGATCCCGTCCATGCCACCCTCCTCGCCGACGTGGATGGTGATGCCGAGCCCTGCGGCCCGGGCCTCCTCGACGAGCGGGGCGAGGTCGCGGTACGGGTAGCGGCCGCCGTTGGGGCGCGGGCCGGCGATGTCGATGCCGACGACTCCGCGCTCGCGGTAGCGGATCGCCTTCTCGATGATCACCTCGTTCTGCCCGCGAGTGAAGGTGCGGTCCATCATCAGGATGAGGCCTGCCCGGACACGCGGGTACTCGAGACCCGCGCGGTCGAGCCCACGGACGGCGGCCATGATGATGTGGTCGAGGTCACGCTCGCCGCCGCGGTTTCGCTTCATCGGGTTGAAGCGGAGCTCGAGCGTCGTGATGTTCTGCGTCCGGTAGGCGCCGCCGATGGCCCCATGCACCGAGCGCTCGACCGCAAGCGGGCTCGACTGGATCAGCTCGGTCCATTTGTAGATCTCGTCCAGCTCCGGGAGCCCCTCGACGCCGCGCGGGTCGACCGTGACGAGCTCCACGAACTCCCAGTAGTCCTTGACCGGAAGCGCGATCCCCTGCTCGTGCGCGAGCGTCCACATGACCGCCGGATCGACGGAGGCGCCCAGGTGGGTATGCAGCTCCGCGAGCCCGCCGCGCGCGAGCTCCTCGACGACGGCTCTGGTGTCGCTCACGCGGCGAGTCTAAAGTTCCGCTGTGCCAAGCCCGCGGGACGTACTCGGGTACATGCGCACCGTATCCCGCGGAAGCCCCGTGGACCGGCGCTGGTCGGTTCCCGGGATGGTCGTCTCGCGGATGCGTCACGGTCTGGCGCCGGAGGACTCGCCCTTGACGCTGAAGGACGTGATGGCCCGCGCCGACTATCGCGACCTCAGGACGCCAAGCGTGGCCGAGGGCGATCCGGCGCCCGATTTCGAGCTCCCCACCTTCGACGGTGGCGGGACTGTGCGCCTAGCCTCGCTGCTCGAGCGGCGGCCGGTCGCTCTCGTCTTCGGCTCCTACACCTGACCCCCCTTCCGCGCCCAGGTCGGGGCGCTGGACACGCTGGCGGAACGGTTCGGCGACCGCGTGCACTTCCTAGCCGTCTACATCCGTGAGGCGCACCCGGAGGAGGGGTGGATCCTCCCCGAGAACCGCCGCTCGGGGCTCGCCGTCCACGAACCGACGAGCGACGAGGAGCGCCGGAGTGTCGCGTCCGCGTGCGCGACCAACCTGCGGCTCAAGATGCCGATGCTTGTCGATGGGGTCGACAACGCGGTCGCCGCTGCCTACGGCGGCTGGCCCGACCGTCTGTACCTGGTGGGCCGGGACGGGCGGATCGCCTTCCAGGGCGGCGAGGGCCCGTTCGGCTTCAAACCGGACGAGCTCGAGCGCGCGATCGAGCGGGAGCTACCTCAGAGCTGAGACCGCGGTGGCGAGCTTGCCGTCCGCGAGGCGCTCCGGGATCTCCTCGAGCCGCTCGACCGGCTCGGCACTGAAGACGAACCGGACGTACCGCTCGGCCACCTCGCCGCCCCAGCCGCGCATGCCGGTGGCCGCGATCTGCGACTCCTCGAGGAGGAGCTGCGAGGCCTCCTCGGGCTCGAAGCCGAGGGACGCGACGTCGAGAAGGAGCGACCAGCCGCCCGCGGGCTTGACGAAGGGCCAGCCGGGAAGCCCTTCGAGCATCGTGTCGCGGCGGCGCTCGAGCTCGGCGACGCAATCGGCGACGTGATCCTGATCGCCGCGCAGGACCGCCGCTCCCGCCTTCCGCGCAATCGAGACGGGGCAGGTCGTGTTGTAGACATGGGCCCAGCCGACGTCCGTGACCGTCGCCTCCGGGCCTGCGACCCAGCCGACGCGCCAGCCGATCATCCGGTGCTCCTTCGAGAGCGAGCCGACGACGACGGTGCGCTCGCCCATGCCGTCCAGCCTGAGCGGGTGGACGAGTGGGCGCCCGTCGAAGAGGAGGCGCTCCATAGCCGCGTCGTAGACGAGGAAGAGGTCGCGCTCACGGCAGAGGTCGCAGACGGCGCGCCAGTCGTCCTCGTCGAGGTAGCCGCCGGACGGCATCGAGGGACTCATGAGCAGGAAGCCTGTCGTCTTCGGCCCGACGACCCGGTCAAGCGCTTCGCGGTCGAAGCGCCACCCTTCGTCGTCGGCGACGAAGGGGATGAAGGTCGGAGTGCCCCCCGCAAGGCGGATCCGGTTGACGATCCCTGCGTAGGTCGGGTCGGTGACGACGACCTCGTCGCCCGGGTCGACCAGCGCGAGGACCACGTTGAGGAGGCCCTCCATGCCGCCGACGGTGACGACGATCTCGCGCACCGGGTCGTAGCGGTGGCCCGTCCGCGCCTCGGTGAACTCGGAGATCGCGGCGCGGAGGTCGAGGTCGCCGGTGAACGGCAGCCAGCTGTTGGCCTCAGGGGTCGCGAGGCCGGCGATGGTCTCCGGCACGGCTTCCGGAGGAAGCGGGAGGTCCGTGTCGAGGTTCTCCATTCGCAGAACGGAGCGGCCGCCGGCGTCCGCGGCCGCCGCCACGCGATCGATGCCGAAGCCGCGAATGGGCTCCATCCGCTTCGCCTTCCGGATCATTGCGGGCGAGTCTAATCCGGCTAGGCTGCCCCGCATGAAGGTGGGGATCGTCGTGCCCTACTCGTGGTCGTTCTGGGGCGGCGTCCTCGAGCATGCCGACCACCAGGCACGGGCCCTGCAAGCGCTCGGCGTCGAAGCGAAGCTGATCGTCGGCAACGACCCTCCGGGCCGGCTGACGAAGCTCCTCCACCCCAAGGAAGGCCGGCATACGCCGCCGCCCGACTACGTTATCGCGGTTGGACGCTCGGTGATCGTGCCGGCCAACGCATCTCTCCCCAACATCATCCTGTCGCCCCCGGCGATGCGCCGTATGAAGCGCGCGCTCAAGGACGAGCGTTTCGACGTCCTGCACGTGCACGAGCCGTTCACTCCAATCCTGGCGGTTTACGCGCTCGCGATTGCCGAGTGCCCGATCGTGGTGACTTGCCACGCGGCCGGCGACCTCGGTTGGTATCCGTTCGCGAAGCTCGTCTGGGGCCCGGTCGCTGGTCGCATCGACTACCGGATCGCCGTCTCGGAGGCGGCGCGCCGCTCGGCGGAGCCGTTCGTCGGCGGGCCGTTCGAGGTGATCCCGAATGGGGTTGACCTGCCGCCGCGCTTCGACGCAGGGAGCCGGGACGGCAATGTGGTCTTCATCGGCCGCAACGAACAGAGAAAGGGGCTCCAGATCGTCCTACGGGCGTGGCCTCCGGTCGCCGTTCGTACAGGAGCTCGCCTGCGAGTCGTCGGCGCCGATCCGCTTTCCGTCCGCTGGCTGGCACGCCGCGAGGGACTCTCGCTGGACAGCGTGGATCTTCTGGGCGGGCTGTACGAGGACGAGCTCACGCTCGAGCTCGAGCGCGCGAGCCTGCTCGCGGCTCCCGCGCTCGGAGGCGAGAGCTTCGGGATGGTGTTGACGCGTGCGTTCGCGTCCGCGACGCCGGCCGTCGCGTCGGACATCGACGGCTATGCGGCGGTCGCTACCCCGGAGAGCGCCGTGCTCGTCCCGCCGGGCGAACCCGAACCACTCGCCCACGCGCTCATCGAGCTGCTCGAGGACGAGACGCGGCGACAAAGGCTCGGCGAAGGCGCGCGGAAGGTCGCGGAGCGCTACTCCTGGGAGCCGATCGCCAGGCGCCTGCTGACGATCTACGAGGAGCTCCAGGACGAAGGGGTCAGGGAGCAGGCTGCGGCCTGATGCGTCTCCCGATCCCCGCAAGCAGCGCCGGTCGCGTGGCGCTCGTCGCCTCGCTCCTGGCCATCCTGGTCGGCCTCCTCGTCTGGCACCACCCGGACTTTTCGCGCATCGGAGATGCCTTTCGGGCGGTCTCTTGGTTCTGGGTCGCGCTGGCTGTAGGGATCAACCTCTTCTCGGTTGCCGTGCGCGCGTCGGCCTGGCGCGTCGTGATCAGGCACGCGATCCAGCCGCCTTGGCCACGCTGGCGAGTCGTCTTCTCCGCCTTCTGTGTCGGCTTGCTCGGAAACATCGCGCTGCCGGGGCGCGTGGGGGAGCTCGCGCGCGTCGCGGTCATCACGCGGCACCTGCGCCGCCGGCCGGGCACGTGGGCCACCATCGTCGGGACCGTCTTCGCCCACCGCATGTTCGACGTCGTCGCATCCGTGGGTCTCGTCGTCTACGTCCTCTACACCGCGCGGATCCCCCAATGGGCGAGGCCCGCGCTGGCGATCGTCATCGGCGTCGGTGTCGGGCTATTCCTGGCAGGGATCGTGCTGGCGCGCCGGCATCATCGCCCCCTCCAGGAGGAGATCGGGCCGGTGCGGCGTGTCCTGCGAATGGCGCGCGAGGGGCTGACCGTCTTTCGGCGGCCCGGGCCTGCGATCGCCGCCGTCCTCTTCCAGCTCCTGGGTTGGACGGCCCAGCTCTTCGCTGTCTGGGCGGCCTTCAAGGCCTTCCAGATCGACCTCGGCTTTCCGGCCGCCGCCCTCGTCCTCCTGCTGATGAACGTCGTCACCGTCTTCCCGTTCTGGCCCGGGAACGTCGGGTTGCTCCAGGCCGCGATCGCCTTCGCGCTCCTCTCGTACGGCGTGGGCTACCCGCATGGCTTCGCCTATGGGATCGGGCTCCAGGCGATCGAGGCGTCCGTCGGCGTCGGTCTGGGCGGTCTCTTCCTCGCCCGCGAAGGCTTCTCGTTCGCGATGCTGCGGCGGATGCCCGAGGTGACGGACGTCGAAGTCGACGGCGATGCGCGCGTCGAACGGATCGCCTAGGACTTCTAGCCGGTGCCGGGCGGAATCCGGGGCTCTCGGAAGATCTCTTCGTCGCGGAAGCGGTGCGCGTCCTCCTCGAGGAGGTCGGCCTCTTCCTGATCCGACCGCTTCTCGCTCTCGCTCGCCCTGGCCCTCGCGGTGTCTTCGGGCGTTTCGGTCGCCTGACCCTGGCGTCGCCGCCACAGGTTGTCGAGCCAGCCCATTCGAACCCCCTTCCTAGTGCGTGTGCTCGTGCGCCTGCGCCTCGCGGAGGCGCCGGGCGAGCGTCTGGAGCATCGCCCACGCCACCTGCGGGTGCTCCTCCACGAAGGGCTTGAACTCCCAGGCCGTGAGCCCGTAGCTGAGGATGTCCGTCGCGGCGGTGATGCTCGCCGAGCGCGTCCCTTCGTCGATCAGCGCGATCTCGCCGAAATAGTCGCCGGGCCCGAGCGTGCCGCTGACCTCTCCACCCACGCTGACCGTCGCGTTGCCCTCGACGATGACGAAGAAGCCCGCGGCGCCGGCCCCCTCCTTGGTCACCGCGGAGCCTTCCGAGAACCGGCGCTCCTTCATCTGGCGGGCGAGCAGCTCGAGGTCATCGTCGGACAGGTCCGAGAAGATCGGGACGTTGCGAAGAGCTTCCTGGGGGGACGTGGCCATCCGCGCGAGATCATACGAGAGAAGGTCCGGGCGGGAAAGCGGCGAACACCGCGCCGATGCAAACGCAGGCGGCCCTCTACCAGGAAATCGACCTCGAGCTCTCGTGGTCGGAGAATGAGCTGCCCGAGCGTGAGCGCACGAAGCACGTACACCGCCTCCATCCGTACCTCGGCAAGTTCGTGCCCCAACTCGCCGAAGTCTTCCTGCGCCGACATGCCCGGCCCGGAAACCTCATATGGGATCCGTTCGCCGGATCGGGCACGACGCTCGTCGAGTCGAACGCCTTCGGTGCCCGCGCGGCCGGGTGCGACGTGTCCGCCTTCAACTGCCTGCTGATGCGGGTCAAGACGTCCACGTACGAGCCCCACGCGCTTCTGGCCGACGTCGTCCGCCTCTCGGCTCCGGAGACGCCCGCCAAGTCTGCCTCCACTTCCCCCTACCTGAAGCGCTGGTTCGCACCCCGCTCGGTGGGCGAGCTCGTCGCCTTTCGCGAGCGAATCGCAGGAACGGAGTACCCCGAGCTCTGGCAGGTGGTCCTCTCCCGCTCGGCGCGCTCCGCACGGCTCGCGCGCCACGACGACCTCGATTTCCCGGCCGAGCCCGTCCAACAGGAGTACTTCTGCCACAAGCACCGTCGCGTCTGCCGTCCGGTCGGCGAGGCGGAGAAGTTCCTCAAGCGCTACGTCCGCGACGCCGTGCAACGCGTGCAGGAGTTCGCCGACGTGCGCTCGTCGGAGCCGGTCACCGTCCTGCACGGCGACGCTCGGGAGCTCGATCCGCCCGGGCCCGTCGACCTCGTGCTGACCTCGCCTCCGTATCCCGGCCTCATCGACTACCACGAGCAGCATGCGTACGCCTACGAGCTGCTGGGGCTCGAACGGCGGGACGCGGACGAGATCGGACGCGGCGTCAAGGGCTACTGCGAAGACGTCGCCGCGGTGCTTGCTCGCGCGCGGCGATCGCTGCGGAGGAGCGGCAAGATGGTGATCGTCGTCAACGACCGGCGCGGGCTCTACGACGGCATCCTCTCGGCCGCGGGGCTCAAGCTCGAGGATCGCAGCATCCGCCACGTGAACCGCCGCACCGGGCGCCGCCGGGGCGAGTTCTACGAAGAAGTCTTGATCGCCACTCCCTGAACCCCGTCGCAAGTGAGGGGCGTCAGGCCTGGAAGCCGTGTGCGCTCGACGCCCGCGGTGTCGAAGCCGGCAGCAGCGACCGTCGCCCGCGTGTCGCGGTTCAGGTGGCAGTTTCCGGCGAGTTTCCGGTGTAGCGGAGTCAGCCGCTCCTGCCAGCGGGCCATCCGGCCCTCCGCGAGCACATGCTCGAGCAGGACGAGCCTGCCACCCGGCTTGAGGACGCGCCGAGCCTCGGCGAGCACGGCAGGCGGGTCCACGACCGAGCAGAGCATGAAAGCGGAGACGACGACGTCGAAGCTCTCGTCGGGAAAGGGCATCGCTTCTGCGGCGGCCTCTACGACCTCCACGGGCACCCTCGCTGCGGCGGCCTTGGCCGGGAGACGCTTCGCCATGCTCGCGTCCGGCTCGAGCGCGACGACGCGCGCGGCGTGCTCGTAGTGAGGGAGGCTGGCTCCAGTGCCAGCCCCGATTTCGAGCACGTCTCCTGTGAGGCCGCCCAGCAGCTCATGCCGTCGGGCCCCCAGCTCGCGCTCCTCGGAACCGCGCGCCATCAAGTCATAGAGCCAGCCGATCAGGGACGTGCCTCCTCGATCCGGGCCCCGAGCTCGTCGATCTTTCCCTCGGCCGAGTCGAGCTTGCCGAGGCAGTAACGGTAGAGCTCGTCGCCGCGCTCCCAGAGGACGACGGCGTCCTCGAGGCTCGCGCGACCGCTTTCCAGCTCGGACACGATCCGCTCGAGTTCGCGCTGGGCCTCCTCGAAAGGGACAGCGTCGTTCACGGGCGTGTCTCCTCGACGCGCGCGGCAAGCGCGCCTTCGGCTAGCTCGACGTCGATGCGGTCGCCGGGAGCGATCGCCGAGGCTGCGCGAACGATGCCCGTGTCCATCCGGACGATCGCGTACCCTCTAGCCAATGTTGCCTGATGAGACAACGTACGCAAGCGGCCGGCCAGCGAGTCGAGCACCGCCCTCTTGCGCTCGACAAGAAGCAGGGGAGCGCGGTCGAGTCGCGCCCGGAGCGCGCGAAGGCGCTCACGGAGCTCGCCCTCGTCCGGGACGACCAGCCGAGCTGCTGCCGTCGGCGTGGACGCGCGGGCGTCGGCAGCGAGATCGCAGAGAGGCGTGTCCTGCTCGTGGCCGACCGCCGAGACCACGGGCACGGGACAGCCGGCCACGGCGCGGACGACTCTCTCGTCACTGAACGGCAGCAAGTCCTCGAAGCTGCCTCCGCCGCGGGTGAGGACGACGACTTCGACGCCTGGTTCCCTGACTATGTCCGCGAGCGCAGTCGTAAGAGCCGGGGCGGCGCGCGGTCCCTGCACGTATGTCTGCGCGATGACGATCTGCGCAGCGGGGAAGCGAGCCGTGACCGCGGTGACGAAGTCGCGCTTCGCCGCGGCCTCGTTGCCGGTCACGAGGGCGATCCGGCGGGGGAAGAGCGGCAACGGCCGCTTGCGTGCCGCCGCGAACAGGCCTTCGCCGGCGAGTCGGCGCTTGAGCTGCTCGATTCCCGCCAAGAGAGCTCCGAGCCCCAGCGGCTCGATCGTTAGCGCCCGGAGGCGAAACTCGCCACGGGCGGCGAAGAGCTCGGGCCGGCCGAAAACGTGAACCGTCGTGCCGTCGACGAGCTCGAGGCGGAGCGCGTCGAAGCCGCTCCGCGGCATGCTGACGGGAAGACAGGAGCCGTCCCGGGGATCCTTCAGGGTGAAGAAGACGCTCTGCCAGCGATCCTGGCGCCGGAACTCCGTGACCTCGCCCTCGACCCAGATGGTCGGCAGTCGCGTGAGCCACGAAGCAACGCCGCGATTGAACGCTGAGACGGTGTAGACCTTGCGATCCCCCTGAAGCTCGTGCTCGACCTTCACACGGTCGAATCTAGCTCAGCGCACGTACGCGGGGAGTCGCGGAGCCGTGCCGAAAACGCTAGAGGCGAAACGCTAGAGGAGGATCTGTGCCGCGACGTCGGCCGAGCAGCCGCGATGACCGACCAGCTCCACGGCTTCGTGAAGGTCGGCCTCGCTCTGGGCGATCCGCTCCGCGAGTGGAAGCGGGTAGCCGGCCTCCATGAGGACGTGAAGGCGCCAACTTTCGACTTTCCCGCGCTCGTCCTGGTCCCGTTCGAGGATCGTCAACTCTTCCATCCCGCGTAGGTTCGGCCTAATTCAGACGAACCCTGCTCCGAAAAGTAAGCGCTAATCGCTCTCGGCACGACCCGTTCGGGCGAAATCGGTTTCGATGACCGCGAGCCGATCCTCCGCCGCGGCGATCGCCTCTTCCAACCGCTCCGAGAGCTGCCTCACGCGGTCGGCGGCCACGTCGTGCTGTGCCTCTCCGGTTCGAGCCGCGTCTGTAATGCGCCGCTGGAGCCGGTCGGCAGTCTGGCGGGCCAGGTCCGAGATTCGACTCGCGACATCCTGTTCCGCCTGGCGGGCGAATTGCTCGATCCCCTTCTCGAGCTCGCGGGAAAGGCGCTCGGCGGCCTTCTCCCGCGAAGCACGGATCTGGGCGTCGAACTGCTTCTCTGCGTATTCCGAGAGGCGGGTGGCGGCCCTGTCGAAAGCGCGTTCGAGCGCCGCCAGATGTCGCTTCTCGGCGTCGGCGAGGCCGGACGCGAGCCGGCTCCGCGCCTCGCCTTCCTCTCGCTCGATCTGCTCGCGCAAGGCGCGCTCGCGGTTTCGGATCCGCTCGCCGACCTCGTGGAGCGCGCGGCGACGCTCCGCGGCGTGCACTTCGATCTCCGACCGGCCTTCCTCGAGGAACTCGGTGCCGAGACGATGAAGAGCCTCTCGGAGCTTCAAAAGCGCGACCTTCTGCTCCTCGCTGGCCGCCTCCACGTGTTCCGTGTCCGCCGCGAGCCGTGCCTCGTAGGCCGCCACCGCCACGCGTTGCCGCTCGGAGAGCCCGGTCAGGTGGGCCTCGAGCTCCCGCTGCCCGCGGTCGAGGTCGGCCGCCCAGGCCATCAGCCGCCGCTCGAGACGTTCCTGAACCGCGGAGACCGCCTGCGTGAGCTCGACGCGCGCGCGCTCTGTCTGGCGCTCGACGATGTTCCGGCGCTCCTCGGCCAGTCGCCGCTCCTGCTCGCTCAGCTGGTGGCTGGCGTTGGCGCGCTCACGCGCGAGCAGCCGCTCGAGCTCGAGCACCCGCTCGCGGACTTCCGTCTCGACGAAGGAGGCAAGGTCTTCGCGAGCGGCTTCGCTGAGTCGCTCGAGTTCGCGGGTGCGTCGAAGCCCTCTTGCGAGGGCCACCAGGCCGAGCTCGGCGATGGCGGCCGCAGCCAGCCCTCCCGCCGCCAGAAGCAGCGGATCGTTGTCGGTGAAGCGCTGGAGCACGTTGACCGTCAGAGCGCCCGCGGCCGCGAGGGCAGCGACGGCAAGCACTGCGGTCAGTAGGACCAGGTAGCGCTCGCGGGCACGGCCGAGCGCGAGAGCCCCGAAGGACAGCGCCACGGCCGTCAGGCCGGCGGCGAATGCGAGCTCGAAGGCGAGTTCCACCGGCTAATCCTACGACCGTAGGAGCTGGCGGTGAGGAACCGCCGGTCGAGCGGAGACGCCTGAGAACCGCCTCAGGGCGGCTTCGGCGACGCGTCCGGCCAGGATGTCGGATGAGGAGCCGGCCTCGTTCCAATTCCAGGTCATGACCGTGACGACGAAGGCCCCGCCTGGCCAGAAGACGAGCCCGCTGTCGTGCCGCGCATGGATGATCCAGCCGGCCTTGTGCAGGACGGAGACTCCCGGCTGCGCCCCGATGTAGCGGTCGAGCTTCCCGGGGTCGCGCGCGTGCGCGAGCGTGTAGAGGAGGTAGCGTGCGTCCGAGGCGGTGAAGTGCCCGGGCAGGTCGAGCAGCGGACCGCGGCCCACGGTGGCGCGGTGGAAGAAGCGGTGCAGCCGAGCGAGGTCCCAGGCGGTCGTGTACTTCCCGAACGTGAAGTACGGTGGCTGGCTCTCCACCCGGAGCGGAATCGGCCGCGTCGACCCGGTGCCAAGGATGTACCCCCCGTACATGTTGGAGTCGTCGAGGTGGAGGGCCCGCAGGGTGGCGGTGACGCGGGCGGCGCCCGCATACGTGGAACCGCCGAGCCAGACCTCGAGCTCGTTGGCAGCCCTGTTGCTCGAGTAGACGAGCATGTTGTGAAAGAGGTTCGCCAGGCGCGTCCGCGGCTTCGGCTTCGCCCGCAGGACGCGGAGCACTTCGACCGCGATGCCGAGCTTGAGCGTGGAGGCCGCCTGGTGGCGGGCGCGGGCGTTCCAGGCGGCCCCCCGACCGGACCGCAGGTCCTGGACGAAGACAGATGCCGGGCCTGGGTAGCTCTGCACGAGCTCTCGGATGCGGCGGGCGAGGACCGGGTCTTCAGCGCTCTGCAGCGGCACCGGCGTGCCGGCCCTCGGTAGGCCGAACACCGGGCCGACCGTCCTCGCCGCGCTGTTTCCCGCGCTGTCGTAGGCGATCACCTTGATTGTCGAATCGCGTGGCGGCAGCGCAACGCGGATGCGGAAGGGAGCGGCCGGGGCATCGGTG
Organism: Actinomycetota bacterium; assembly: GCA_020029625.1. Classification (GTDB taxonomy): domain Bacteria; phylum Actinomycetota; class Thermoleophilia; order Gaiellales; family Gaiellaceae; genus JAIBJP01. Next base: position 13,092 of record JAIBJP010000006.1, on the reverse strand, counting down.
CGAAAGCCGATCGTCAGCGGGACGTCGGCCTGCGTGACGCCGTTCACCTGAATGACCAGCCGGGCGGTCCCGGAGCCCACGCGGCCGGCGACAACGCCGAAAGAGGTCTCGCGAGGGCGCGGCGCGGTGATGACGGGCCGGACGAGCGCGGGCGGCTCCTCCGCGAGGAGCGGAAGGATGATCACAACCGCATGATGACGATGGCTACGGCCAAGGCAACGATGGCCACGGTGAGCGCGCCGAGGGCCGCCTCCGCCGGAGTCACGAGGTCAGCGGCCTCGAGCGGCTGCACGCTGCCGTCACGGCGTTCGACGGTGCCGCTCACCTTCGTCACCCGGCGGCGCAGGTCGCGGACCGGCGTCGAGAGGCGACGCTGGGCCAGGCTCGCGGCGCACGCGAACACGGCGCCCGCGATGGCCGTGGCATCGACCTTCTCCGCCGTGGCGAAGTAGGCCGTCAGGAGGGGAAAGGCGCCCCAGTCGATCGCGAACCACAGGTCTCCGTGGAAGCGACCGCCGAACCACTCCAAGTTGTAGGCGGCGACGATGAACGCCCCCGCCGCGACGAACGCGCCCAACCAGGGATTGACCGTCACCGCGCCGACGATGCCGATGACCACGGCGCCGCCGATCGAGACGACAGCCAGGGCCACGAGGAGGCGCGCCGGTATCTGTGTCCTGAGCGGGCGGCCGTTGAGCTCGTCGAGGGCGTGGGCGCCGATGCCGACCGCGAGGCCGAAGGCCACGAGGGCCGGCCAGAGACGCGAGAGCGCGAACTCGGGGCTCAGCGCCGCCCCGATCGCCACGTAGCTCAGGTGCCACGCCGTGTAGGGGACGTGGAGGAGCGTCACGTAGTCCCTCCAACCGCCCGAGCGCAGGGCATAGAAGGCGGGGCGGGTTAGCTCAGCCCGCACGCCGGCCCCAGACCACGATGCCACCCCCGAGGCTGAGGGGGCGAGCGCGCACATTCTCGATTCCGGAGTCACGCCAGGCTTCGAGCAGGCGTTCGAGAGGCCAGCGCTGCCAGAAATCGCGGATGCTCGGCCCGAGAAATGTCCCGACCTCCCGCCACCCCGGAGAGATCAGCCTGCCGAGAACCGGCAGTCCGGCTCTGACATAGACCTCCCAGGAGGCGCGGGCAACCGGGTTTCCTGGGACGAAGAACTCGAGCATCGCGACCCGCGCGCCAGGGCGAACGACCCGCGTCAGCTCGCGCATCGTCGCCGCGGGGTCGTCCACGTAGCGAAGCAGGTACGTGAAGGTGAGACCGTCGTAGGTCGCGTCCTCGAAGGGCAGCGCCTCGGCGCGCGCTTCGACCAGCTCGACCCGATTGCCGACGCGGCGGCGGGCGCTGTCGAGCATCTCCGGGCTCTGGTCGACGCCGGTGACGCGGCAGTCGTAGCGGCGGGCGAGCTCGAGCGAGACCGCGCCGGTCCCGCACGCCACGTCGAGCACGGAGTCGGCCCGACCCGCCTCGAGTCGCGAAACGAGGAACGACCGCCAGCGGGGGTCCTGCCCGAAAGAGAGGAGGCGGGCGTAGCGGTCGTATGTCGTCGCCAGGGGTGCGAAGAGCGCCTGGGCCGTGCGGTTTCGCTCCGTGAAGAGCTCGCTCACGAGACTATTGTTGCCTTCGATGGAGCTCGAGGAGGAGATCGGCGAAGCGCTCGCGGCCGCTCGGGCGCACGCCGGGGCTGGGGAGGACGTCGTGGGGGTGGTGCCGGTCGAGCCGGCCGGCCTCCGGATCTATCTCTGCGCCTTTCGGCGGGGCGCCGAGTCGACGTGGCTGGCCCTGGATCGCAAGGGAACGCCGGTTGCCGATCGAGGGCTCATTCGCGACGCCGTCTCGATCGCAGCCATGTGTGAGCTCGCAGAGGAGAGCGCGGGCGGGGGCGACGTCGGCGACCTGCGCGCCCGTCTGCTCGAGCTGCGGCTGGAAGAGGCTCCGGAGGGGATTGAGGAGGCCGAGCTGGCGGCGGCCCAGCTCCAGGAGACGATTCTCGCACCGCCCCGGGTGGCGTCGACCGACTACCTGGACACGATCGGCCGAGCCGCGGCGGAGCTGGAACGCGCGCTCGGAGCCTCGGGCGGTTCCCCGTTCGCGGAGGCGATGAAGAGCGGCCTCGCCGCGGCCGAGGAGCTCGCGGCCCAGGTCGAGCGTTCCTACAAGCTTCCGCTCGCGAGCGATTCGAGCTCGTAGCGGTACACGTTTGTCTCGCGTTTCCTGAAGCCGACCTTCTCGTACATGCGGTTGGCAGCCTCCCGGCTCGGGCGCGAGGTCAGGTCGACAGTGCGGGCACCGCGTTCGCCCGCGAGGCGGACAGCCTCGCGTGTCAGAGCCTCGCCGGTGCCGCGCCCGCGCGCCGTCTCATCGACGACGACGTCTTCGATCCACGCGCGAAGCCCGCTGGGAGCCCGGAACACGGCGAGGGTCAGGAGACCGATGATCTCACCCTCGTCGCGCGCCGCTAGAACCGTCGTAGCCGGCGAGGAAACAATCTCCTTCAGCGCCTCCGCGTCCGGGATCGGCGCTGACCGCGAGAGCTGGGGAAGGAGGCGACGGAAAGCGTCCACGAGCTCGTCCGAGAGCTCGTCGGGAAGCTCGATGCGGAGCACCTAGAGGGCGCCGCCGGCAGCAGGAGGCGCGGTGGGATCGGCGCCTGCGTCGCCGATCTGCTGCCGTGCCAGGTACTCCTCTGCAAGCAGGATGCTGTCGGCCGCGCGCTCGACGACCGAGAGGAGGGCCGACATGCTCGCCACCTCCTCGCGCTGCTCCTTGAGAAACCAGTTGAGGAACTCCTCGCCGACGAGCTCGTTCTCCTCGCGGGCGAGGGCCGCGAGGCGCGTGATCTGCTCCGTGACAGTTCGCTCCTGCTCGAGTGCGAGGCGAACGGGCGCGACGGGGTCGGCGAACTCGTTCTGAGGCTGCGAGACCGCAGGGATCACGACCTTCTCGCCGGCGTCCAGCAGGTACTGCACGAGCATCAGCGCGTGATTCCGCTCCTCCAGGGCTTGGCGATAGAAGTGAGCCGCCAGCAGCGGGAGCGTCTCGGCGTCGTACCAGACAGCGATGGCGACGTATTGCTGGGATGCGCCGAACTCATAAGCGACCTGTTCGTTGACGGCGTCGGAGAACCGGGGCACGTCGGTACAGTACTTGCCCATGGAAGGCGGATTCGGCTTTCCCTTCGGGGGCGATCCAGAGGAGCTCATGCGCGGTTTGCGCGAGTTCGCGGAGCGCCAGGCCGAGGCCGTGCACGAGTCTCAGCGGGAGCAGTTCGCCACCCTGACGCTGAACACGGCCGTCGAACTGACCGCGGCCGCGCTGAAGCGGATGCAGTTGGAAGGCACGCCCGACGCGCAGGCCACCGCGCTGCGGGACGCGATGCGCGTCCTCTTCCCCGAGGCTGTCGCGCTCGTCTCCGCGGCACGGCAAGGTTTCATGCGCGAACTGCCGCCTGCGTGACGGGGCCACCCCGAGCCACCACCCGCTTTCGAGCGTAGCGCGCACAGGCGCGCGCGTGGCGCGCGGTTCGTAGCGAAATAGAATCGCGCCGCCGTGACCCTGCTCGACCGCGCCATCGTCAGGGTGCTACCGGCCGTCCCGCGGCCGGTCGTCAAGAAGCTCTCCCGCCGCTACATCGCCGGCTCGACACTCGTCGAGGCCTGCAGCGTTGTCAGCGGGCTCAACGAGGAGGGAAAGATGGCGACGATCGACGTGCTTGGCGAGGAGATCACGAGCCGCGAGGAGGCCACCGCTCTCCTGGCCGAGTACGAGGATGTCTTCGAAACGATCGAGCGCGAGGGTCTCGACTCCAACATCAGCGTCAAGCTCACGGGTCTCGGCCTCAACCTCGATCACGAATTCTGTCGGGACAACATCGCCGAGCTGGTCCGCGAGGCCGCCAAGCGGAGCAACTTCGTCCGCATCGACATGGAGGACTCCTCGACCACCACCGAGACGCTCGAGCTCTACCGCGAGCTGCGCGGCCAGGGCCTCGACAACGTCGGGGTCGTCCTCCAGGGGTACATGAAGCGCACGCTGACGGACATCGCCGAGCTCGCGGATCTGCGGCCCAACGTCCGCGTCTGCAAAGGGATCTACGTCGAGCCGGCCGAGATCGCCTACCAGGAGTTCGAGACCGTTCGCATGAACTTCGTCGAGGCTGTGGGGGCACTCCTCGACGCCGGTGGTTACGTCGCCGTGGCGACGCACGACGACTGGGTGATCGGCGAGGCGCTGACGCTGATCGACGAACGCGGGCTGGCGCCGGAGGAGTACGAGTTTCAGATGCTGCTCGGCGTCCGCCCCGAGCTCGGCGACGAGCTGGTCCGCGAGGGTCACCGTCTCCGGATCTACGTCCCGTTCGGACGCCAGTGGTACGAGTACTCCCTCCGCCGCCTCCAGGAGAACCCGAAGATCGCCGGCTACATCGCGCTCGACACTCTGAAAAGACTGAAGCCGTGATCTGGCCGGAGGCCGAGGGCTGCCGGCTCGTGAGTGCGGCGCCACCGCAAACGATCACGGACGAGGAGATCGACGAAGCTCTGGAGCGGAGCGGATGAGGTATTCGCAGCGCTTCGTCGTCGTGGCCGCCTTCTTCGTCACGGCCCTCGTCGTCTCGAACATCATCGCGGTGAAGCTCGTCGAGGTCTCGGGCCGCGTCTTCCCGGCCGGGCTCGTCATCTTCCCGCTCGCCTACCTGCTCGGGGACGTCCTGACCGAGGTCTACGGGATTCGAGCGGCCCGCCGGGTCATCTGGCTCGGATTCGCGTGCAACCTGCTCGCACTCGGCGCGATTCAGGCTGCCATCCACCTGCCCGCGGCGGATTTCTGGGAGGAGAACCAGGGTGCCTACGACCAGATCCTCGGGACGACGTGGCGCCTGTTCGTCGCCTCGCTCGCGGCGTACGTCGTCGGGGAGCTCGCCAACGCCTACATCCTCGCCTTCATGAAGGGCGCGACCCGCGGCCGCTTCCTCTGGACTCGAACCATCGGCTCGACGATCGTCGGTGAGGGCCTCGACTCCGCCATCTTCATCACGATCGCCTTCGCGGGGACCGGGGCGGCGCTCGCAAACCCGATCGTCACGACCTGGCTGATCAAGGTCGGATGGGAGACGGCGGCGACGCCGCTCACGTACGCGATCGTCAACTACCTGAAGCGCACGGAGGGAATGGACGTGTACGACTTCGGCGCTAGCGCGACTGCAAAGCGTCCAGCGCGATAGCGAGGGCCACTGCGACCCGCCTGTCGATGCGGCGGTCCGGATCTCCGCCGAGCTTGAGGATGTAGCGATCGCGAAGGCCGATCGGCCTGCGCAGCTCGCCGACCTCACGGCCGTCCATGAGAATCGTGAACTGAAAGACGATCGGGATCAGCTCCGCATAGGGCACGAGGTCGATCGCCCGGCGCAGGATGGCGATGGGCATGCTCTTCTCCTGGGCGAGTGCGATCTGCTGCTCGTTGGCATCGTGGATGCGCCAGGTGGAGCGCAGGAGCGAGATGCCGAAGACCTTCTCCAGGAGCCCGATGCGCTCCCCTTCGGGCGTCGTGACGTCGAAGCGCCCGCGCACCTCGAACACGGCGCGGGCCTTGATCCGGAACAGCTCCTCCGCCTCGGTCTCGTCGGCGAAGAAGCGGATGTCCTCCTTGATCGCGAGCTTCTTCTGGCGGACGAAGGCGAGCGGCTGCCCCGGACTCGAACCGTCGGGGCCCAGAGTGGAGATGCGGTAGAGGTTGGCGATCGGCCGGATGAGCTGATCGACGAAGTAGGCGTCGTGGGCGAATCGCTCGTCGGTCACGCCAGCACCGAATAGCCCCCGTCGACGACGAGGGTCTGACCGCGGATCATCTCAGCCTCGGGCGAGGCGAGGAAGCAAACAACGTCCGCGACGTCACTCGGGCCCACCAGACGCCCGGCCGGAGTGCGCCGCTTGTAGTACTCGAGCATCACGTCCCGGTTCGCGAAGTACTCGAGCGCGCCGGTCTCCACGAGCCCGGCGGAGACGGCGTTGACCCGGATTCCCCGCGGCGCGAGCTCGACGGCGAGGTAGCGGACGAGCGCCTCGAGCGCGGCCTTGGAGACGCCCACGACGACGTAGTCGTCGAGCACGCGCTGTGCGCCCAGGCTCGAGATGGCGACGATCGAGCTCCCTGCGGGCATGGACGGGGCTGCGTGCCGGGTGAGGGTCAGGAGCGCGCGCGCGTTCGCGTTCATCGTCCAGTCCCAGTGCTTCTCCTCGATCTCGAGGGCGGGGCGAATGACCCCGGTGGCGGCGTTCGAGACGAGGACGTCGAGCCGTCCCGCCTGCTCGATCAGCGCGGCCGCCTTTTCCGGGTCACCGACGTTCCCCCGGAGGAGCAGCGGCTGGGCTCCGAGTCGCTCGAGCTCCTTGCCCGTCTCCTCTGCCGCGCGGTCGTTCCGCAGGTAGCTGACCGCGACGCGAGCGGCGCCGAGCTCGGCGAAGCGCAGGGCGATCCCCTTGCCGATGCCGCGCGAGCCGCCCGTCACGAGGACGGACTTCCCCTCGAACGCCGTCACCGGTTCTTCGGAAGAGGGCTCGATGCGGGGGCGTGGCTTGGCAACGTCTCCCACCCGGGACGAGTCGAAGGCTCGAGCGGGCCTTCCTCTGCCTTGGAGGTCGAGAAGCCGAGCCGCTCCAGCAGCTCCATCTGCTCCTCCCCGTAGACGCGGACAGGGTGACCCTCCGGGAGCTCCCGGATCAACGCGCGCACCCGTGCCCGCAGTTGGAAGGCGAAGTGCGGCGTGGCCGGTCCGACGAGCGCGTCGACGTCGTCTTTCGTCGGCTCGGGCATCGCCCGAACACTAACGCCTCGTCGGGTCAGGAGAACACGTAGAGCTCGTAGGCGTCGTTCGGTAGATCGCCGTGGTTGCTGGAGCCGCCGTACGAGTGGTAGTAACTGTGGGCGCTTCCCAGGTCGCCCGGGAAGTCCGCGACCGGACTGGGTCGCGCGAGCTTGATGCAGCCGAGCGAGTAGTAGTCGGCCTCGCGCTCCCAGCAAAACGGATCGTCCCACGCCGACGTGCAGGCTTGCCCGTTGTCGGCCGTCTCCTCGCTGTGGATGAAGAGCTCGACGCGCTTCGTGACGCCGTCGTAGCAGTACTTGTCCTGGAGCCACCAGACGCGTCCTCTGATCGCGCTGCCGCCGTAGTGGTTCCAGTGCCCCCACTGGGCATACCAGCCGGCCGGCAACCATCCCTCGCCGCGCCTGCACTCGTCGGTGGAGCTGCCCGAGCCGGCTCGCCAGCTGCGCGAATACTGCGCGGGGCTCGGTGGGTACGTCCACTTCCACGCGAGAGTCGAGTTGAGATTCGTGTTGCGGTCGAACGTCCACCAGCCGTCCGCCGCAGTCGCAGAGCCGCAGGCAAGCAGCGCGGTGGCGGCCGCGAGGGCGACGACGGCGCGCCGCATCAGCTCGTCCCGAGCGGGCGGCTGGGGTTGTAGAGCGGGCGGCGCCAGGCGGGGAAGCCGTGGACGCCACGGGCCTCGGGTAGCGGCATGGCCCGGTCGCACGCTTCTTCGGCGAAGTCGCAATCGAGGAAGACCCCGCCGCGCCGTACGCTCGTCCAGGCCTTGACGCGAAGCCCGGAGGAGTCCACGAAGCGAGGCTCGGCGACGCTCGAGGCGGCGACCCTCAGGGCCTTCTGGAGCGAGATCTTCCCTGGGGCGACTCCGAAAACGGCGAGACCAGAGGCGGAGGAGGCGACGACGCGGTCGGCGCGCCAGTCGCCGGCGTAGCCGACCCAGCCCACGGCGGCATCGACGCGCGTGAGGTCGAGCGCCGCAGCCTCGTGACCCGTTGCCAGCTCCAGGACACGGACGGTAGGCCGGCCCTGGGCCGGCCCCTGCTCCACGAAAGCCTGCCTGCCGTTCGGGCTGATGGCGACGAGCGCGGAATTCGCGGCGAGCGCTCTCATCCGCCCCGGGCCGTCGAAGACGACCACGTCGAGCGCCTCCCCCTCGTGCTCGATGTACGCGACGAGGCGGGTTCCGGCCCAGCCGACGACGATGTACCGGCCCCGTTCGGAGGACCACACTTCGGGAGCCCCTTCGAGCGACGGGCGGACGACGACGTCCCCGACATAGGACACGCCGGCGCGGTAGTCGCGCTCGGCGCCCTTGAAGTAGGCGAGCGCGCCGTCGGCCCGCCAGGCGAGCGAGAAGGCGCCCTCCGCCAGGACGTCGTCAGTCCCAGCGCGGCTGTCGTAGAGGCGGATGGACGGAGTCGCGAGCGGGTCGCCCGGCTCGATGCCCTGATCTGACCAAGACAGCTTCGGGTCGTCCTGGCGAAGCTCCCTCCAGGAGTTGTACGCAAGGTAGCGCCCGTCGGCCGAGGGCACAGCGGCGGGTGTGAGCCAGCCCGCGAGCGGCGTGACCGGGGGCGTCGCAAGACGCACAGGTCCTCCCGGCAAGCCGAAGATCCGCGCGCCAACCGAGTAGAGACCGGGGAGCGCCGGTGACGCGGGGTGGGGGCGCGCTTGCTTCTGCTTGCCGTCGCTACACCCGGCGAACGCGACCATCGCGATGAGAGCGAATCCTGCGAGGAGATGCCTGCTGAGCGCCACGTCTGCCCTTCGTCTCGACCTTCAGTTGGAGCCGGCGGGCGCGGCCGTCTTCAACGATGCGGCCTACCCCGGTTCCTGTCAATTGTCCATTTGGGCCCGTGGCGCTCCCATAGCCTTCGGGGCCGTGCGCCACCGATTTCCGGCAGACGTTCTCCTGCTCATTACCGTCGTCTTCTGGAGCTTCAACTTCACGGTCGTGAAGTACGCCTTGACGCACGGCTGGGAGCCGCTGGCCTATTCGTCCGTCCGCTTCGCCATCGGCGCCCTCCTCTTCTCCGGCTTCACGTATGCGCGCGAGGGGAGCCTGGTGGTCAGGAGGACGGACGTGCTCCTGATGACCGGTGCCGCGGCTGCCGGCATCTGGCTCAACCAGCTTTCGTTCGTCTACGCCGTGCGGCTCACGACGGCCGCGACCGTCGCGCTCATGTTCGGGACGCTCCCGATCTTCGTCGCCCTGATCTCACGGGCGCTCGGGCAGGAGTATTTGCACCTTCGGCACTGGCTCGCGACGATCATCTCCTTCTCAGGCGTGGCGCTTGTCGCGCTCGGCGCGCCGAGCGGCCTGGGCGGCGACCTCGGCGGCATCCTGCTCGGCCTCGTCGCCTCCATGACGTGGGCGGCCTATTCGGTGGCCATGGGCCCGCTCATGCGCAGATATTCGCCGTACAGGATCAGCGCGTTCATGCTGCTCGTCGGATCGGTCCCACTGCTCGCCTCCGCGTTCGAGCAGCTGATTCGCCAGGACTGGTCGGACCTCGGCCCGCTCGCATGGGGGGCCTTCGTCTACAGCCTCTTCTTCTCGCTCGTCTTCACGAACATCATGTGGTTTACCGCCATCGACCGGGTCGGGGCGGCTCGGTCGTCCCTCTACGCGAACCTGCAGCCGTTCCTCGGCGCGTTCTTCGCGCTGGTCGTGCTCTCCGAGGAGATGGGCACCCTCCAGATCGCCGGCGGGCTCGTCATCGGCGCGGGGATCCTCCTCGCCAGGCGCGCCCAACCACCCGCGCCCAGCGTCGATTAAACTGAGTCCGATGACAGATTTCATGCCGCTCGACGGGTGGGACCACGTCGAGATGTGGGTTGGTAACGCCAAGCAGGCGGCGTTCTTCTACGAGCAGGCCTTCGGTTTCACCCAGACGGCGTACGCAGGCCCGGAGACAGGCGTCCGGGACCGCGCCTCCTACGTCCTCGAGCAGGGGGAGATCCGCTTCGTCGTGACGAGTGCCATGCGTGAGGACCACGAGATCGCACACCACTCAACCCGGCACGGGGACGGCGTCAGGGACATCGCGCTCGCCGTGCCCGACGCAACCGACGCGTACCGGCAGGCGGTGCAGCGGGGCGCCCGCGGCGTGATCGAGCCCCACACGGTCGAAGACGAGTTCGGCCGGGTCGAGCTCTCGGCCATCGGCACCTACGGCGACACGATCCACTCCTTCGTCAACCGGAAGGGCTACGAGGGCCCGTACCTCCCGGGCTACAAGTCCGTCTCGCCCAACGGGCCGACGAACGCCGGCGTCGGGCTACTCGCGGTCGACCATTGCGTGGGCAACGTCGAGCTCGGCCGCATGGATCACTGGGTGGAGTTCTACGAACGTGTCATGGGCTTCACGGAGATGCTCCACTTCTCCGACGAGGCGATCTCGACCGAGTACTCCGCGCTCATGTCGAAGGTCATGTCGGACGGGCAGGGGAAGATCAAGTTCCCCATCAACGAGCCCGCCGAGGGAAAGCGCAAGAGCCAGATCGAGGAGTACCTCGAGTTCTACGGCGGGCCCGGCGTCCAGCACGTCGCCATGACGACGTCGAACATCGTCGAGACGGTGGAGGCGCTCAAAGAGCGGGGGATTGGGTTCCTCGAGACGCCGGAGACCTACTACGAAGACGTCGGCGACCGCGTCGGCGAGATCGACGAGTCGTGGGACGACCTGCGCCGGCTGCGCATCCTGGCCGACCGCGACGACGACGGCTACCTGCTCCAGATCTTCACGAAGACGGCACAGGACCGGCCCACTCTGTTCTTCGAGGTGATCGAGCGGCACGGCGCGCGCGGCTTCGGGGACGGGAATTTCAAGGCGCTCTTCGAGGCGATCGAGCGCGAGCAGGCTCTGCGCGGCAACCTTTGAGGCTCTGCACGTTCGAGGCCGGCGGCCGTGAAGCCCCCGGCCGGATCGAAGGCGACCGCGTCGTCGAGCTCGGCGCTCCCTCCCTGCGTGCGTGGCTCCTCGAGGGAGGGGAGGAAGCCGGCGAGCATGCGCTGGCCGAGGTGCGGCTCCGGGCGCCCATCCCCCACCCTCCTTCAGTGCGCGACTTCTACGCCTTCGAGCGCCACGTCGCCACGGCCCGTGCCCAGCGCGGGCTCGAGATGGCACCCGAGTGGTATCGGATACCGGTCTTCTACTTCTCGAACCCGGCCGCCGTGGTAGGTCCGGACGAGGAGATCCGCTTTCCGGCCGAGAGCTCTGCCTGGGATTACGAGCTGGAGGCGGCGGCAGTCGTCGGGGGAGACGGCCGGATCGCCGGCTTCACGGTCCTCAACGACTGGTCGGCGCGCGACCTCCAGAAGATGGAGATGGCCGTCGGGCTCGGGCCGGCCAAGGGCAAGGACTTCGCCACCTCGATGGGCCCCGTGCTCGTGACGACTGACGAGCTCGGCGACCTGCGGCTCGAGATGGTCGCTCGGGTGAACGGAGAGGAGCGATCGCGCGGGAATCTCGGCGACATGCACTGGTCGTGGGAGCAGCTGCTCGAGCACGCGGGGCGGAACACGCGACTGCAAGCGGGGGATGTCCTCGGGTCCGGGACCGTGGGGACGGGCTGCATCCTCGAGCACGGTGACGGGCGGTGGCTCCAGCAGGGCGACGTCGTCGAGCTCGAGATCGAGAAGATCGGGGTCTTGCGCAACCCGATCGCGTAGTCGAACGTGGTTCTGAATCAGCACATTAGTTGCGCCACAGGTGCGCCCTCCGGCGCTACGCTCGAAGCGGAGGGAGGCTCGCGGCGGCCCCGGGGCTCGGGTTGTAAGCGGGCCGATATCCTGTCCGTATGCCCACGTACCAGCGCTTCGGGCGCCTCCCACGCAAGCGCCACATCCAATTCCGGGAGAACGGAACGCTCCTCACCGAAGAGGTGATGGGCCTCGAGGGGTTCGTCGGGAACGAGTCGATCCTCTACCACCTCCACTCGCCCTGCCGGGTGAAGGAGATCGCCGACTTCGAGCCGCTCGAGCGCGCCGAGTGGACGCCGGAAGGGCATGGTCACAGGCATTTCCGGACGATCGGGATCGAGCCGGGCGGCGACGCCGTGACGGGCCGCAAGCTCCTGATGTGGAACCAGGACGTCGAGATCTACCTCTGCCGCCCGAGCGAACCGATGAATTTCTTCTACCGAAACGGCGAGGGCGACGAGGTCGTCTTCGTGCACGAGGGCAAGGGCACCGTGGAGTCCATCTTCGGCGACCTCCCCTACCGGGAAGGCGACTACGTGGTCGTCCCGCGCGGGACCACCTACCGCTTCGTGCCGGAGGGCGAGCAGCGCTACGTCGTCTTCTCCTCTCCGGGGCTGATCGAGATTCCGCGGCGCTACCGGAACGAATACGGACAGCTCCTCGAGCACGCGCCCTATTACCACCGCGACATCCACCCGCCGCTCGAGCTGAAGACGCACAGCGACCGGAGTGAGCACGTCGTCAAGCTCCGCATCAAGGACGGCCACCAGACCTACGTCCTCGACTATCACCCCTTCGACGTCGTCGGCTGGGACGGCTACGTCTACCCGTGGACGTTCAACATCAACGACTTCGAGCCGATCACGGGCCGCATCCACATGCCGCCGCCGACGCACCAGACCTTCCAGGGCAGGAACTTCGTCATCTGCTCGTTCTGCCCCCGCAAGCTCGACTTCGACCCGCTCGCGATCCCGATCCCCTACCACCACTCGAACCTGAACTCGGAGGAGATGATCTATTACGTCTCCGGCAACTTCGGCTCGCGCAAGGGCATCGAGGTCGGCTCGGTCACGCTGCATCCGTCGGGCATCCCGCACGGCCCGCATCCCGGGCTCGCGGAGAAGTCGATCGGCCTGACCGAAACGCACGAGCTCGCCGTGATGTGCGACACCTTCCATCCGCTCCGGCTGACCGAGCTCGCGCGCGAGCTCGACGATCCGTCCTACGCCTACTCCTGGTACGAGGAGCCTGCTGAGAAAGCTGCGTCGAGCGCCGACGAGGATCCTGCAGGAGTCACGTCCCACCTTTGACCCGCCGCACCTTGGTCGTCGACTTCGACGGCACGGTTACTCAGGAAGACCTTCTCGACGAGATCGCGAGCCGCTTTGGCGACCCGGTCGTCTACAAGGCGGTCGACGAGGGGCTCGACGAGGGCCGCATCGCGCTTCGCGAGGTGATCACCCGGGAGTTCGAGCCGGTGCGGAAGCCGCTAGAGGAGATCGTCGGCTGGGAGCTCGAGAACGTGCGGATTCGGCCCGGGTTCCGGGAGCTCGTCGAG
>JAIBJP010000030.1 GCA_020029625.1 Actinomycetota bacterium | reverse complement strand
TACGACAAGGGGCCGGAGCAGCGCGCCGATACCTGGGGCGAATGGCAGACCCGCACCGGCGACATCTCCATCCCCAAGGTCGCGAATGACGAGCCACTCCGGCTCGAGTGCGAGCACTTCGTGCAGCTCCTGCGAGGGCAAGGCGACCGCTTCGCGGCCGCTCGCGAAGGCCTGGCGGTCGTGCGGGCACTCGAGCAGCTGCAGGCCTCGCTCGAGCGGGAACGCGTCTAGCTTGAGGCGCACTTGAGGCGAATCTCCAAGACGGCTGCCATCTACCCGGGGACGAAGCTGGGGGCCGACGTCGAGATCGGCGACTACGCCGTCCTCGGCAAGCAGCCGGTGCTCGGCCCACGCTCCACGGCCGCGCGCGAGGAGCTTCCCCCTCTGATCGTCGGTGACGCAGTCCGGATCCTCTCCCACGCCGTCGTCTTCGCGGGGACCCGCCTCGGCGCTGGGGTCATCGTGGGCGACCAGGCATGCGTGAGAGAGCGCTGCGAGCTCGCAGGGGACGTCGTCATCGGACGGGGCGCCTTCGTCGAGAACGACGTGTCGGTCGGAGAACGCACGAAGGTACAGGCCAACGCCTACCTGACCGCCTACTCGACTCTCGAGGAGGATGTCTTCATCGCCCCCTGCGTGGTCACGGCGAACGACAACTTCATGGGCCGCACGGAGAGACGGCACGAGCTTCGCCAAGGGCCCACCATCCGCCGAGGCGCGCGCATCGGCGCTGCCGCGGTTCTCCTACCGGGAATCGAGATCGGAGAGGAGGCGTTCGTCGGGGCCGGCGCGGTCGTCTTGCACGACGTGCCGGCGCGCGCGGTGGTGGTCGGGAACCCGGCGCGCCGGATCCGCGACGTAGCGGACGACGAGCTGCTCGCCTAGGGGACGTGGAACTTCGGGCTGACGCCGCGGACGAGGCCGCTCGTCGCAGGGGGGGTGATCCGCGCCCTGTAGTCCCGACCCGCCCTCACGTTGAAGGCGGCGCGGAAAGAGCCGTCCGATCTGACGGTCGCCCTCGCCACGGCGCGGGCCCACGAGCCGTCCAGGCGCTGCCTGTCGATGACAACCGTCCTCCCGGCAAGCGACAGCGGACGAACCATGCCCGTCAAGCCGGTGGCTGAGCTGTCGGTGAGCACGATCTTGGCCGCGACGACAATGCGCGCCGCGGTCGTCGTCGCTGCAGGTGAGGTGAGCCTGTACGACGTCTCCTTGCGCGGCGAGACAGCCATCGGGCCCGCTCCCGTCACGGCGATGACATCCGTCCAGTCACCCCCGAAGGGCCGCCGCTGCAGCACTGTGTTCGCGACCCCGCGGGCGATGATGTCGAGATCGACGCTCCTTCCCCACACAATCTGCGTCCTTTCCGGGACGAGCGAAAGGACCCCGATCGAGAACCACGTCGAGCGCAGACCAAGCGCCGAGCGCAGCTGGGCGCCGGTTCGGGTCGGAGTCCCGCCCGCGGTCGCGATGTCCACGCGCTCCACGCGGCTGCCCGAGTTTCGAGCACCCACTGTCATGTCGCGGATGCCCGCGATGCCAAGCAGCGAGGACATCGCCCGCGCGGTATAGACACAGTCCCTGTTACCGCCAGGGCAGTCTTCCTGGGCGTCCGTCGGGCCCCACTTGTGGTGGGGTGAAAGGTTGTCGAACGGATCGCTCTCGGTCTGGAGGTACGAGACCTCGCCCCCACCCCACTCCTCGTTCTTGTTGACCGTCTTGCCGCCCGAGGTGGAGAAGAAGAAGGTGGTGGCGACCGATCCGCCGCTCATCACGACCTCCCCCGCGGTCGCGGTGACGGCGGCGTTCGTCGAAGCAGTCTCCGAGTTGACGCCGCCGTAGACCTGGTCGCTCGTCCCCCGGCAGAGCACGTTCGAACCGATCACGGAATTGCCGCAGTGTCCTCCGGCGGCGAGCGCGTAGGAGCGCGCGGCGTCCGCCTGCGCCCGCAGGGCCTCCTGGTGCCACGAGGAGGGCGACTCGTTTGCGACCACACCACGCACGTACGGGTCCAGCCCGAGCAGGTTCACGGCGGCCAGGCCCCCGGGCGCGTAGATCTGAATCTTCCCGCGGAAAGGCTGTCCGTCGACGGAAAGCCGGCCCATCGAGCGAAATGTCGTGCCGCTCGGGAACGTCTTGCCGCCGATGTGAACGATGGAGCCCGAACGAGTCACCGAGTAGGAGCCTGGCGCAAGAGACTTGCCCGCGCCCCTGATCGTCTGGGCCGACGCGAGCGGGAAGCTCGAGCGGCCGCTGGTGAGCAGCACGCGGACGCTGCCGGTCTTCGTCCCTAGCGACGTGCCCTGGTAGTAGTGAGCGAGGATCTGCTGGTGCGTCCGGCCTTGCAGGGCAAACCCCTGCGCGCCCCACTGGCTCATGCCGATGCCATGGCCCCAGCCACGCCCGTGGACGACGAAGAGCGGGGACGCGAGCGCGCTCGACGCGAACGCGAGCGCAGCAAGGACGGCGACCAGGAGAGAGGAACGGCGCATCAGCTGTAAGACCCCATCGACAAAGTAGTGGAACCTCGTAAGGAAAGCATGAACGAGGCCTGTAACGAGGGAGTAACGGAGAGGGGACGTTTGTCGCGACAGGAGCCTGGCTAGGACACGCATGCTGTGGCGCTGATGGCAGGGGCGCTCCCCGACCGCTATGCAGACCCGCGTCCGATCGGGCGCGGCGGCATGGGCCAGATTTTCCTCGCCGAGGACCGCGAGCTGGGTCGCAAGGTCGCGATCAAGGTCCTCGACGACCGCTTCGCAGGCGACGACCAACTCCGCGAGCGCTTCAAGCGCGAGGCGCTGGCTGCCGCGCGGCTCTCGGGTCACCCGCACGTCGTCACCATCTTCGACGTCGGAGACTCGCAGGGGCGCCCGTTCATCGTCATGGAGTACCTACCGGGCGGGACGCTCGGAGACCGGACGCGGCAGGGGCCGGTCGAATCAGCCGACGCTCTTTCCTGGCTCGGGCAGGCCGCCGAGGCCCTCGACGCCGCGCACGAGCTCGGCATCGTCCACCGAGACGTCAAGCCGCCGAACCTGCTCTTCGACGCGCGCGACGAGCTCGTGGTCGCCGACTTCGGGATCGCCCGGATCGCCGACGACACGTTCACCGGCATGACGGCGGCGGGAACCGTGCTCGGAACGGCGGGCTACCTCGCCCCCGAACAGGCTCTGGGGCAGCCAGCCACGCCTGCGAGCGATCGCTATGCCCTGGGAGTGGTCGGCTACGAGCTCCTGACCGGCGGCCGTCCGTTCGAGCGCCAGTCCGAGACCGCGGAGGCCGCGGCGCACATCCACGAGCCCGTCCCGCCCGCGTCGGAGCGCCAGCTCGGATTGCCGCGTGGGGTAGACCGTGTCTTCGAGCGTGCGCTCGCCAAGGATCCCAGGGAGCGCTACTCGAGCGGCGCCGAATTCGTCTCCGCGCTGGGAAGCGCTCTCGAGGCACGCGAGGCGAGTACCCGCCTGCGCCCGGCCGCTCCTCCTCCTCCTCTACGGCGCGGCCCGCCCGCACCGGGGCGTCCACCCTGGGCGATCCCGCTTCTGCTCGCAGCGCTCGCCGCAGCCCTCGTAGCAGGCCTCGTCGCCGCCGTGCTCACCTCACAGGACGACAACTCGACGACCGCACCGCCCACACAGGGGCCCGTGACAGTGACGACGGAGGAGACCGTGGTCACGACGACCGCGGAGGCGTCCTCAGGCCAGGTTTCCCTCGACGAAGCCGTGCAGCTCACGGACGAGGCGACCCAGCTGTTGGGAGAGGAGCGGTGGGAGGACGCGCTACGGACGCAGAGACGGGCCCTCAACGCGCTCGAGGACACATATGCGGACGACTTCCGTTACGAGGCCTACGCCGCCTACAACATGGGCAAGGCCCTTGCCGAGCTCGGCCGCTGCCAGCAGGCCCTCCGTTATCTGGACCGCTCGGAGGAGCTCCAGGGGCAGCGCGACGAGATCGACGAGGCCCGGGCCAAATGCGAGACCGGGGACTAGTCCTAATCCTCTAGCTCGCCGAGCGCGCGCCGGAAAGCTTCCTCAGCGTGATCGCCGAAGACCGCGAAGACGACGCGCTCGAGGTTTCGCGGCTCGTACGCGCGCGCCTCGCCCACCATGATCGCGGCACACTCTTCGAGCGGAAAGCCCCCGACACCGGTCCCGAACGCCGGCAGCCCGAGCGAGCGAGCGCCCAGCTCGTCGGCGACTTCGAGAACGCGGCGCGTCGTCGTGGCCACGAGGTCCGCGTCGGTGCGTAGGTCCTGACCCATGACCGCCCCGTGGATGACATGGCTGGCGCGCAGGCTTCCGCCGCCCGTGACCACGGCTTCGCCGACCTCGATCGGTCCTTGCGCCATTGCCTCGGCCTCGATTTCACTACCGCCTGCACGCTTGATCGCGCCCGCCACGCCGGCGCCCATCCAGAGCTGGTTGTTCGCAGCGTTCGCGATGGCGTCGACCTCGAGCTCCGCGATGTCGCCCTCGACTACGTCGAGCTGCACACAGGCAACTTAGATGATTGATCGAAAACTGATCGTAAACCGTGGCGGCGACACACTTTCCGCTCAACCATCTAACGCCCGCTGGGGCTCATCGCCGGACGCGACTTCGACGCCAGCGGCGAAGGCTTCACGCGGAAGACTCGAGCGACGTTCTCGGGCAACCACCAGTTCCAGCGTCCGAAGAGCTCCATGGCGCTCGGAACCAGCAGGGCCCGCACTATCGTCACATCGAGCAGGATCGCCACTGCCAGCCCGAAGCCAAACTGCTGCAGGCCGACGATCGAGCCGGCGACGAAGCCCATGAACGCCGCGAACATGACGAGCCCGGCGGCCGTGACGATGCGTCCGGTCTTGGCCAGGCCGAGCGCCACGGCCTCGGCGTTCGGGCGACCGGCGTCCCATTCCTCGCGCATCCGGCTGACGAGGAAGACCTCGTAGTCCATGGAGAGCCCGAAGACCATGGCGAAGATAAACACCGGAATCCAGCCCTCGATCTGGTCGAATGAGATCAGCCCGACCGCGTCCGCCCCTCCCCACTTGAAGAACATCACGAGCACGCCGTAGGCCGCTCCGATCGAGAGCAGGTTGAGAATGATCGCCTTGAGCGGAAGAACCATGGAGCGGAACGCCCGCAGAAGCAGGATGTAGGTGAGCAGCAAGACCCCGAGCACGAGCCAGGGGAACGCGCCGTAGGTGAGCTCGAGGAAGTCGACGCCGCTCGGCGGGCCTCCGCCCGCGTAGACCTGGACTCCTTCGGGGAAACCGGCAGCCGGGATGATCCGGTCACGGAGGCGGTGCACGAAATCGAGTGCCGGCGGCGATCCGTACTCGCTCTTTCCCACGACCTCGATCTGGAAGTAGCGACCCGTCGGATCGACGTGCTGGCGCGATTCGTCGAAGGTGGCGCGGGCCACTTCGGGGTCCTTCCGCAGGCCCGCGATCAGCTCGTCGATGGCCGCTCGAACGGCGGGCGCCTCGGCTCCGCGCGGCCGGCCCGTATCCCCGGCGATCACGGTGGGCGCGAGCGCGCCCTCTCCGAGCGCGCCGGAGATGACGTTGAGTCCCTGGACACCCTCGAGGTTCTGCGGAATGCCCTTGTTGGACCCGGGCCCGAGCTGGAGCGCGAACACCGGCGAGGCGAGCGCGAGGAGAACTACAACCGTGCCTGCGGCGAAGACTGCGGGCCGGCGCTGAATCGCGTGCGCCAGGCGCATCCAGAAGTTGTACTCGGCATCGCGACGGGCCAGGACCCGTTTCGGCACCAGCCGGACGCGGTCGAGCTTCGCCCCGAGGAAATAGAGCAGGACCGGGAGCAGCGTGAGCGCGCACAGAACGGAGACGATCGGAATCGCGAAGCCGCCGATGCCGAACCCACGCATGAAGGGCAAGGGCATGAAGAGCATGAGCGCGAGTCCGATTCCCACCGCCGAGCCGCTGAAGACGACCGCGCGCCCGGCCGTCTGCATCGTCCGCACGAGCGCGTCTTCCTTGGACTTCCCACCGAGGAGCTCCTCTCGGTACCGGTAGACCACAAGGAGGGAGTAGTCGATGGCGATCCCGAGGCCGATGAGCATGACGAGGTTCTGCAGGTACGTCGTCAGCTCCATGAAGTGGGCGAAGATCCAGATGATCGACAGGGTGGTCGGAATGGCGAAGCCCGCGAACAGCAGCGGAAGGACGAACGCGGTTGTGCCGAAGACGAAGGCGAGGATGAGGACCGCGATCGGGATGGCGATGTAGAGCTCGCCGACCTTGAGGTCGTGGGCGAACACCGGGTCGAGGTCGTGCTCGATCGCCGCCTGGCCCGATACGTAGACCTGCGCGCCGGGAATCTTGCCCGCCGCCGCGCGCATGTCGTCCGTGTACCCCTTAGCGTCGGCAGGCTCGAGGTTCGACACGATCGTCGCCGACACGACCGAGCCGGAGACCACCTGGACGCCGGCAAGCTTGCCCGTCGGCAGCTCCGCTGCGGCCTTCGCCGCGCGTTCCCGCACTAGGGGGACGAGCCGCTCGGCAGAGCCGGGCGGGCCCTGGACGACGAGGCTGAACGAGCCCGTGGTCTTCTGGCCGAAGTGCTGCTCGAGGATCTTCTCGGTCCGATCGGTGTCCGTCCCGGGGAGGGTGAAGCGGTTCGTCAGGAGGGCGCTGAGTCCCGACATGGCCATTACAGACACGACGAGGAGAACGAGCCAGACGGCCAGGACCGCCCAGCGATACCGAATCATCGTGCGGGTGAAGCGCTCCACGCGGACTCCTCGGGGAGGGTTAGCGCCGACTAAGTTAGTGGAGGCTACGCGTCACGTCAAACGTGCCCGCGCGATCGCTTCCGTTCCTTCACCCGATCGACGTTCTTGACCCCCGCGAACCAGAGATACAGAAGGAGGCCGAAGGCGGCGCCGGAGACTTTGACGATGCGGCCCACGGGTACGATTGTCTCATGCGCTCGCGCAAGGACATGGACCGTCTGAAGCTGGAGATGGAGGAGCTCTTCGCCGACCTCTGCCAGGTGCCCCGGCTCGTGGCTTCGCGACGCGGCTTCCGCCCGGCCGTCGACGTCTACCGCACCGAGGATCCCCGCGCGGTCACCGTCGTCGTCGAGCTCGCAGGCGTCGACCCCGCCGCGACGGAGCTCGTGCTGACCGAGGGGATTCTCGTCATCCGTGGTATCCGTCGCCGGAGCGCGGGGGAGCAGCGAGTCGTCCACATGGAGATCGACTACGGACCGTTCGAGCGCCAGATTCCCATCGCCGAGCCCGTCGACGCAGAGGCGGCGGAGGCGACCTACTCCCGGGGGCTGCTCGTGGTGACGTTTCCGCTCGCCGAACGGCCCACCCGCAAGCTGAGCGTCCAGATCACCACGAGGGGGAGCGCATGAGCGCCGTCGAGGAGACGCTCATCGAGCCGGAAGACCGCGCGGAGGAGCCCGTGGACAACGTGATGCCGATCCTCCCGCTCAAGGAGACCGTGGTCTTCCCGGACTCCATGATCCCGCTCGCCATCGGCCAGGAGCGGTCGATCCGCCTGGTCGACGAGGCGGTGGCGAACGACCGACCCATCGCGCTGGTCACTTCCCGCGAGGGCGACGACGAGGCGCAGTCGGCCAACGATCTCTACTCCGTGGGCACGGCGGCCGTGATCCACAAGATGATCCGGGTCCCAGACGGGACGCTGCGCATCCTCGTCCAGGGCCTTCGCCGTGTGCGGTTGACTCGCATCGTCCAGGACGACCCCTACCTCGTCGGCGAGTTCGAGGAGCTGCCGGACGTCATCAACCGCGAGAAGGAGATCGCAGCGCTGGCTCGCAACGTGGAGGCGCTCTTCTCGCGCATCATCGCCCTCGTTCCCTACCTCCCGGACGAGCTGCAGCTCGCCGCCACGAATGCGGAGGACCCGAGCGCGCTCGCGAACCTGATTGCGACGACGATGCGGCTCAAGACCTCCGAGAAGCAAGAGCTCCTCGAGGAGGCCGACGTCGAGGCTCGATTGCGCCAGCTGACGGTGATCCTGAACCGGGAGCTCGAGCTGCTCGAGCTCGGCACGAAGATCCAGTCGCAGGTGCACTCGGAGATGGAGAAGTCCCAGCGCGAGTACTTCCTGCGCTCGCAGATGAAGGCGATCCAGGAGGAGCTCGGCGAAGGCGACGAGCAGCAGGCAGAGATCGCCGAGCTACGGGCTCAGATCGAGGAGGCGAACCTTCCCGAGGAGGCGGAGAAGCAGGCGCGCCGCGAGCTCGACCGGCTCGCGAAGCTGCCCTCCGCGGCCGCCGAGTATGGCGTGATTCGCACGTATCTCGAGTGGATCCTGTCGCTCCCTTGGAACGAGACGACCGAGGACGACCTCGACCTCGAGAAGGCGCGGAAGATCCTCGACGAGGATCACTACGACCTCGAGAAGGTGAAGGAGCGGATCATCGAGCACCTCGCCGTCTCGAAGCTGAAGCACGACCTCTCGGGACCGATCCTCTGCTTCGTCGGGCCCCCAGGCGTCGGCAAAACGTCCCTGGGGCAGTCGATCGCGCGCGCGCTCGGACGCAAGTTCGTCCGCATCTCGGTCGGCGGTGTCCGCGACGAGGCCGAGATCCGCGGCCACCGCCGCACATACATCGGCGCGATGCCGGGAACGATCATCCGCGCGCTCCGCGACGCCGGGACGAAGAACCCGGTCTTCATGATCGACGAGATCGACAAGATGGGCTCTGACTGGCGAGGCGACCCCTCGAGCGCCATGCTCGAGGTGCTCGACCCCGCGCAGAACTCGAGCTTCCGCGACCACTATCTCGACCTGCCTTTCGACCTTTCGCGGATCCTCTTCATCTGCACCGGGAACCAGCTCGAGACGATCCCGCCCCCGCTCCTCGACCGCATGGAGGTCATTCGCCTCTCCGGCTACACCGAGGAGGAGAAGCTCGGCATCGCCAAGCGCTATCTCGTGCCGAAGCAGCTCGAGGCGCACGGTCTCACCAGCGAGCAGGCCAAGTTCACGGACAACGCGCTACGCCTCGTCATCCGCGAGTACACGAGGGAGGCCGGCGTCCGGAATCTCGACCGCGAGATCGCCGCGCTCTGCCGGAAGTCGGCCGCCGAGATCGCGGGAGGCAAGCGCAAGCGCGTGCGGATCGACGAACGCCGCGTTCGCTCGTGGCTGGGGCGCCCGCGCTTCTCGGGCGAGGTCCGCAGGCGGACCTCCGATCCAGGCGTGGCGACCGGCCTCGCGGTCACCCCGGTCGGGGGCGACGTCCTCTACATCGAGGCGACCGCCATGCCCGGCGAGGGCAGGCTGATCGTCACCGGCCAGCTCGGCGAGGTCATGCGCGAGTCCGCCCAGGCCGCCCTTTCCTGGGTGCGGAGCCACGCGAGCGACCTCGGTCTCGAAGCTGACTGGTTCGAGGGCAAGGACGTCCACATCCACGTCCCCGCCGGAGCGGTGCCGAAGGATGGCCCGTCGGCCGGGATCGCGCTCGCCACGGCGCTCGCCTCACTCGCGCTGAATCGCCCGGTCTCCGAGGACGTGGCCATGACCGGAGAGATCACGCTCACGGGGCAGGTGCTGCCGATCGGCGGCGTCCGGGAAAAGGTGCTCGCCGCGCAGCGTGCCGGCGTAACGACGGTAGTCCTTCCGAAGGAAAACGAGGGCGACCTGGACGATCTTCCGCGAGAGGTGCGCAAGTCGATGAACTTCGTGCCCGCTGACTCGATCGACGAAGTGATCGAGGCTGCGTTCCCGGGGGCCCGGGTGTTGGAGTTTTCCTCCGCGGCCCGAGGGTAGATACTTCCCGCGAAAACCAAGAAAGGACGAGACGAATGGCGAAGGCAAAGGACAGGATGAGCGACGCCGTGGATACAGCGCGGCCGTACGTCGAGCGGCTCGCCCGCGACGAGGACCTGCACGACAACGTCAAGCACGCGTACGAGTCGGCGCGACGCATCTATGCCGAGCTCCTGGGCGATCGCGGCACCACCGGCGTGGCGCTGAAGGTGGCCCGGGACAAGGATCTCCAGAAGGAGCTCAGGAAGGCAGTCGAGGAGCTTCGCCAAGCCGGTCAGCGCGTGCAGGGCAAGGACTCGCACACCGGGCGGAACGCTTCACTGCTCCTCGCGGGGATCGCACTGGGCGTCCTCTTCAACCCGGCAACGGGTCCCGACACGCGCCGGTGGCTGAAGGACAGGCTGTTCGGCCCCGAGCAGCCCTTCGAGTCCTACAACAACCAGTCGAACGAGCAGTAGCGCGCTGATCTGACCTGACGGCCCAGTTCATCTCGGCCGAGATCGCGGCGCAGCCGTAGATTTCGGCCGATGACTAGCCGGCGGATTTTGCCTCGACAATCGTGGGCCCGGGCGGTCCCTCGCCGAACAGCGGACCCATGTCGAGCAGAGTCGAGAAGGCGGCGGGGTCGAGGCCGCTCATGGTCGAGATGTCATCGGCCTCGAGCAGGACGGCCGCCGGCGCCGGCGCCTTGGAGCCCGGCGGGCTCCATGCGCCTACGTCGAAGCTGAGGTCGGTCTGGCGCTTCCACGCGAGCAGATAGGGATAGGGATTGACGACGCCGTCGTAACCCTTCCAGCGGAGCTCGACCGGGTGGACCTCGAAGTGGACGTGCGGCGGCGTTCCCTCGGCGTCACCTGTCGCCCCGACGAAGCCGATCACGTCGCCGGCCTGGACGTGCGCCCCGTCGCCCGCGAGCGGCGAGAAAGCGGAGAGATGAGCGTAGTAGAACTCGTTCCCCTGCAGGTCTCGGAGCCACAAGCGGTTTCCGCCGACGGTGTTCCACCCGACGAGGAAGAGCGTCCCCTCCGCCACGGCGAGGATGGGAGCACCCTTCGGCGCAAAGATGTCGTTGCCGTGGTGCCACACCGTGTCGGCCCGCGGAGCGCCGAAGTCGTCGCCGAACGACGAGGGGCCGTAGACGGGGAAGACATAGCCGCCGCTCGTCAGCTGGGGCTTCACGCCGGACGGCGTCGGATGGACGACCGGCGGAGGCGCCGGATGCGTAGGTGGAGGTGGAGGAGTGGGCGTCGGTTGGGGTAGCGGCTGCGGAGGCGCCGGCGAGCCCTTCAGCGCGGTCGCGGCGGCCTCTGCATAGCCGACGAAGATCTCCGTGCCCGCCGGAAGCCCGCCGTGGTCGGCGGTCAGGCGGACGTGTATGCCCGTTACGAACCCGCGGTGGCCACGTCTCGTCGTGGTGTTCTGACGGACGACAGCCTGCTCCAGGAGCGTCGCGTAGCCCCAGTCTCCGAGCGGGACGCGCGCGTTGATCCCCGCCGCCACGGGTTGCCCCAGCACCACCAGGTTCGTGAGAGTGGACTCGGCCAGGCTGCCTCCGGCGACCCTCGAGGTGGCGTGCGAGGTGGCGCGTAGATCGACGGAATCGGCGGTGAGCTCGCCACCGAACAGCGACACTCCGCTCACAGACGTGATCGCTCGCCCGCTGCCACGGCCGTCGGTTCCGGTCGCCTCTGTCCCGGCCGCAATCTCGCCGACGGAGACTGCGCCGCTCGCATGGACCCAACTGACGAGCGAAGCAGCCGCCTGAGGCGGCGACGAGATCGCTCCGGCGGTGACGGTGTTCCGCCCGGGCACGACGACGCGCACGCCGAAGGAACTCGCCGAGGCCGCGGCCTGGGAGACGGCCGCTCCCGCGGAGCCGCCGGCCGCCAGCGCTCCCAAGGCGAGCACGACTCCAAAGGCGATCCTCGCTCGCACGAACAAGAGGTTATCGCTGTACACGGCCGCTTTGCTATCGGTCATATTTCCTCCCAGATGGAGACCGAGCACGCGCACGCCGCGATCGAGGCTCTGCTCGAGGAGCGGCGCACGTTTTCTCCTTCCGAGGATTTTCGCGCCGGCGCGGCCATCTCCGACGAGGAGGTCTACCGCCGGGCCGAAAAGGACTTCGAGCGTTTCTGGGCCGAGCTCGCCGGCGAGTTCATCGGTTGGTTCAAGGAGCCCACGAAGACGATGGACTGGAAGCCGCCTCACGCGACGTGGTTCGCCGACGGCGAGCTGAACGTCGCCTGGAACTGTCTCGACAAGCAGGTGGACGCGGGCCGCGGCGGAAAGGTCGCCTACCACTGGGTCGGTGAGCCGGAGGGCGAGACGCGCGACCTCACCTACGAGGAACTCCTCCGAGAGGTGTCCCGGCTCGCGAACGGCCTCCGCAGCCTCGGAGTCCGCAAGGGCGACCGCGTGGGAATCTACATGGGAATGGTCCCGGAGCTTCCCGTCGCCATGCTCGCCTGCGCCCGTGTCGGGGCTGCGCACGTCGTGGTCTTCGGCGGCTTCTCCGCGGAGTCACTCGCGGAGCGCATGCGTGACACCGGCGCCAAGGTGCTGATCACCCAGGACGAGGGGTGGCGGAAGGGCTCCAAGGTCCCGCTGAAACGGAACGCCGACGACGCCGCGGATGAGGCACCCGACCTCGAGCGGTTCGTGGTCCTCAGGCGCACTGGCGACGACGTCCCCTGGACCGAGGGCCGCGACGTCTGGTGGGACGAGCTCGTCGACGAACAGAGCGAGGAGTGCGAAGCGGAGCGGATGAATGCGGAGGACGTGCTCTTCCTCCTGCACACCTCAGGCACCACGGCCAAGCCGAAGGGCGCCCAGCACACGAGCGCCGGCTACCTCCTCCACGTCTCGGTCACGCACAAATGGATCTTCGACATCCACGAGGACACGGTCTGGTGGTGCGCCGCCGACGTCGGCTGGATCACGGGGCACAGCTACATCGTCTACGGGCCCCTGAACAACGGGACGACGAGCGTCCTCTATGAAGGGGACCCCGCCTACCCCGACTGGGACCGCCACTGGCAGATCGTCGAGCGCTATGGAGTCAG
The DNA here is from genome assembly GCA_020029625.1 of Actinomycetota bacterium. GTDB lineage: Bacteria > Actinomycetota > Thermoleophilia > Gaiellales > Gaiellaceae > JAIBJP01. The sequence goes on along the minus strand of JAIBJP010000030.1, from coordinate 963 downwards.
CGCCTACTACACGGCGCCGACGCTGATCCGCTCATTCGTGAAGATGGGCCCGGAGTACCCGGCTCGCCACGACCTTTCCTCGCTCCGTCTCCTCGGCACGGTGGGGGAACCGATCAACCCGGAGGCCTGGGTCTGGTACTGGAAGTACATCGGCCAAGAGCGCTGCCCGATCGTCGACACCTGGTGGCAGACCGAGACCGGCGGCATCCTCATCACACCCCTCCCCGGGGTGACGACGTTGAAGCCAGGCTCGGCCACGGTTCCCTTCCCTGGGATCAAGCCCGAGATCCTGGACGAGCAGGGCAACCCGGTTCCGCAGGGAGAAGGAGGTTTCCTGACGATCAGCCGTCCCTGGCCCGGGATGTTCCGCACGCTCTGGGAGGACGACGAGCGCTACGTGCAGACCTACTTCTCCAAGTACGGGCCGGAGACGTACTTCACCGGCGACGGCGCGAAGCAGGACTCGGACGGCTACTTCTGGCTGATGGGGAGGATCGACGACGTCATCAACGTCGCCGGCCACCGATTGTCCACTACCGAGATCGAGTCGACGCTCGTAGAGCACGCCGCGGTCGCCGAAGCGGCGGCCACCGGCGCGGCGGATCCCGATCGAGGGCAGCGGATCGTCTGCTTCGTCCTCCTGAAGGGAGGCCACGAGCCTTCGGACGAGCTCGCGGAGGAGCTCCGCCAGTTCGTCGCCCAGAAGATCGGGAAGATCGCGCGGCCGGCCGCAGTGCTCTTCGGAGACGATCTGCCGAAGACCCGCTCCGGGAAGATCATGCGCCGATTGCTGAAGGACATCGCCGAGGGCAACGAGCTCGGGGACACGACCACGCTCCGCGACGCGACGGTCGTCGACGACCTCAAGCAGAAGGCCGATGCGGCCCTCGGTCGCAGATAGCCACTAGTCCAGGTCGCGGGCGAAGCGGCGAAAGCGCTCGCGGGCGTCATCGCCGGAGCCCA
>JAIBJP010000029.1 GCA_020029625.1 Actinomycetota bacterium | reverse complement strand
CTCGACCTCGACCTCCTCGGCAGCAGGCATGACGGCCACGGTCGCAGTCGAAGTGTGAATGCGCCCCTGGGATTCGGTCGCCGGTACGCGCTGCACGCGGTGTGTCCCGCCCTCCCACTTGAAGACGGAATAGGCGCCGTCTCCCCGGATCTCGAATGTCACCTCGTTGAAGCCGCCGGCTTCGCTGGGGTTCGATCCGAGCACCTCCCATTTGAAGCCCCGCCGCTCCGCGTAGCGCGTGAGCATGCGGAAGAGGTCGCCGGCCCAGATCGCGCCTTCGTCGCCGCCGGCCCCCTTGCGGATCTCGACGATGACGTCCTTCGCGTCGTTGGGGTCGCGCTCGACGAGGGAGAGCTTCAGCTCTTCCTCGAGCTCGGCGAGCCGCTCCTCGAGCTCGGGGACCAGGTCGCGCAGCTCCGAGTCCTCGCGCGCGGCCTCGAGGTCGTCGTTGATCGCCGTCCAGTCCTGCGCGAGCTTGTGCGCGCCCTCGAGCTCCTTCAGACGCCGGCCGGCTTCGGCGGCTGCCTGACGGTCGGAGAAGACGGCAGGGTCGGACATGCGCTCCTGCGCCTCCGCATACGAGCGCTCCAGCTCCTCGATCAACCGTTCGATGGACTCGGACATGGAGGGATCAGGATAGCCTCGGAACTAGACTGCGAGCCGTGCCCGAGCCTCTGACCGGCAGCTGCCTCTGCGGAGGGGTGCGCTTCGAGGTGACACGAGCTTTCCGGAGCGCAAACCACTGCCACTGCTCGCGCTGCCGCAAGCATTCCGGCGCTTTCGGCGGGACGCAGGCCCGGGTGCCACGCGAGGGCTTCCGTCTCCTAGCCGGGGAAGAGCTGATCGGCGTCTATCGCCCGGCGGAAGACGCGGCTGTCAAGGCATTCTGCAAGGTCTGCGGCTCGAGTCTCTTCGGCGCGCAGTGGCCGGAGGGCGAGGAAATTTCGATTCGCCTCGGCGCGCTCGACGGCGATCCGGGGATCAGGCCCCAGTGCCATTCGTTCGTCGCGTCACGGGCTCCCTGGGACGAGCTTCCCGACGACGGGCTCGACCGATTCGACGAGGGCGCCCCGCGGCGCTAAGCCATCACTTCCACTTTTCGCTCTTCCGGTGTGATGCGGCCTTCGAGGCGAAGCACCTCGCGGAGCGCGCGGATCGACACCTCGATCTGATCGAGTGAGGGCTCGCGTGTTGTCAGGCGCTGGAGCCAGAGCCCGGGCGCGAGCAGCGCTCGCAGAGCGGTGTTCTGCTGGTGCTGGCCCGCGAAGCGAATGATCTCGTAGGCGATGCCGGCGATCACGGGCAGAAGGAGGATGCGCGTGGCGATCAGCCAGTACCAGGTCGGCCGCCCGAAGAAGGCGAAGACGAAGATCGCGATCACCATGACATAGAGCAAGAACGCGGTGCCACACCGGACGTGCAACAGGCTGTAGCGCGAGACCGTCTCGGGCTCGAGCTCCGCCCCGGCCTCGTAAGCGTTGATCGCCTTGTGCTCGGCGGCGTGGTACTGGAAGACGCGCTTGAGGTCGGGCAAGAGCGAGATGAGGAGCAGGTAGGCGATGAAGATGGTCACGCGCACCAGCCCTTCGACCACGACGAACGCGCCGGTCGACTCGATCGGCAACCAGTTCGTGATCAGCGCCGGCGAGACCTTGAAGAGGAGGAGCGCGAAGCCGATCGCGATCCCGAAGGCGAAGATAAGCTGACCGCGCGAGAGCTCTGTCTGCACCTCGCCGTCGTCGTCCTCCTGCTGCGCCGCGTAATTCGCCGAGATCGCGAGCGCGCGGAAACCGATCGCCAGCGACTCGCCCAGCGCGATGACTCCGCGAACGATCGGAATGCGGAGCCAGCGATGCCGGAGCAGGACCGAGGCGATCGGCCTGTTCACTTCGGCGATGTCGCCGTCGGGCTTGCGCACCGCCACGGACCACGCGGACGGGCCGCGCATCATCACGCCCTCCAGGACAGCCTGGCCGCCGATGGGTTGGGCCATATGTGTCCTAGTTGCCGCTACCGCTGCCGCGGCCGGCCTTTTCGAGCCGGCGCTGGAAGCGCTCGACGCGCCCGCCGGTATCGAGGAGCTTTTGCTTCCCCGTGTAGAACGGGTGGCACTCCGAGCAGATCTCGACGTGGAGCTCGGGCTTCGTCGAGCGCGTCCGGAACTCGGCGCCGCAGGAGCAGCGGACCGTGGCGAGCATGTACTCGGGATGGATGTCGGCCTTCATTCTCCTCTGAGGATAGCAGCCGCTATTTGGGCGGCTACGTTGCCTCCGGAGACAACTACAGCCACGGTCTTTCCTTCGACCTCTGCCACCTTGCCGGCGAGCAGAGCCGCCGCTCCCGCCGCCGCTCCGGGCTCCACAGCGAGCTTCGTCCGCTCGTAGAGGAAGCGAAAACCACCCTCGATCTCCTCGTCGGTGACGAGCACCGACTCGACTCCGAGCCTCGAGCAGATCTCGAGCGGGAGGCCACCCGCCACGGGAGCGTTGAGCGCGTCGGCGATCGACTGCGGAGCGAACGGAACGGGCTGGCCGGCCTCCAGGGCCATGTTCAGCGCGGCCGAGCCTTCGGGCTCGACGGCGACGATCCGCTTGCCCGGGAGCGCGGTGGCGATCCCCGAGACGAGGCCGCCTCCGCCGACGGGCACCACGACGACGTCCACCTCGGGTAGGTCTTGTCCTATCTCGAGGCCCACCGTCCCCTGGCCGGCGACGACGAGCGGGTCGTCGAAGGGATGTACCAGCGTGCGTCCGCTCTCGCGCCGCAGTGCGTCCACGCGCTCGAACGCCTCCAGATGATCGGACGCCTCCTGGTCGACGGTGGCGCCGTAGCCCCTTGTCGCCGCGACCTTGAGCGGGCTCGCGTCGCGCCAGGTGACGAGCAGGCAGTCGATCCCCTCGCCCGCGCATCCCCAGGCCAGCGCCTGGGCGTGGTTGCCGGCCGAGATGGAGATGACCCCGCGTTGCTTCTCCTCGGAGGAGAGCGACCCCAGCTTCGTGAGGACTCCGCGCGCCTTGAACGACCCGGTCTTCTGGAACAGCTCCGCCTTGAGGAAAGCGCGACCGCCGAAGGCCGCGCCGAGCGTCTCCGACGAGAAGAGCGGCGTGCGATGAAGGCGGCCGCGAATGACCGCCGCTGCGGCGTCTACATCAGGCTGTATTCGGGACCGTCCCCGCCCTCGGGGGGCGTCAGCCGTCCCCCCTTCGCCGAGATGGCGCCGCACTGGATGCAGTTCGAAGCTGTGACCTCGACGCCGACGACGTTTCCGGCCGGGCTCGCAGCGCCTGAGACTTCGTACACCTGGGCCGGACAGAGGTGCACCCAAGTCTCCGCGACCTCGCGACGCACCTTCCGGTCGATTCGGATGTGACTCGGCGCGTCGTCGCGCGTCTTGTTTCCGGAGAGGAAGACGCTCGAGAGCTTGTCGAAGAAGAGCTTGCCGTCGGGCTGAGGATAGGAGCGGTCCCGCTTGCCGATGAAGACCGGCACGTCCGCGTCGCGCTCGAGCGAGAGGTCTCGCGGGGGGAACTTGCCCAGAGAGTTCAGCGCCGCACCCGCGATCATCGCGCCCGGGAAGAAGCCGTGCTTGAACGCCGGCCGCATGTTGCGAACGCGCTCGAGGTCCCTCCAGACGTAGCTCTCCCGCAGAGCGGCGTCGTAGGACTCGAGCGCGCCGGGCTGCCACGGCGTGCGACCCGGCCCAAGCGCCTCGCAGGCGGTCTCGGCTGCGAGCATGCCGGAGCGCATCGCGTAGTGGATGCCCTTCAGCGCAGGCACGTTCACGAGTCCCGCGCCGTCGCCGGCGATCATCCCGCCGGGGAAGTGGAAGCGGTCGGGCAGGGCGAGGAACCCGCCTTCCGGGATCGTCTTCGCACCCCAGGCCACGCGCTTGCCGCCTTCGAGGATGCGCCGGACGAACGGATGGCTCTTGAGCTCCTGGAGCAGATCGTGGACGGAAAGCGTCGCATCCGTGTAATCGAGACCGACAACCATTCCCAGCGCGACCAGCGAGTCACCCAGGGGGTAGATGAAGCTCCCGCCGAACTCGCGGTACCTGCGCCCGCCCCGCAGCGGCCAGCCCATGGTGTGGATGACGCGCTCGAGCGGCCTCGGCACCTCCCAGACCTCCTTGACCCCGAGCGCCCACACCTGGGGCTTCGAGGCCAGTGCGAAGCGCGAGCTGGCGACGCCGGTCAGATGACCTTGAGTCCCCTCGGCGAGGATCGTGACGCGTGCCCTGATGTCCGAGCCCGGCTCGAAGTTAGGGAGCTCTTCTCCATCGCGGCCACGGCCACGGTCTCCCGTGCGGATCCCGACGACACGCCCGCCGGCGACGAGCAGCTTGCGGGCGGCGGTCTCGGGGACGATCGTGACGCCGAGCTCCTCTGCACGCTCGGCGAGCCAACGGCCCATCTCCGCGAGCGACGCGACATGGTTGCCGTGATTCCACATCGTCGGCGGCGCCGGGAGGCGCAGCGCGCGCTTGGAGGTGAGGTAGTAGAGGCCCTCGTGCACGACCCGGCCGCGGAAGGGCATGTCCTCCGTGTGCATGCCGGGGAAGAGCTGGCGAAAGGCCCGGGGGTTGACGACGGCGCCGGAGAGGAGATGTGCGCCGGGCGCGCTGCCCTTCTCCACCACTGCGATCGGCACCTCGCCGAGGCGTTCCCGCATGTCGGGGCGCTCCTCGAGGAGCTGGGCCAGGCGAATCGCCGCCGAGAGGCCGGCAGGCCCGGCGCCGACGACGAGCGCGCCGACGTCGATCCGCTCCTCCGGCGGATCGGAGGGCTCCACGATGAACTCCTCCGGATCGAAGGGCGGAGGAAAATCTGCGGGCCGGACTGTCATCCCCCTCGCTTCGCCTTCACTAGCTCCGTCAGCTTGGGGACGATTTCCAGCATGGGGGAAACCATGTTTCCCCCATGGACCCCCTTCTTCCTCCGGAGCTTCATCAGGTGGCGCGCTTCGCTCGGACCAATTCCGTTAGCTTGGGAACTATCTCGTGCACGTCTCCGACGACGCCGAGGTCCGAGTACTCGAAGATCGGCGCATTCGGATCCTTGTTGATGGCGACGATCGTCCCCGAGTTCTGCATGCCGACCTTGTGCTGGATCGCCCCGGAGATCCCGCAGGCGATGTAGAGCTTCGGCGCGACGGTCTTGCCCGTCTGCCCCACCTGGCTCGCGTAGGGATACCAGCCCGCGTCGACGACCGCCCTGGTGGCGGCTACCGCGCCGCCGAGAGCCTTGGCCAGGCCCTCTACCAGCGAGAAGTTCTCGGGTTTCCCGAGCCCCCGCCCGCCCGCCACGATCACCTCGGCATCCTCGATCGACGGGCCTTCGCTCTCCTCGTGTGCACGCTCGAGCATGACCGCCTGCTTCGACCAGTCCTCCACCTCGACCGGCACCTTCGCGACCTCAGCCGTGCCGCCGCTCTCGACCGGCTCGAAGGTCCCGGATCGGATGAGGGCGAGGCGCGGCTCGCTCTTCCAGCCGACGTCGAGGAGGACGGAATCCTGCAGCGCCGGGCGCTTGCCGACGAGCTTGCCGTCTCGCTCTTCCAGGTCGATCAGATCCCAGTTGAGCCCTGCGTCGAGCCGGGCCGCTAGGCCGGCCGCCACGTCAGCCGTGAGGACAGAGGCGCCGAAGAGCACGGTGTCGAAGCCCTCGGACTCGACGAGCTTGGCGAGGACGTCCACCCGTGGCTGTGGGAGCGGGGCCTCGAGGGCGGGGTCGTCCGCGACGAGGACGCGCGCTGCGCCGTACTTGCCCACCTGCTCGCCCAAACCTTCCACGCCCGAGCCGCAGAGGACGGCCACGACGTCGTCCCCGAGCTTCGCCGCCTTCGAGAGGACTCCAAGCGAGCCCTTGACCGGCTCGCCCTCATGGTCCTCGACGTAAACAAGCGTCGCCACTAGATGAGTTTCTTTTCCGACAGGTACTCGAGGATGGCCTCGGCCGCGTTGCCGTTGTCCTCGATCCGGCGGCTCTCGCCCCGGGGCGGCGGCTCGCCCACCGCGTAGACCTCCGTGCGCGAGCCGGTCTCGCCGACCTCCTCGGGGTCAACTCCGAGGTCGGCGGTGGTGACCGAGTCCTGCGGCTTCTTCTTCGCGCCCATGATCCCCTTGAGAGAGGGGTAGCGGGGCTCGTTGATCGCGTCGGAGACGGCCACGACACAGGGAAGCGGCGCCTCGATGACGTCGTAGCCGTATTCGGTCTGGCGCTTGACCTTCGCCTTGCCGTCCGCCAGCTCGAGGCTCGCGGCCTGGGAGATGACCGGGAGGCGAAGACGATCGGCGACGGCCGCCGAGAGCACGGCCCCGTCAGAATCGGCCGCCTGCTGCCCGAAGAGGATGAGCTCGGGCTTTTCGCGCTCGATGGCCTTCGCGAGCGCGCGGCTCGTCGCGACGAGATCGGAGCCCGCGAGCGCGTCGTCCGCGACGTGCACGGCCCGGTCTGCGCCGACCGCCAGGGCCTTCCGCAGCGAGTCGGCGGCCTTCGGAGGGCCCATCAGGACGGCGACGACCTCCCCGTCGCCCTCCTGCGCGCCGACCCGCAGAGCTTCCTCGAGCGCGTGGGTGTCGAAATCGTTCAGCGCCCCCGGAACGCTGCGATCGAGCCGAAAGGTCTGCGGATCGATTCGCTTCGGCGCCGACGCATCGGGCACGTCCTTCACGCAAACCAGTACTTTCACGCCGCGTTCACGCGCGCGATCCTATCCACTCAAGGATCGAGGTCGTCCTGCCGAAGGCTCTGTTACGGTTCGGCCCTTCGCGCGCGAACCGGAGCATCTTGGGGAGCCACCGGACGACAGCCAGAGGAATCAGAGTTCCTTTCAAGATGGGGGCTCAGACCCTCATGCTTAGAGGAACTCTCGGCTTCCTCCTTCTCTTGGGGGTCTTCGCCGGAACGGCGCAGGCCGCGTCTGTGCCTGCCGTGACCGCGTTTCCCGTGGTCGGCAACGTCAGCTACAGCGATGACTTCGGGGCACCTCGGGCCCAGGGCCGCCACGAGGGGAACGACATCATGGCGCTCCGCCACCAGCCGGCGGTCGCGTTCGAGCGAGGCAGAGTCGAGAAGCACGTCGGCTCGAGCATGGGCACCTGCATGCTCTACCTCCGCGGCGTGTCCGGGATGACCTACGTCTACATCCACCTGAACAACGACCTCACGATGCAGAACGACAACCGAGGCGGCTGCCGAAACGGCGTCTCCTGGGCGCCGGGGCTGAGGAACGGCCAGACCGTCAGGCGCGGCCAGCTCGTCGGCTTCGTCGGCGACTCCGGGGACGCGAACGGTGGCATGCCGCACCTGCACTTCGAGGTGCGAACACCGAGCGGGGGCGCAATCAATCCGTTCGCCTATCTGAACCAGGCGAAGCGCCTTCTCTATCCACGGCCCGCCGCCTCAGATCCGATCCGACTGATCCTGCGCAGGACGAGGGTCGTGTCCGTCGGCGCCGGGACGTTGACGGTGGAGACGCGCCGAATCCGGGTCTCGAGCCAGTCCGCCGATTTTTCCCGCCGGCGGCAGGTCGTCCTGGCCCTTCCGCCGGAAGCCATCGTCGAACGGATCACCTCAACAGGCCGGGTCGCTGCCGATCTCGCCGGTGCCACCCCCGGAACGGTGGTCCGAGTCACCACTTCCAGCTTCGCGCCTTCCTGGGCCACCCAGAGAGCCGCCGCGGGCGTGCTCTCGATCGGGTACGTCACGATCTACTGATCTAGGGCTTCGCGCAGCTCGGCCGCCGCTCGCTCAGGGTCGGAGGCCTCGCCGATCGCCCTGACGACAGCCACTCTCGAGGCTCCTGCGGACACCACGTCGCGCACGTTGGACGCGTCGATGCCCCCGATCGCAAACCAAGGAACACGTGCACGCTCGGCTGCGTAGCGGACGAGGTCGAGGCCCACGGCTGCGCGGCCCTCCTTCGTCGGCGTCGCGAAGACGGGCCCGACGCCGATGTAATCGGCCTCGGCCGTGTCGATCTCGCGCGGCGCGTGCGTGGAGAGACCGACGCCGACGCCGAAGCGCCGAGCCGCAGCGACCGGTAAGTCTTCCTGGCCCACGTGGACGAAGTCCGCGCCGCAGAGCACTGCCAGGTCGGGCCGGTCGTTGACCACCAGGGGGATTCCGAGCCGCGCGGTCACGTCCCGCGCCTCCTCGAGCACGCGCAGCAGTTCCCGGTCTGAAAGCTCCCGCTCTCGGACCTGAACCAGATCCACGCCCCCTCGCACGGCAGCCTGAAGCAGCTCGGAGAGGTCCGCGCGCGCACGGGTGATGAAGTAGAGCCGGGCGCTCCGGCCGGTGACGTTGCCGGAGCTCTGCCGCGCGAAAAGCAAGTCAGACACGGACGCAGGGAACCCGCGTACGAGGAGTACGCGGGCGACCGAGGACACCGTCTGACGACGCTTTGCAGCCGGCAGTGACCGGCGCACGTTGCCGGTCGGAGCGTCTATCCGCCGGCGACGGGGCGGGCGACCACGAGCCGGTCTCCGCTCGCAAGCTCCACCTCCGCGTAGCGATCCCGCTCGACGGGCTCCCCGTTTCGCTCCACGAGCGCGAAGCGACCTCCGAGTCCCAGGCGATCCAGGAGTCGAGCGACCGTCTCCCCGGGCTCGACGGCCTGCTCTCGCCCGTTCACGACGATCGTTGTCAGACCGTCCCTCCCACCGGGCTGGACGGAACAGCCGTCTCCTTCTCCTCCATGATCCCGGCCAGGCGCGCAGTACGACCGGCCTCGACGGCGAGCCGGAAGGAGCGCGCCATCGCGACGGGGTCGTCCGCGCGGGCGATGGCCGTGTTGACGAGCACGGCGTCGGCGCCCAGCTCCAGCGCTTCGGCGGCGTGGGACGGCGCACCGAGCCCGGCGTCGACTACGACGGGAACCTCTGCCTGCTCGATCATGATCCGAATCGAATCGCGGAGCTTCAGGCCGCGCCCGGTGCCGATCGGCGCAGCGAGGGGCATCACCGTCGCGCAGCCGGCCTCCTCGAGCTTCTTCGCCAGGACGGGGTCCGGGAGCATGTACGGAAGCACCGTGAACCCGTCTGCGACGAGTGTCTCCGCCGCCTTCAGTGTCTCCACGGGGTCCGGGAGGAGATAGCGCGGGTCGGGGATGACTTCGAGCTTGATCCAGTCCGGCAGGCCTCCTGCGCGGGCCAACTTCGCCATCCGCACCGCCTCCTCGGCCGTCTCGCAACCGGACGTGTTCGGGAGCAGCAGGATGTCTTCCGTCAGAAAGGAAGTGATGTCCTCCCCCGGCTCGTCGAAGTCGATGCGGCGCACGGCCACGGTCACCAGCTCCGTACCCGACGCCTCGATCGCAGCGCGCATGAGCTCAAAGGTCTCGTACTTTCCGGTGCCCAGGATGAGGCGCGAGCGGAAGCTCCGCGCGGCGATCGTCAGTGTGTCGTCCATCCCGCTCCCTCCGCTGGCATGACCCAGATCAGGTTCTCCGGTCGCGACCTCGTGGCCGCCTCTCAGTCCCCGCCAGGGACTCCCGCTGAGAGTCAGGCTAGCAGCGAAGGACGGCGGAAGACCGCCCCCACGACGACCGACCCGACGATGCACAGGAAGCCCGCGATTAGAGCGCCAAGCGCCCGCGACCTGTGGAGGACGTACTCGGCGTGCTGGGGATGCTGCGGGTCGTAGCGAAGCGCCAGGCGCGAGCCGATCGGGTGCCTTTCCTCCTTCTCGACCGTTACGTTCGCCCCCCTCGGCGTCCCGTCCGGCAGACGAAAGGCAACCGAGACGGCCGTCTCCGAAGGAGTGCACGACTGCCACCCCGGGCAACGGCCTTCCCCGATCACGACCGCGTCCGTGCGCGGGCCCGCCTCGATCGCTCGATGGACCCGCCACTCCTTCCAGCCGACCGCGGCCAGGAGCAGGCCCGCTACCAGGAAGAAGACAGCGATCCGGAGCGCACGCACATAGGGAGCATCGGCTGCTCCTAGCGGCCGCTGAAGCGCGGCTCGCGCTTCTCGACGAACGCCGCCATCCCCTCCTTCTCAACATGGGGGAACCCCTGGTTCCCCCATGAACCCCCTCCTCAGCTGCCAGTAAAGCGGGGCTCGCGCTTCTCGACGAACGCCGCCATCCCCTCCTTCTGGTCCTCCGACGAGAACATCAGCGCGAAGAGCCGCGCCTCGGTCTCGAGGTTCGTCCGATGAGGGCCCTGGAGGGCGTGGTTCGTTGCCTCCTTCGCGTAGGCCAGCGCGAGCGGGCTCTTGGCGGCGAGGCCCTCGGCGAGCTCGCGCGTCTTCTCCATCAGTTCGCCTGGCTCGAAGACGGCGTTCACGAGGCCGTGCTCGAGCGCTTCCGCGGCGTCGACTGGACGGCCGGTGAAGATAAGCGCCTTTGCGAACCCGAGCGTCGTCGTCCGCGCGAGGCGGATGCTGCCGCCCCACCCAGGGAGGATGCCCAGGTCGATCTCGGGCTGGCCGAGCTTGGCCGTCGAGGCCGCGAGGCGCAGGTCGCAGGCCAGCGCCAGCTCGAGCCCCCCACCGAGGGCGTAACCGTTGATCGAGGCGATTGTCGGCTTCGGCATCGTCTCCAGCAATTGACCGCAGGCGTGCCCGAGCTCGCCCCAGCGCCTGGCCTCCAGGACCCCGAGCCCCTGCATGTACTTGATGTCCGCGCCTGCGATGAAGGCCTTGTCTCCGGATCCGGTGAGGACAACGACCCGTGTCTCTTCCTCGGCGGCAAGCCCCTCCAGCCGCTCGAGAAGTTCCTGAGCGTGCTCCAGGTCGAGGGCGTTGAGGGCGTCGGGGCGATTGACGGTGACGGTCGCGATGCCGCCGTCGCGCTCGACGTCGATGCTCACGCTTCGGTTTCGACGCGAGCGTGCGACTTGAGGAAGTCGACGATCTCGGACACCGGCGCTCCCGGCGTGAACACCTCGGAGACGCCCTGGCGCTTGAGCTCTTCGACATCCGGCTTCGGAATCGTTCCGCCGACAACGACGAGGACGTCCTCCACCCCGTTCTCCTTCAATCCCTCGAGAATCCTCGGGATGAGGGTCATGTGGGCACCCGAAAGGATGGAGATACCGACCGCGTCGGCGTCTTCCTGGATCGCGGTCTCGACGATCTGCGCGGGGGTCTGGTGGAGGCCCGTGTAGATGACCTCCATGCCCGCGTCGCGGAGGGCCCGGGCGATGATCTTCGCCCCCCGGTCGTGGCCATCCAATCCAGGTTTCGCGATCACCACTCGTATCTTTTTGGCCGGGCTCATACGGGGGGTGGATGAGGGGGGCGTCCCCCCCTCATGCGATGACGACGCGGATTTTTCGGCCCACGTAGGCAAGTATATGGAGGTGCGGTTGACCGTCATCGGCTCCTCGCCGGCGTGGCCGAACCCCGGAAGCGCCCAGTCCGGATACCTCGTCGAGGGGCCGGGAAAGCTGCTTCTCGACTGCGGTCCCGGGGTGCTCGCGCGCCTGCGTGAAGACGGCGTCAGGCCAGATGCGATAGCCATCACCCATTGGCACCTCGACCACTGCGGCGACCTCATTCCCTGGGCATGGCTGAACGCCTACAGCCCGGAAGCCGGCCAGACCCGCCCCGAGCTCTGGCTGCCACCGGGTGGCGAGCAAGAGCTCGAGACGTTCACCTCGTTCTGGGGCGTGCCGCGTATGTGGGAGCGTGCCTTCGAGCTACGGGAGTACGCGCCCAGCAAGCCGTTCGAGGCTGCCGGGTTCACGGTAGAGGCGGTCCAACTCCCGCACTACGCAATGCAAGCGTTCGGATTCCGCGTCCGTGATCCTGAACGCGGACGGGTGCTCGCATACTCCGGCGATTCGGCTCCGACCGACGAGCTCGCCACGCTCGCACGAGGCGCCGACCTGTTCGTTTGCGAAGCCACCCTCGCTGATGGAACGACCGACGGCGAGCTGCGAGGCCACCTGACCGCAGAAGAAGCGCTCGCGGCCGCGGATGGTCGGATCCTCCTGACGCACCGACCGGTCGAGCTTCCTTCGCCCGACGGGGTCCCCGTCGCCCACGACGGCCTCGTCGTCGAGGTCTAGAAGACCGGCGTTTCCTCCAATGAGGGAGCCCGCCCTCATTCACCCCCGGCGATTAGAAAACGGGGGTCTCACGCCATGAGGGGGCCCGCCCCCTCATTCACCCCCGGCGATTAGAAAACGGGGGTCTCACGCCAAATTCCCCAAACGTCGCGGAGGGCGTCGCACATCTCCCCCATGGTGACGTAGGCCTTCGAGGCGTCGATGATCGCCGGCATCAGGTTGACGCCGTCCTCGGCCGCGTCGCGCTTGAGGCGAGCGAGACTCTCTTCTACCGCTCTCGCATCGCGGCGGGAGCGCAGCGCCTGCACGCGATCCACCTGCTTTTGCTCGAGCGCCTCGTCGATGGCGAGGATCTCGATCTCCTTCTCCTCGGGGTCCTCGTAGCGGTTGACGCCGACGATCACGCGCTGCCCGGATTCGACCTCGGTCTGGTAGCGGAAGGACGCCTCGGCGATCTCGCGCTGGAAGAAGTTCTCCTTGATCGCGGCAATGACGCCGCCGAGTTCACGAATGCGTCCGAAGTAGTCGTAGGCCTCGGCCTCGAGGCGGTTGGTGAGGTCCTCCAGGTAGTACGAGCCCCCGAGCGGGTCGATGGCGTTCACGACGCCCGTCTCGTGCGCGATCACCTGTTGCGTGCGCAGGGCGATCTTCACGGCGTGCTCGGTCGGGAGGGCAAGTGCCTCGTCGAAGGAGTTCGTGTGCAGCGACTGCGTGCCGCCCAGGACGGCAGCCAGCGCCTCGAGCGCCGTCCGCACGATGTTCACCTCGGGCTGCTGGGCGGTGAGGGAGACACCCGCCGTCTGGGTGTGGAAGCGCATGAGCCAGGAGCGCGGGTTTCGGGCCCCGTAGCGCTCGCGGAGCTCCTTCGCCCAGATGCGGCGCGCGGCCCGGTACTTGGCGATCTCCTCGAAGAAATCGATGTGGGCGTTGAAGAAGAAGGAAAGACGCGGCGCGAAGTCGTCGACTTCGAGGCCGCGCTCCACAGCCGCCTCGACGTAGGCAAACCCGTCCGCGAGCGTGAAGGCGAGCTCCTGGGCGGCGGTGGAGCCGGCCTCACGGATGTGGTAGCCGGAGATCGAGACGGGGTGCCAGAGCGGAACCTCGCGCGCGCAGAACTCGATCATGTCCACACAGAGCCGCATGGACGGCTCCGGTGGAAAGATCCACTCCTTCTGCGCGATGTACTCCTTGAGGATGTCCGTCTGGATCGTCCCGCGCAGCCGGTCTCGGGGCACGTCCTGCCCCTCGCCGACACAGATGTAGAACGCGAGCAGCATCGCCGCCGGCGCGTTGATCGTCATCGACGTCGAGACCTCGCTGAGCGGAATTCCGGCGAAGAGGTGCTCCATGTCCTCGAGCGAGTCCACGGCCACCCCCTCCCGGCCGACCTCGCCCAGGGATTTGGGGTGATCCGAGTCGTAGCCCATCAAGGTCGGCATGTCGAAGGCTGTCGAGAGGCCTGTCTGTCCGTGCTCGCGCAGGTAGCGGAAGCGCGCGTTCGTCTCCTCGGCGGTCCCGAAGCCCGCGAACTGGCGCATCGTCCAGAGACGGCCGCGATACATGGACGGATAGACGCCCCGCGTGTACGGAAAGAGGCCCGGGTAGCCCAGGTCGCGGTCGTAGTCGATCTCCACGTTGTCCGGCGTGTACAGAGGCTCGTTTTCGAGCCCTGAAATGGTCGTGAAGAGCGCGTCGCGCTCGGGTTTTTGCTCGTAGAGGCCGCGCCGCCACTCCTCGGTTGCGTCTGTGTCCCGGTGGTCCTCGGTCGCGGCCATGGCCACCTCAGATTCTACGCGGGCTCGCATTCCCCTTAGAACCGTCCCTCGAACGGGGGTTTCTGGGGGGTCGCAGACCGTTTTCATACCGGTTCCTGGCCGCGGTCTCGCCTACGCCGACGATGACGAGAGAGTCAAACGGCAGGCACCGCGTAACGGCAACCTGCGGCACAGAAAGGGAAAAACCATGACA
>JAIBJP010000005.1 GCA_020029625.1 Actinomycetota bacterium | reverse complement strand
GCTGGCCTCGAGCCGGTCGAGCACCCAGCCGATCGGCGTTTCGGCGTCGGCCCGCTTCTCCGGGTCGATGGCCCCCGAGACGATGAGGCGGTCGATCGCCCGAGTCATGGCGACGTAGTAGAGGCGGAGGCGTTCCGCTTTCTCCTCCTGGCGCTCGGCTTCCCGTACGGCGTCGTATTCAAAGGCGCCGCGGCGCTCACCGGTCGCTGGATCGGCCACGCGGAAGCCAAAGCGGCCGTCGGGCAGGCAGAGAATCTCGTCAGGCGACGGCGCCGCCCGGTCCCGACCCGCGTCCGCGACGACCACGACCTTGAACTCGAGGCCCTTGGCGGAGTGAATCGTCAGGAGACGAACGGCGTCGCCGTCCTCCTCCTCGGCGACGGCTTCCAGCTCGCGTGCACCAACCGCTTCCTGCTCGCGGACGAAGCGGACGAACCCCTCGATGTCCGGCCCGCGCAGCTCTTCGTAGGAACGTGCGAGCCGGGCCAGCTTGCGCATATTGGCGTAGCGGCGGCGACCGTCCCACTGGGCCAGCGCGGCGAGGTCGTAGTCGTGCTCGGAGATGATCGCCTCCAGCAGGCGCTCGAGGGACAGCGTGGCCGCAGCCCGCGCGAGGCGCCCGAAGCGCTGGTGGAAGGCGCGGAGGAGCTGCACGTCCCGTGCCGCCAGCTCTGACGGCAGTCCCTTCTCGAACGGCAGGAAGAGAGGGCGCTTCGGCGCTGCCCGCCGCAGCAGGACGAGCGCGTCGTTCGAGACTCCGACGAGGGGCGAGGCGAGCACGGTCACGAGCGCCTCGTCGTCGTAGCGGTTGTGCAGGAGCCGTAGATACGAGAGGAGGTCGACGACCTGCTGCTGGCCGAAGTACCCGCGGCCGGTCGCGCGGTACGTCGGGATCCCGAGGTGGCGAAGCTCTTCCTCGTACCACTCGGCGTCGGTCCCGGCGGCGAACAGGAGGACGATCTGGCCGGCCGGCGCGACACCCTCCTGGATCAGTTCGTGGACACGCCTCGCGATGTGTCGCGCTTCGGCCCGGCGCCAGTGGACATTCGTCCCCGCGTAGCTCGACTTGTCGGTGACGAGCAGCTCGACCGGGGTCTCGAAAGCCGGGTCTGCGAAGCGACCCGCGGCCTCGAGCCGCTGGAAGTCGTCCCCGAACTCGGCCGAGAACAGGTGGTTGATCGCTCCAAGGACCTCGGGGCGGGAGCGGTAGTTCTGAGTCAGCGCGAGAACCCCGGAGGCGTGTTCGCGCCGCTCCCGGAAGACGTGCACGTCGGCGTGCCGGAACCCGTAGATGGACTGGAACTCGTCGCCGACGAAGAAGATCTCCTTGTCGTCCGTGCTTTCCGCGAGGAGGTCGACGAGCTCGCACTGAAGCCGGTTCGTGTCCTGGAACTCGTCCACCATGATCGACCTGAAGCGCCAACTCTCCCGCTCGCGCACCTCGGCGTTCTCCCGCAGCAGGTCGCGGGCGAGAAGCTGGAGATCCTCGAAGTCGAGTGCCGACTCGCGCTCCTTCGCGGCCCGATAGGCGCGCTCGAATGCCCCCAACAGCTCCTGGAGGAGGTCGCGGTCGCGCGCGGCCAGCTCATCCAGCGCCGCTTGCTCGACGCCCCGGCGAGCTTCCTCGTACGTGGCGGCTCGCTCGCCTCGAGCCTTGAGCTCGGTGAGGTCGAGCAGGCGCTCGGGCAGCGTCCGCTCCTCGAGAAGTTCGAGCGCGCGGGCCGCGGTCGCGCGCGCCGTCTCGCCTGCTTCCGCCTCGTCCACGAGGCAGCGAGCCGCCTCGCGCAGCTCTTCGATCCGCTCGGCCAGGCCCGGCCGCGTTCCGAGCTCGAGGACGAGCGGGCGACCAGCCGCGCGCAGGGTCTCGTAGACGCCGGTCAGCATGCGCCGCAGGGCACGGGCGCCATAAGTCGAGAGCAGGACCGAGCGTTCGTCCTCCTCGCCGTTGAGGAATTCCTCGAGCGCGGCCTCGAACGCCTCGCTCTGGAGCACTCGCGACTGGCTTTCGTCAAGGACGCGGAACCTGGGATCGATCCCCGCCGCGAACGGATGCGATTTCAGCAGGCGCAGGCAGAACCCGTGGATGGTCGAGATCCACGCGCCGTCGAGCGCGCGAGCGAGGTCGTCGCGGCCGAGCTCGCCGAGACGGGCGCGGATGCGGCTGCGAAGCTCGCCGGCCGCTCGCTCGGTGTACGTGATGACGAGGAGAGAGTCCACGTCCAGCCCGCGCTCGCACACGGCCTTGACGAACCGCTCGACCAGCACCGTCGTCTTCCCGGTGCCCGCTCCCGCCGAGACGAAGACGACGCCGGGGGCGTCGATTGCAGCGACCTGCTCTTCGCTGGGCGCGCGCACGTCGACGCTCATGCTCGCCTCACCCGGCACATCGGATACAGATCGCACCAGGAGGGGCAGCCGGCGTCCCCGAGGGGATCGTGCTGGACGTCACCGCCGCGGATCCGGTCGACGAAACCGCGCGCGTGCTCGACGGCGCCGTCGATCTGGCCCCAGAACTCCTCTTCGTCCCGGTAGTCCGTGCGCGTGAACCCGGGGAGCACATCCTCCCTCGCGGAGGCGCGCAGCAAGCCGCGAGCCTGCCTGTCGCCCTTGAGCGCGCGGTAGAGACCGCCCAGCGGCTCGATCCCGATCAGGTCGCGCAGGACGAGCATGTAGAGCGGGATCTGAAGCTTGAGCTCGGACTCGATCTTGGCGGCCGAGTACGCGGTCTTCCCCGACTTGTAGTCCTGGACGATGCCGCGCGCCGAGAAGGGGTCGACGTCGACCCGGTCGATCTTCCCGGAGATCGTGAAGCCGCCGAGATCCAGCCCTCGCTGCAGCTCCGGGGCCGATCGCTCGGAGCCGAACGAGACCTCGAACCTGCGAGGGACGAGCTGGAGATCGGCTTCGGCCTCGGCGCGGACGAAATTCTCCAGGTCGCGCCGAAGGCCTCCGGCAAGCTCGCGGCGCTCCAGGTCGGAAAGCTCCTGACGGATCCCGGCCAGTGCCTCGTCCAGGCACTTGTGAATGAAGCGGAGCGAGTCGTCGAGGCGCTGCGGCTCGACACGCTCCGTCCCGACCTCCTTCGGCAGTCCGGCGAAGAACTTGTGCAGCGCGGTATGCGCGATCGAGCCGCGAAGCTTTGCATCGACCTGGGCGTCGATCGATCGCGGCGACACGACCCGCTCGACGAACCAGATCGACGAGCAGGTAGCGAAGGCCTCGAGCTCGGTCGCTCCGAATGCAGTGCGGCCGCGCAGCTCCTCGAGCACAGCGGGATTCGTCAGGCGCGTCAACCGCTGGAAGGCCGTCCTGGCGCGCTCGAGCCGCCGAGTCCACCCGTTTGCGCTCGCGAGCGCGTCGGCCACCGCACGGTCCGACACCGTCAGCGACGCGAGGGCGCGCAGGCGCTCCCGCTCGTTGGGCGCCCGCTCGAGCGGCCAAGTGAGCGCGGAGAGCGGACGCTTCCGGGTCCAGCGGGCGACGTCTTCCACCGGGAAGAGGCCTCTTGCCTCGTCCCAGAACGGGCTCGCCTGGCGGGGGCTGCCGTCGTCGGTCGCCGCCTCGCGAACGAGGTAGAGGCGGCGCGTGGCCCGGGTGCAGGCGGTGTAGAAGAGGTAGCGGGCGCGGCTGACCGGCTCGGGTCTGCCCAGCCGGGCGTCATTCGCCTCATCGAGGGCGCGCCGCTCGTCCTCGTCGAGGAAGGGCGAGTCCGAGGAGCGGCGCGGGAAGCGGCCCTCCTCGAGGCCGAGGATGAACACCACGTCGTAGCGCCTCGTCCTCGCCCGCAGGAGGTCGACAACGGCCACCCGGCCGGCGTCGCCGGCCGACCCGAGCCGAACCGTGACGTCCTCAAGCGCGGCGAGAACGTCGTCGACGGACAGCTCCCCTGCCAGCCGGACCCAGCCCTCCAGGTCCGCGACGAGCTTCAACGTCTCTTCGAAGGCGCGCAGGTCGACCCGCGAGGCCTCGCCCACCGGCGGCGACTCGAGCCCGTGGGCGGATCGGAGCATGAACGCGCCCAGGCCCCGAACCGCTTCCAGGGAAGAGGCGGCCGCACGGATGTCGGCGAGCGCGGGCAGCGGATTGCCTCGGAGCTCGACCGTCCGCTCCTCGACGTTCGTGCGCACGCCGAGCCCGCGCAGACGCCCCTCCAGGTAGTCGGCGTGGGCGCGGGCGAGACCGGAGTAAGGCGAGCGCAGGAAGGAGAAGAGGTGCCGCCGCTCGGGCTCTCGCCACACGAAGCGCAACGCCGAGAGGAGCGCATGTCCGAAGGCCGTCTGACCGAGACGAAGCCGACCCTCGAACGAGAACGGGATCTCGAGCGTCCCGAAGGCAGTCTCGAGCGGAGCGCGCCATTGGTCGAGCGTCGGTACGACCACCGCGATCCGCTCCGACTTCGTTCCGCTGCGCAGGAGCTCGAGAATCTCGTCGGCGACCAGCTCGAGCGCTCCGCGCGCTCCCGCGCCTTCGAGGAAACGAAGGGCGCCCTCCAGGGCCGGCGGCTCGGCAGCCGTCGCCGCACCGAAAAGGTGACGCTCCAGATGCTCGAGGGCTGGGTGGTGTCCGCTGGCCGCGGGCGGTAGCTCCTCGATCGCCCCGCCGGCCAGACGAGACAGGTCGTCCATCGTGCGCGAGAGGGACGCGAACGCCGGCCGCCCCGGCTCGTACGGAAGGGACACCGTCACGTCGCTCCGGCCCGCGAGAGCCCGCAGCAGCCCCCACTGCGCGCCGGTCAGGTCTTCGAACCCATAGGCGTACACCGGGCGCCCGTCCCAAGCATCCAGCTCGGTCTCGATCCGCTCGACCGCGTAGCGACGCTCGAGATCGCGGTCCCAGAGCTCCAGGCGGTCGAGTTCAAGCGCGTAGGCGCCGTAAAGACGGGCGAGATCGCCGCTCACGTCCTCCGGGTGAAGGAGACCCGCTTCCAGCTCGGAGATGACGGCGAGAAGACCGCTGGCGAAACCGCCGTAGCGCGCCGAGGAGGAGAGCCCGTTCAGCGGCGTCGACGCGAGCGCGCGCCGCAGGACGAGACCGCGCTGCGTCTCGGTCGCCACCGGCCGCTGGCCGCCGTTTCCGCGCGCGATGTCGGCGAAGAGGTCGTCGAACGTGCCGATCGTCCCGCCCAGCAGGGCGGACGAGCGCGCGAGCAGGTCCCGCTCGACGCGGTCGCGGTCGAAGCGGTTGGGGACGACGAGAACGGGCTCCCTATCGAGGCTTTCCAGGTAGCGATCGAGAAGACGCGCCACCTTGCCCGCGTTCGCCGGGCCCACGAGCAGAGCCAGCGGCATTCAGCCCATTCTATGGGTCGGCCCGGCGGGCTCTCCCACCGGGCCGGATGGGGCGCGAGGCCCGCCTGATACGGGAAAGAAGGCTAGGCGGCGGCCTTCGGCCGGCGGCCTCGCCGGGCCGCCGCACGCCCTGGCATCTTCCCGGCGCAGCTGTCGCAGAGATCCGCAGCCTTGGCGCCTCGTCGTGCATCCGTATAGGTGACCCGCAGGCCGGCGCCCTTCCCTTCCTCGACTTCCTTACCACAATTGTCACAAACGAGCACGGTCTTGCGAGCCAACGTTCCTCCCTTGTAAAGAGATGTGAGCGAGTGATACTAACGAACAGCGAAAGGGTTATTCGGCGGTAATTTGTGCTCCCAGGAATGCTTTCGCGACGCTCGCGTTTCGCGAAAGCTCGTTGTCCGCGATTTCCGCCTTTGCTCCCGAATGGGCGACGATGGCGTAACCCATCCGCGTCCGATCTCCGGAGGCCATATCGGGCCGGGTTCCTCCGACGACATTGTCCTCGATCATGCACTCCGAATAATCGCCGCAGTAGATCCCGACGCCGAGCGCGTTTTGAACGTCATTACCTTCGACCATGACCATGGACATCTCGGTGAGACCGAGTGCGCGAAGCGTCGTTCCGCTGACGTGGTTGCCCTGAATGTGAACGTTCGCAAAATGCGTGACGATTCCCTCGCGACCGCCCAGAATCGTGCACCCCTCGATCAGGCTCGGCGGCAGGTCGAATCCGAAGGAGATGTCTATGCCCTGCGTGAATTCGCCGACGGGTGAATGGATGAGGCAGTCGCGAATCGTAACGCTCGCTCGTCTCGCTTGAATCGCGTCGAGAGTGGTTCCCGAGATGCGGACGTGCTCGATCTTGACGTTCTCCGCGCCGTCGATCTCGATCCCGATCTCGCCGCCGGTAAACGCGATGTTGCGGACGGTGACGTCGTCGGACGTGATCACGATTCCTCCGCGGACGACCGCACCGCGGTCCCCGATCAGCTTCTGCGAATGGTCGATCAGAAGGGGTCCCTGATGAATGCCGGCGGAGAGGTGCACCGTAGGCGGCTGCGTCGCCCATGCGACTCCCCCGGCGGCAGCAAAAATGGCCACCGCGGCAGCGGCCACGGCCGGACCCGCGCTCCCGAGCTCGCCGCCGTCCTCCCCGTATGAGAGCCGCGCGACCGGGAAGCCGCCGTGCACGAGGATCTGCCCGAGGAGCCACGAGCCGGCGAAGAAGAGCACGGCGAAGTCGAGCGGCGCGGGGATTCCGAAGGCAAAGACGATCGCCATCAGGACTCCGAGCTCGAGCAGCGCGAGTGGAAATGCAAACCAGCCGGACTGGTAGGAAAGGAGACGGTGATAGATCGTCGCGTCGAGCGCTACGCCGGTGACGATCATGATCGCCGCGAGCTCCACGGGCCACCACGACTTGAGCACGAGCGCAACAACGCAGGCGGCAGCCAGCGGCACGAGCGAGGCCGCCAGACGCGTCTCCAGTCGCCCTCTCAGCGTGTACGACATGCCCTGATGCGCCGGAGGAAGCGTCTAGCCGCGTACTTATGGCCGGCGAGCGTATCTGCGGCGGGGAACGCCCACTGGCCTGGTACACCTGCGATCGAAAGCGTCCGAGTCTCGTCCGTGAGCCCCGGGATCGTGGAGTCAGGCGCGAGCGCGATCCAGCCGTCGGC
Source organism: Actinomycetota bacterium (assembly GCA_020029625.1). Classification (GTDB taxonomy): domain Bacteria; phylum Actinomycetota; class Thermoleophilia; order Gaiellales; family Gaiellaceae; genus JAIBJP01. The sequence goes on along the minus strand of JAIBJP010000005.1, from coordinate 22,394 downwards.
GGTCTCGAGGGCGTGCGCATCGACGAGCGCGGCGAGGAGAGAATCGTTCCGGAAGCCCCTCTTGAAGCCGGTCGCGCAGATGATCTGCTCGCCTCCGTTGAGCTCCGGCAGAACCCTGAAGCGGCCCTCGCGGCGTGCGCGCTCCACCGGCTCGTCCCAGTCGCGCCCGCTGGGGTAGGAAGGCGTCGACCAGCTGCGCAGCAACCCCAGGCGCTGCTCCTTGGAGGTGGCCTGGAAGCCCTTGAGCCCGCGCCGCGTGAAGAGCTCACGGGGAAGATTCAGTGGCCGGCGCTCGGGCTCGCGGCGGCGCACGGAGACGACCGCTGCGCCCGCTGCGAGCGCGTTCAGCCATTCCGTCGCTGCGGCCATGCCGGCGCCGACGACCTCGACCTCGGGAGCGTAGTCGTGGGGCTCGTAGGCGTGGACGACCCGCTCGTCGCCCTCTAGGCCTTCGGGGAAGGCCAGGCCCGGATGGCCGGGCGCCAGGAGCACGTGCGCGAAGACGCCGGCTTCGTCGAGCTCGAAGCCGCCGTCCACCGGTCGGATGGCCGCGATGCGGCGGTGGTGAAAGCTGTCCTTCCAGCCCGAACGCTCGCGCACCTCGGCGACGTGCTCCAGGAACTCGGGGACGGTCGGGTGGTAGCGGTCGAAGAGGGACTCGACGAGCGGCATTGCGTCTCGCCGGCGGATCGCCGAGCGCACCGCGAGCCCAGGGAAAGACGTGGCAGCAACGTGGCCGTCGCTCTCGGAGCGCATGCGGCGTTGGCGGATCGCGTCTGCCCGCCGGCGCCAGTCCGCCGCCGGATCGGGGTCCGTTCCGAACACGGCGATTTCGGCCGCCGCCAGGCCCCCATGGCGGAGGGTTGCATACGCGGTGAAGCCGGCGAGCCCGCCGCCTACGATTGCGCACTGTTCCGCCACCGCTATTTGACGGAGCCGGCGAGGAGCCCCTGGACGAAGTACCGCTGGAACGCGAAGAAGACGGCCAGCGGCACGATCAGGGAGACGAACGACGCCGGCGCGATCAGCTCGAGGTTGTTCCCGAACTGACGCAGCTGCGAGAAGATGGCGACCGTCAGCGGTTGAGTGTCACGGGCAAGCGAGAGCGCGACGAGCAAGTCGTTCCATGTCCAGAGGAACTGGAAGATGGCCAGCGAGGCGATCGCCGGGAGACCCAAGGGCAGGATCAGGCGCAGGAAGATCCTGATCTCCGAGGCGCCGTCGATCCGCGCAGCTTCGAGCAGTTCTTTGGGTATGCCGATGAAAAAGTTCCGGAGCAGGAAGATGGCGAACGGCAGCCCGAAGGCCGTGTGGAACAGGACGAGGCTCAAGACGGTGTCGAAGATCCCGAGGTCGCTGTAGAGCCTGAACATCGGGATCAGCGCCATCTGGAGCGGCACGACGAGCAGCGCGATCACGAGCACGAAGAGCCAGTCGCGGCCGGGGAACTCGAGCCACGCGAACGCGTAGCCCGCGAGCGCCGCGATGATGATGGGCAGGAAGGTTCCGCCCAGGGAGATCCAGACGGTCGTCCAGAAGGCCGAGCGGATCGACTGGTTGTGCCAGATCTCCTGGTAGTTCTGGAACGTCGCCAGGCTCGGCTTGGAGAAGATCTCCCACCAGCCGAGGCTGTTGACATCGGTTGCGGAGAAGAGCGACGTCAGGAAGAGCCCGAGGGTGGGCACGAGCCAGAGGAGCCCGACGAGGACGAGGACGAAGTGGACCGGTGCCTTGCCGAGGACGCGCAGGATCTTGGTCGCGACGCTCTCGCCCGCCACCGGGCGGCTCTCGACTTCGGCAGCGGCCGCCGTCATTACACCTCCCTCCGGAAGCGGCTGATGTTGAGGAGTAGGACCGGGATCACGAGGATGAAGAGGAAGACGGCGATGGCCGAGCCGAGCCCGAAGTCGCTCACGCCGCCGAACGAGGTACGCCACATGGCGAGCGCGATCACGTTGGCGTCGTCCTGCACGGATTGCGGCGCCACGGCTATCACGATGTCGAACACCTTGAGGACCTGGATGAGGAGCGTGATGAAGACCACCGAGAGCACCGGCGCGAGCAGGGGCACGGTCACGCGGCGGAAGACCTGCCACTCGGTGGCCCCGTCGGTGCGGGCAGCCTCGAGGACGTCGCGAGGGATGGCTGCGAGCCCGGCGGCGATGACGACCATCGCGAAGCCGGCCCAGATCCAGATGTAGGCGATGATGATGGAAGGCGTGATCAGCTGCGCGCTCAGCCAGGAGACGCCCCCGAACGGCTTGGCGAACGTCGATGCGCCGATGTCGACCTGGTACTGGCCCTGGCTCAGGCCAGGGAACTTGAACGTGCCGTCGTCGGCCGTCTTGGTCGAGCTCAGGGTCTTCCCGCCGGCGTCACGGAGCTCGACCGTGACCCCCGGAATCCCCAGTTCGCCTTCCTCGACCTTGCCGGGCGTCCCGCCACCCGGCTTGAAGTCCCGCCAGACGACGCCGTCGATACCTCCCTGCAAAGGCTCTGGCAGGACCGCCTGCTTGGCAGTCGGCGGCACCTCCGCCGATGGGACGCGCGTGAGGCCGAGCGTGGCCACGCCGCCCGGACTGAGCGGCTTGGCGAGATCGAGGCCCCCGCCAGGCGTCGGCTTCAAAGCATCCGTCGAAGGCGCCGCCTGCGAGAGGACGCCCTCCGGGCTGAAGACACCTTTGGCGGACGCAATCGCGGCGTTTATCGCGCCCTGGTCCGGGTCTTGCTGATACATGATCCGCCAGGTCACGCCGGCCGCGAAGGCGGACACGGCCATCGGCATGAACACGACCGTCTTGAACGCGACCGACCAGCGGACGCGTTCTGTCAGGACGGCGAAGATGAGCCCCAGGGCGGTCACCGCGGCCGGAACGACGGCCACCCAGATGGCGTTGTTCTTGATCGCCTGAACGAGATTCGGGCTCGTGAAGAGCGTCTTGTAGTTGTCGATTCCCGCGAACTCGCTGAAGCCCGTCCCGCGGTAGAGGCTCTGGACGAACGTGTAGATCGCCGGATAGATGATCCAGACGATCAGGAAGAGCGCAGCCGGCCCGAGGAATGCCGCCGCGACGGCGTAGCGCCGCCAGCGGCCCCCCGCAGAGGCAGGCGGAGCCCCCCGGACCGGGGGCTCCGCCGTGATGCTCGCGCCGCTCATCGGGCCGCGTTAGCCCTTGTAGGCCTTTGCGGCCGCGTCCTCCAGCTTCTGGGCGATGCCGTCGACGTCGCTCGGATTCGCCAGGAAGTCCTGGAAGAGCTTGAACTCGCCCTGACCCACAGTGCCGCCGAAGGCCGACGGCTGCAGGTCGGAGAGGTCGAAGCGGAACGTCTCCGCGCTGGCGAGCGCCGTCGCGGTGCTGCGGAGGATCGCGTCGGGATACGCGTCCGCCGGGACGTTCTTGTTCGGCGAGGAGAAACCGCCGCGCTTGACCCAGATCTCCGCGGCCTCGGGCGTCGCGAGGTAATTGACGAACGCCTGCGCGGCCGGACTGTCCTTGAACATGACCACCATGTCGCCGGCGCCCACGACGGCGGGCGGCGAGTCGTTGATGGACGGGAAGTCGAAGACGTTGAAGCCGGTTTCCGGCTTCGCCTTCGTCGAGTTGACGATCTCGCCCGCGACGAAGTCGGCCTCGATCACCATCGCCGCCTTGGGCGGATCGGCGAACGCGTTCGTCACCGAGGTGGCGAAGTCGGTCTGGAGCGCTCCCTGCGTGCCGCCGGCGATGTTGTCGGTGTCGCCGAGGACCTGGCCCATCGTCGTGAGCGCGTCCTTGACGGACTGATCGGTCCACGGAATCTCGTGCGTGGCGAGCTGGTCGTACTTCTCAGGCCCGGCTTGCCGGATGTAGATGTTCTCGAACAGGTCGGTGAGCGTCCAACCGTCCGCGCCGCCGATCGAGTACGCCGGCACGCCCGAGGCCTTGATCGTCTTGGCCGCCGCGAGGAACTCGTCCCACGTCTTCGGCGGCTCGACGCCGGCGTCCTGGAAGACCGGCACGTTGTACCAGACGGTCGACTTGTTGGCGCCCTTGAAGAAGAAGCCGTAGAGCTTCCCGTCGAAGGTGCCCTGTTTGACGAGATCGGCCGAATAGTTCTCCTTGACGACAGCTGCCGCGAAGTCGATCGGCTTCAGCGCGCCCTTGGAGACGTACTCCCCGACGGTCGCCGGCTGGGCGATCGTGGCTAGGTCGGGCGGGTTCCCGCCCTGGACAGCGGTTGCGAGGACGGTGACAAGGTTGTCGCCGGCCGGGTTGTACTTCACGGTCACGTCCGGGCACTGCTCGTTGAACCCGTCGATGACGGCCTGGATCGACTGCTGCTCGGTCGCAACCCAGATTCCCATCAGCGAGATCGAGCCGGAGCCGCACTCGGCGCCTCCGCCCGTCGTGCCTCCTGCTCCGGTCGTCCCACCTCCGCCGCCGCCACATGCGGCGGCCACGAGCACAAGCACTGCAAACAACCCGAGTAGCGAAAACCGACGCCTCATCACGCTCCCTTCTTCGCTTCGTCGTAGATGCCGAGCCCCGTTTCGGGGTCGAAAAAGTGCAGGCCGCGCGTGTCCACCGCCACTTCCGCGATCTCGCCTTCCTTAACCTCCGCGCGGGAGTCGAAACGCCCGACCATGGTCGTGTGCTGCTTGGAGCCTTCGGCCGCCTCCTTGACGGCCCGCTCGTCGCCGACGTCCTGCGCGAGCTCCCTGACGTCCTCCGTCAGCGCGGGCGGAGCGTCGATGGTGAAGTGCGCCATGATCTCCGAGCCGAGAGCCTCGATCAGCTCCACCTTCCCCTTCAGGCGACGATCGGCCGGCACGTCCTTGGCGATCGCTGCGTCCTCGAGATCTTCCGGGCGGATGCCGAGCACGACCTTCTTGCCCTGGTAAGACTTCAGCGCGGGATGCGCCGAGATGAGCTCCTGATCGATTGAAAGCCGCTGGCCTCCCGCCTCGACTGCGAGACCGCCGTTCGACTTGACGAGCGTCGCCTCGAGCATGTTCATCGCGGGACTGCCGATGAAACCGCCGACAAAGAGGTTGACGGGCCGGTCGTAGAGGTCCTGCGGCGTGGCGACCTGCTGCAGCTCCCCCTTGCGCATGACGGCGACGCGGTCGCCCATCGTCATCGCCTCGACCTGGTCGTGTGTGACGTAGATCGTCGTCGTACCGAGGTCGTTCTGGAGACGGGCGATCTCCGCGCGCGTCTGGACACGGAGCTTCGCGTCGAGGTTCGAGAGCGGCTCGTCCATGAGGAAGGCCTGCGGCCGCCGCACGATCGCCCGGCCCATGGCGACGCGCTGGCGCTGGCCGCCCGAGAGGGCGCGGGGCTTCCGCTTCAAGAACGGCTCGAGTCCGAGGATGCCTGCCGCCTCGTGCACTCGCTTCTCGATCTCCGACTTCTTCTCCTTGCGCAGCTTGAGACCGAAGGCGATGTTGTCGTACACCGTCAGGTGCGGGTAGAGCGCGTAGCTCTGGAAGACCATCGCGATGTCGCGATCGCGCGGCGGCATGTGGTTGACGACGTGTTCGCCGATCCTGACGACTCCCTCGGAGATCTCTTCGAGCCCGGCGACCATGCGTAGCGCGGTCGTCTTCCCGCAGCCCGACGGTCCGACGAGCACCATGAACTCGCCGTCCTCGATCTCAAGATCCATGCCCCCGACAGCACGAGTGCCGTCCGGGTAGACCTTGCCCACCCCGTCGAAGGTGACTTCGGCCAAACCCTCCCTCCCGCGTGGCCGCGACTCTACCAAGCAGCCACATTTCCGGCAAAGACGCGCCGACTACACTCCGGCTCGGATGCATGCGATCGTGGTTCTCGAGGGGGACGAGACCGGGCAGGAGCTGCTGGAGGAGGCGCTGCGCGTCCTCGCCCCCGACGTCGTCGGGCTCGAGCTCGAGCTCCCCCGCTACGACCTTTCCCTGGAGAATCGCCGCGCGACCGAGAACGAGGTCGTCCACGAGGCGGCACGCGCGGTGCGCGAGAACGGGCTGGGGCTCAAGGCAGCGACGATCACGCCTGAGGGAAAGGACGACGTCGGCAGCCCCAACCGGATTCTCCGCGAGGAGATCGGCGGCCACGTCATCGTCCGCACCGGCCGGCGAATCCCCGGCGTCGTCCCAATCGGAGGCGCCTATCACCCGATCTCCGTCGTGCGCATGGCCGTAGGAGACGCGTACGGGGCGAAGGAATGGCGCGAGGGTGAGGGCGAGGAGGAGGCGGCGTTTCGGACGACCAAGATCGAGCGGCGCGTCTGCCGCGCGGTGGCGGAGTTTTCCTTCCGCCATGCCGAACGCACCCGTGCCAAGGTCTTCGGCGGGCCCAAGTACACGGTCAGCCCCGTCTACGAGGGGATGCTCAAGGAGGAGATGGACGCTGCGGCGGAGCGTCATCCCGAGGTTCCCTACGAGCCCCAGTTGATCGACGCGACGTTCGCGCTTCTGATCGGGGCCGCGGGCGATCCACTGGTCATCCCGGCGCTGAACCGCGACGGAGACATCCTCTCCGACCTCGTCCTGCCGCTCTTCGGCTCGATCGCGGGCTCCGAATCGCTTCTGGTCGCGTTCAACGACGACTACACGCCGCGGGCGCTCATGGCCGAGGCGGCGCACGGCACCGCGCCTGCGCTCAAGGGGAAGAACGTCGCCAATCCGCTGGCGATGATCCTGGCCGCGGCGGCGCTTCTCAGCCACATGGAGGACGAGGAGGCGCGGGCCGCGGGCAGGGCGATCCGTGAGGCCTCGCTCGAGGCCGTCTCCGCGGGCGTCCGCACCGCCGACCTCGGTGGGCACGCCTCGACCACCGAGTTCACGGACGAGGTCATCGGCCGCGTCCTTAATCGACTCTCGCGCCCGTCGGGCGCGAGAGTCGACGTGGAACACTGAGCATCCGAGCGCGAGTCGGCGCCTACCTACGGTCAATCGACCCGCGCCTTCCGCGTTCCGTCTGGACGATGGAGGCGGGCGGGCTCGTCAACGCCTTCGGGAACGGGATCACTTACCCGTTCGTCGTCATCTATCTCCACAACATCCGCGGGTTCTCGCTCGGGACGGCCGGGCTCGTGCTGGCGACGAACGGGGCCATGAGCCTCGTCGCCAGCCCGATCGCGGGATGGCTCTCGGACCGGATCGGCGGCCGGCTCACGCTCGCCGGCGCGCTCTTCCTGATGGCAGCCGGAATCGCGGCCTTCCCGCTCGTTCGCGAGCAGTGGCATGCGTTCGTCGCGATGGCCGTCGTCGGAGCCGGGAACGGAAGCTTCTGGCCGAGCCAGTCGACCCTGCTGGCGGGCCTCGCTCCGGAGGCGCGTCGCCACGCCGCCTACGCGCTCCAGCGCGTCTCGCGAAACCTCGGGATCGGGCTGGGAGGCTTGACCGGGGGCCTGATCGCGACGACGAGCGACCCGACGAGTTTCACGATCCTGTTCTTGATCGACGCCGCCACCTTCCTCGGCTTCATCGCCGTTCTGCCGTTCGTTCCCGACCCCGAGTTGCCGCCCGTCGAGGAGGGCGCGCGGCCCGGCCGCTACCGCGACGTGCTCCGGGACCGGCTCCTCCTCGGAATCGTCGGCCTGAACGTCGTGTTCGTGTCGGCGGGCTACGCGCAGATCGAGCTCCTCCCGGCCTTCGCCAAGAACGAAGCGCACGTCGGCGAGCGGGGGATCGGTGTCATCTTCCTCGTCAACACGCTCGTGATCGTGTTCGCCCAGCTCCCGATTGCCCGAGCCCTGGAAGGCCGCCGGAGAATGCCCGCGCTCGCGCTCATGACCGTGCTCTGGGCCACGGCCTGGATGATCGTGCTCGTGGGCGGAGCGACGCTCGAGGCGATCGCGGCGGCGTCCGTATTCGCCCTCGCGGGACTCGTGTTCGGGCTCGGGGAGTGTTTTCAAGGCCCGACGCAGGGCGCGCTCGTCGCGGATCTGGCTCCACCCCGGCTCCGCGGCCGCTACATGGCGCTCTCGACCATCTCGTGGGAGATCGGCTTCGTCATCGGGCCGGCGATCGGCGGGTTCGTCCTCGACCGGGAGCCGCTCGCCCTTTGGCCGCTGGCCGCAGGTGCGTGCCTGCTCGCCGGCGTGGGCGCGCTCGCGCTCGAGCGGGGAATCCCACCCCGCCTGCGTCTGACGCCGGCCTAGGCCGCGTCGTACACCTCCAGGAGCATGCGCATGCGCTCGGGGACGGCGTCCGCTTCGTCGTCCCGCAAGGGCCGCGGCAGGACGGCGACGACGCTCCGCCACGTGAGGCCGCGGCAGAGAACGCCGAGGCGGTAGGCGAGCGGATATGCCTGCTCGAGCTCGCTGCGCGGCCGGAAGCGCGTCCAGGGCTCGAGGTACGCGTCGCGGAAACGGTCGAGCTCGGGGGCGTCGTGGTCGAGCTCCAGCCTGTAGGCGAGAACCGCCAGCGTGACCACGAGGGTGTAGAAGGGATGCGAGACGCACGCATCGCCCCAGTCGAAGAAGAGGAAGCGGCCGTCCCGCACGAAGACTTGGCCGTCGTGGAGGTCGTCGTGCTGGATCGTCTCGGGCAAGGCGTACTCCGCCAGCTCGCGGCACTCCGCCTCGATGCGGGGGGCGAGCGCGGCCAGGCGGCGTCCCTCTTCCTGCGTGAGCGTCTCGAGGGACTCGGCGTCCGTGAGCACCTCTTCGAACTGGCCCGGAAGCGAGGCGAGTAGCCGGTCGGGGACGCCGGCGGCCAGAAGCCGGTCCCGGTCGGCCGCCACGTCCATCTGCAGATGCGCGTACAGCGGCAGGATCTCCATCCAGACGTCGAAATCGCCGGTCCCCTCGAGGACTTCCCGCAGGCGAGTCCCGCCGTCCCCCTGCAGCATCCAGCCGCGCTCCAGGTCGGCCGCGAGGAGCGTCGGCACGAGGTCGGGACGCCGCGCGGCCAGCGTCTCGACGACAGCGACTTCGAAGGCTTGGGTCGGCATGTTCGCCTTGAACCAGACGTCCCCGGCCCTGGTCGGCACGCGCAGAACGGTCGACCAGGGGCGGACGTGGGGCTGCTCGATCGGCCCGGAGACCGCGAGGCCGACCCGGCCGAGCTCGGTGCGGATCCATTCCTCGGCGTCTGCGAGCCACTGCGGCTCGGTCCAGAGGAGACCCGTCAGCGCTGGTCTAGCGGAGGATTCTGAACGTCGTGCTCATCCGCGTACTCGTTCACGAGCTTGTTGACCACCTCGGGGCCCTCGCCGTAGGCGTAGTTGATCTTGACGAAGGGCTCCCACTTCTCCGGGAGGGCATCCTCGGGGAAGATCGCCTCGACCGGGCACTCGGGCTCGCAGGCGCCGCAGTCGATGCACTCCTCGGGGTCGATGATGAGCAAGCGGTCATACTCGTGGATGCAATCGACCGGGCAGACGTCGACGCAGGACAGATCTTTGATGTCGATACAGGGCTCGGCGATGATGTACGTCACGGCGTCGAGTCTACGTGACGAGCTCCTTGACCAGTTCCGGTGCCCTTTCGGCTAGAGCGGAGCGCACGACGACGCGGTCGAGACCGGCCGCGTGGGCCGCCCGGAGGCCCGCGGTATCGGTGTGGTTCGTGAAGCCCATGATGGGCACGTCCGGGTAGGTCTCGGCGACTTCGTCTGCGTCCACGCGCGCCAGATCGACGATCACCAGTTCCGGAGGATCGACGCTGTCGGTCGTGATGAGCTTGTGACCGTCGAGGAGCACGTCGAGCTTGCCTCGAAAGAACAGATCGACCCCAACCAGCAGGATCGTCGCCACGCGCGGGAGCCTAACACCGCCAACCCGCGCAAAACAGGGCGGCTAGCCGGTCCCTGCACAGGAGTCGAACCAGGCCCGGGCCCGGTCGATCGCCTCCACTCGCGCGTGAGCCTTGCGTTCGACGGCACGGCGTCTGACTTCGACCAACCAGGCGCGCATGCGCGGGACCGCGTCCGGATCGCCCGCAAACTCGTTCCAGCGTGAGGCGGCCAGCGCGATCGCCATGTTCATCTGCCGCAGGTGGACGGGATCGGAGACGCTCGCGCGGCCTTCCCCAGCGAACCAGGCGCCCACCCGCTGGGAGAAGCACGCGGTGACGCCGATGTCTTCAGACACCGATTCCGAAGAACTCGAACGCTCGGTTGAACGCGATGTTCAACCACCAGAAACGGTCGAAGAAGAGGAGCAGGCCGAGGCCCACGAGCAGGGCGCCGCTCACCATGCGGACGACTCCGTAGTGGTCGCGCAACCAGCGTGAGGCGCCCATCGCGCGATCGAATCCCACCCCGACGAGGAGGAAGGGAACGGCCAGGCCCGCCGAGTAGACGAGCAGCAGCAGGGATCCGTCGGCCGCGGTGCTCCCCTCGCTCGCGAGAGCGAGGATGGAGGCGAGGACGGGTCCGATGCACGGCGCTGCGCAGACGCCGAAGGCCCCGCCGAGGAGGGCTCGCGAGCCGCGGCGCCGAGCCCCCTCGACCAGCTCCGGCACGACCATGCGGTCGAGCCAGGGGAACGGCAGCAGCCCCATGAAGGCGAAGCCGAAGACGACGACGATCAGGCCGGCAACCATGCCGAGGAGGCGCCGGTCGTCCAGGAACCCTCCCGCGACTCCCGCCGCTGCCCCGAGGGCGACGAAGACGGCGGTGAAGCCGGCGATGAAGGGGAGACTCGCCACCACGACCCGCCTCCCGCCCACCCCCACCTGGGCGCCCGAGACTGCAGACAGGTAACCGGGGACGAGCGGCAGGACGCACGGGGTGATGAAGGAGAGAAGACCGGCGGCGAAAGCGAGCGGGATCTTCGCCTCCATCAGATTCGCTTCACCTCAGGCGTCGAAGCGGGCGAGCTCCTCGTCGACCCTCCGCTCGAGCTCCGGGTCGAGCGGGCCGCGCCCGTTGCCCGACGGACCTGTTGGGACCGCGTCCTCGCGCGCGCGGCTCCAACGCCGCGCGAGCACGGCCAGCGCGGCGCCTCCGAGGCCCAGACCGGCGAAGGGCAACAGCCAGGCAAGGAGGTTGAAACCGCGCTTCGGCGGGGCGGCGAGCACGCTCTCCCCGAACTGGTCGACGAGCTTGGACTTGATCTCGCTCTTCGTATCCCCGGCGGCGATCCGAGCGCGGATGAATGAGCGCATGCGATCCGCGATCGGCGAGCTCGACACGGCGAGGGACTCATGGCACGTCGGACAGATCAGCTCACGTTCGAGCTCGGGAAGAGTCGGCTGTTGCTCGCTCGCCGCAGCCGTCGCTGCAGCTCCGAGCGCCAGCAGGAGCGCGGCCGTGAGCGCAGCTCTCATCAGGCTGTCCCGAGAGCGATTCGGATGTTCCGGTCGAGCTCTTCGGCCGTCACGGGGCCCTCGACGTGCTCACCGACGAGACGCCCCTCCCGGTCGACGAACCACGTCTCCGGAAGCCCGCTCAGGCCGTAGCGTCCCCAGGTCCAGTTGTGCTTGTCACGCAGGGCCGGGTAGGTGAGCTCGTACCGCTCGACAAAGCGCCGGGCGTCGCTGCTCAAATCCTGGAGGTCGACTCCGACGACGACCACGTCCTGGTCGCGCCATTTCTGCCACGCGGCCTCGAGCGTGGGCGCCTCGTCCTTGCAGGGAGCGCACCAGGAGGCCCAGAAGTTGACGACGACCGCTTTTCCGCGCAGGTCTGCCAGTGAGAGCGTGCCCTGGCCGTCCAGGCGGTCGAGGCTGAAAACCGGTGCCTGCGGCTTCTGGCCGGAGGCGACCTTCGAGCTGAGCAGGCGGCCCTGGTCGGTGCGGACGACTTGCCACGCCAGCAGGGCCACGAGAAGCCCGACCACCAGGACGGCAGCCGTCTGAAGCGCGATCTTGCCGCGGCGCGCCATAGCCTCTTTCGAGTCTAGCCGGTGCCTGCCCCGGGAATGTCCACCACACTCCTGGCGGCTGCAAAGCACCGCCAGGCTTCGTCCTCGGTCGCCCCCGTATTAGCCAATACGAGGGCTCCCTGAGTCCTTGCCTGGCTGGCTTTCGCGCGCCAGAAGCGGGGCAACACCCTCGGGGCAGGCACTAGCCGAAGCTAGGCCGAAACGATGAAAACGGGCGTGCCGACGTAGACGCGCTCGAAGAGCCATTCTGCTTCCGGGATCCGCATGCGGATGCACCCGTGCGAGGCCGAGTACCCGATCGAAGCCGAATCGGGCGTCCCGTGAATGCCGACGCCTCCCCGAGAGAGACCCATCCAGCGCGTGCCGAGCGGGTTCCCCGGACCGGGCGGGATCGGGCTCGCGCCGGCCGCCCAGGCCGTGTTCGGCGGATACCACCAGGGGTTTCGCTGCTTGTTGGCGATGTAGAAGCTACCGAGCGGCGTCGGGTACACCGACATCCCTACAGCGACGCCGAAGGTCGTCCAGTAGCGCGAGCCCTTGTAGAGGTAGAGACGGTGCGAGGCTCGCCGGATCACGATCACGGGCCCGAAGTTCGAGCGAGTGATCCGCGGCTGGACCACGCGGTAGGGAGTTGCGATCGGCCCGCGCTCGTGCGCGGCCAAGGCGGCGCGGATGAGTGTTCTCGTGGGGTATTGCCTGAGCCGGTAACCAACCCGGGCGCGCGTGATCGTGGGCCGGAGGTAGCGCAGGCGCGCCCTCGAGTTGACCGGGGGCCGGTACCAGGCCCTGGCGAGACGAGCGACGAACGCGCGCAACCTCGTCCTGTCGAAGCGCACGGAGAGGGCGACCGCTTGTCCCGGGTCGGCCGCGAGCGCAGTCGCGATCGCGCTCTCGACGCCGGCCGAGGCCCCGACCCACCACGGCGTCGTAGTCTTCGTGCGGCCCCTGAACGTGAACGTCACCGGCCGGGCGAAGAACGCGCGTACCGCAGCGCGGGTCTCGGCGGCCGTGAGACCGCCCACGGAGACACCCGCGATCGTGACGCCGTCCGGAATCAGCGGAGGCGGCGGTGTCCCATCCGTCGTCGTGCCGCCGGTCGAGGTTGCCTCGGTCGTCGTCGCTTCCTGTGCGTACGCAAGCGGGACGCCGAAGGCGGCGAGCAGGGCGGCCAACGCGAGAGCACGCCTCATGGTGCGCTGATCCTAATCTCCAAGGAGGCGGGGGTCATTCGCGATCACCCCGTCCACTCCTGCCGCGAGCACGTGTGCCAAGGCCGCATCGTCCTCGATCGTCCAGGTCAGAACAGCCGCGTCCCGGCCGTGGCAGCGGTCGACGAGTTTCCGGGAGACGAGCGCGTGGTGAACTACGAGAGCGTCGGCCTGGGCGCGGACCAGCATTCCCGCGATGCGTGCCGGAAGCGCCCGGCGGAGGCCTGCAAGGCCCACGCGGACGAGCGGCTCGAAGGCCCAGCGCTTGGAGATTCCGGTGCGGTCGAAGGGATAAGAGAACCCGGTCGTCAATGCGGGCTCGACCTCCTTGACGGCGCGGAGGCTCGCGGGATGGAACGAGGCGACTACAGCACGATCCAGCAGGTCGTGCTCGCGGAGGGTCTCGACGGCGGAGCGCTCGATCCCGCGGGACTTCAAGTCGAGCATCACGCCGGCATCCGCCCGCGCGACGAGCGCCAGAGCCTCGTCCAGCGCCGGGCTGTCGTCTCTCATCTCCGCGGGCGAATGGGCCAGCCGGAGAGCGTCTGCGTGTGCAACCACGTCAATTTCGACCAGATCGACCTCGTATTCGATCGCGGCTTCGATCGAGGCGAGGGTGTTCTCGGATGCAAGCGCCGCTGCGCCCCGGTGGCCGATCCGGAGCACGCGCCCTTCCTGCCGAAGGTTCACGGCGCGGTCGGGAGCGGTCTCTCGTCGAGATCGCCGCCGGCGGCGATGAAGTCGACGATCATCCGGTCGGTCAGCCACTCGACCGGCGCGCGGTCGTCGGTGAGCGGGTCGCCCTCCGCACGTACGGGCTCGAGCCCGGCGCGGAAGAGTGGGACGAGGGAGGCGACCGCCGGAGGGACCTTCCCGGCGCGCTGCAGGAGCCGGGAACGCGGAAGCGGGCGGTCGAAGGCCAGAACGAGCTCGTTGAAGCGCAGCGGTTTCCAGCGCCAAGCCTCGGGAAAGGCGGAGAGGACGGTCGTGCCGATCGCCTGCCCCAGCCGGAGATCGCCCGGAACGGCAGCGACGTTGAGCGCCAGCACGCCGCCGGGAGCCAGGTGGTGGCGCGCGAGGCGGAAGAACTCCTCCGTCGCGAGGTAGAAGGGGATGTAGGGCTGGCGGTAAGCATCCACGACGATGACGTCGTAGCGCTCGTCCGTGAGCTGGAGAAACGGACGTCCGTCGTCCGTGATCACGCGGAGGTTCGGGTTGTCGCTGAGCCCCAGAAACCGACGGCCGGCCTCGGTGACCTTTGGGTCGATTTCGACGCCGTCGATCCGGACGTCCGGATAGAGCTTCCCGTACGCGCGGGCAATCGTTCCGCCCGCGTTGCCGACCACGAGCATCCGCTCCACCGGCCTGTCGAGTAGCGGCGGCACGACGAGGAACATGTCCCACTCCCCACCGGTGAGCACGGAGCGCGGATGCCAGACCGAATGCACCGCGACCCCCTCGTTCAGCTTGAGCACGCGGGAACCGTCGGCCCTTTGCAGCACCTGGACGTACTGGTAGGGCGACTCCGTCTCGTACACGAGCCCGGACGAAGCCTTGATCGTCCCGGCAGGGATGAAGAGCAGGCCTGCCACCGCGAGGGTCGCGAGCTGCCAGCGCGTTCCGAGTACGAGCGCGCCCGCGAGCACGAGGAGCGCCGCCGAGCCCAGCATCGTCCGCTGCGTTCCCACGAGCGGGATCGTCAGCAGCGCGGAGGCGAACGTCCCGACGATGCTGCCGACCGTCGAGAGGGCATAGAGGCGCCCCGCAACGGTTCCGGCCTCGCCGACGTCGTCGAGTGCCAGGCGGATGGCGAACGGAGAGACCGCGCCCAGCAGCGTGACGGGGACGGCGAAGAGGGCGAGGGCGGCGAAGAACGACCCGACGACCGCGCCGACGGAAACCGCGTCCAGGCCGCGCACGGCCACGTCGAGGATCGGCCTCGAGACGAAAGGGAGGACGGCGACGAAGAGAGCCGCGACGAGGACGATCGAGCCGAGCAGGCGCGGCTCGGGACGGCGATCGGCCAGCTTGCCCCCGAACCAGTAGCCGATCGAGAGATAGACGAGGATGAGGCCGATGATGTTCGCCCAGACGATCGTCGAGCTTCCGAAGTAGGGCGCGAGGAGGCGCGAGGCCGCGATCTCGGTCGCCAGCGTCCCGCCGCCGGCGGTGAAGACGAGCACCCCGAGACGGGCCCGGCTCACCACGAGCGCAGCGGGCGCGGGGGCGGATGTCGCTCCCTCAGCCAGAGTCGGAAAGACGTAGACAAACGAGCGCGCAGTCGTCTCCGAGCTCGCCCCCGGCGAAGCTCTGGCAGTCCGCCAGGATCGCCTCCGCCAGCTCCTGCGGGCCAAGGCCTGCGCGACGGCCCAGGAGCTCGTCCAGGCGCTCCTCGCCGTACATCTCGCCGTCTCGACGGGCCTCGGGAACGCCGTCCGTGTAGAGGACGACCGAGACGCCGGGCTGAAGGTCGGCCTGCTCGGTCTCGTACTCCTGGTCGGGCTCGATCCCCAGCGCGAGGCCGTGGCCAGCGAGGGGAGTGACCTTCCCTTCGGGATCGACGAGCTTCGCGGCGGGATGGCCGGCGCTCGCGCAGGAGATCGTGCGGGCCTTCGGGTCGACGAGCGCGTAGAGCATGGTGATGAACTTCCCCACCCCGATCTCGTCGACGATGACCTCGTTCGCGCGGGCGAGGAAGTCAGCAGGCTCCGGGTGCATGCGCGCGAGGGCGCGGAAGCTGAACTTGGCCATGGCCATGTCGGCGGCGGCCTGGATGCCCTTGCCGGTGACGTCCCCGAGAATGATCGCGAGGCGGCCGTCGTCGAGCGTGAGGAAGTCGTAGACGTCGCCGCCGACGTCCACGCGAGCCGAGGATTCGTACACGTGGCCCACGTCGAGACCTGGCACGGCCGGGAGCTCACGAGGCAGCAGGGAGTGCTGCATCATCTCCGAAAAGTCCTTCTGCTGCTGGTACAGACGGGCGTTGTCGATCGCCAGGGCGGCCTGCCCGCTCACGGTCATCGCCGTGTCCAGCGTGTCGCGGTCGATGGGTTTGGCGGGGTCGAGGGAGAGGAGCGTCAGCGTTCCCAGGATCTCCCCGGGCGTCGTTAGTGGAAGCACGGCGGCCGTCGAGCCCTGGGCGAGGAAAGGCTCGAGGAACCGGTGCGCATCCTCGCCGGTGGCCATGCCCGGCGCGAGCAGGATCGGCTGCCCGGAACGCAGCAGGCGGCGCGCGGTGGGCGCGCTCATGGGCTGCGGCTGGCCGAGGAGCTTGGGAGCCGTGTCCGCGAGCTTGGCGTCGGCAACGTGCACCGCTCGGAGTTCGAGCGACTCACCCCGCTCGTCCGGCATACGGATGGCGGCTGCATCCACGGCGAAAAGCTCGACCATGCTCCGGGCGACCGCGTCCAGCGTCGCCTGGAGCGAGAGGCTCTCCGCGAACGAGTGCGAGATCTCGTAGAGGCCGCGCAGCTGGCGCGCTGCGCGGCGCTCGGACTCGAGCGTGCGTTCGAGCCGCTCACCAAGCTCCTTCGCCCGCTCGTGCAGGCGCGCGTTCTGGACCGCGACCGCGAGCTGGCTCGAGAGCGCGACGAGGAGACCCTCCTCGCCCTCGCGGTAGGGCCGCGCACGCGTCTTGAACACGCCGAGCGCGCCGATCACCTCGTCGTGGACGATCAGCGGAATGAAGAGGGCACGGCGGATGCCCGTCTGCTCCCACGTACTCTCGAGTCCGCGCAGGCGGGAGTCGCGGCGCATGTCCTCGATGAAGACGTAGCCGCGTCCGCGAAACGGCCCGAGCGCGAGCTCGAGCAGTCGCTCCGCGAGGTCTGCGTCGGCACCCTGCAGCCCGCGCGAGGCCGCGGTGGTCAGCCCCTCTCCCTCCCGAAGGTAGATGGCGACGTGCCCGCTGCCGGTCAGCTCGGCGATTCGCTCGACCGCGGTCTCGAGCGTGTGGGTCAGGGAGAGCTGGGCGATCGCCTGGCTGACGACGCCGATCACGGTCTGCGACCGCTGGAGCGCGCGGGTGATCAGCCCCACCCGCCGACTGCGTCGCAAGGCGAGCGCCGCGCGGGCCGCGAAGGGCAAGAGCAGCTCGAGCTCCTCTGCAGCGGGCCCGCCGTCCTCGAAATAGAGCTGGAGCACGCCGACGGGAGGCTCGCCGAGGGGAAGCGTTGCGGTCCGGAGGCCGTTGCTCCCGCCTGCCGTGGCGCCGACACCGCTGCGTGGGCGCTCCAGGAGGGCGGCCAAGGCTTGCTCCACCGCCTCGCCGGACGCCGGTCGCTCGCCGGAGCCGTACGAGGCCAGGAAGGTCGGCGGCGCGTCGCTCTCGATTCGCCAGAGAACGGCCGCCCCGGCGCCGGTCGCCTCCGCCGCCAGCCGAACGACATGCTCGGCCGTCGCCGTCTCGTCCGCCCCGGCCGCCAGAGCCTCGCCGAAGAGCTCGAGAGAGGAAACGCCGGCGTCGCGAGCGCCGTTGCCGACTACGGCCTCGCGCTCGAGCCGAACCGCGACGCCGACATGAGCGGCGGCGAGGCGACCCAGCAACTCTTCCCTGCCGGACAGTTCCCCCTCCACGCGGTAGAGCTCGACGGTTGCCGCCGGACGGCCGTTGAGGAAAACCGGGTAGATCCGCGCAACGGCGGCGCCCGCGCGCTCCGCCGCTCGGCGCAAGGCGTCCGGAAGCTGGTTCGCGGCGATGGCGCTCTCCGCGCCGGGGACGTCGGTCGCGCGAAGGCGGGTGCCTTCGACCTCGGCCGCCAGCGCGGGCGACGCGGCCTCGACGGCTCTCGCCACGAGCTCGCCCCCTGGGGATGAGGTCGTGCGGACAATTGCAACATCGGCTCCGGTCGCCACCGCGACCGCTTCGACCAAGGCGACCAGCGCCTGGTCGGTCGCTCCCTCCTCGAGGAGCCTCTCCGCCGCGGCGGCCAGAGCTTCGACTGCCTCCGGCTCAAGCTCGTGCGCGACCCCCGTCATGACCGAATTATGGCTCGGCCGTCAGCCACAGGCGCTCCCGGACCCGCTTGCGGTCATCCGCCGGAGCGGCAACAATCGGCTTTCATCGGCTCCCCCGCCCCCAAGCGTCCTCCAGTCGAAGACCCGCCGATCGACCCAACGGCGATTCCGCGCGCGTTCGCGCACGCCCGGGCTCGCCGGCGCGCGCGGATCGAGCACGGGCGGGAGCTTCGCCGCGCGCGCGTCCGTTTCCTCGTCCTTCTCGGCGTCCTCCTCTTCGTCTCGATCTTTCTCGCCCTCTCGATCTGGGAGAAGATCCAGACGGCCTTCGGGATCTAGGTTGGAACGCCCGAGACCTGGCCTTCCGCCAGGGACGTTGCGCGCGCCCGGGGAATTGCTCGCCTGGCTCGGCGGCCTCGTGCTGGCCCTCAGCTCCTTCATGAGCTGGTACACGGTTTCGAGCGAGGGGTTCACGGTCTCGATCACGGGCTGGCACACCGGCACGCTCGGCAAGCTCGTCTTCTTCATCGGTCTCGCCGTCCTGGGCTTCCTCGTCCTCCGCGCCACCGGATTCGAGCTGCCTCCGACGGTGCCCCTCGGAATGGTCATCGCCGGGCTCGGCTCCGTCGGAACGGTCTTCGTGCTCGTCAGGCTCATCTCCATCCCGGACGACTTTGCTCCCGCGGGGAGGAGCATCGGCATCTGGATCAGCCTGCTCGCGGCCCTCCTTCTGATCGCCGCCGGCCTCCTGAAGTCCGCCGAAGAAGTCTGAGCAGCCCGAGGCCGGCGAAGCCGACTGCCGCGCCGAGGGCCGCACCGGCCACGACGTCAGACGGGTAGTGCACCCCCACGTAGATGCGCGAGAACGCGATCGCGGTGGCAAGCAGAAACACATACGGCGCCGAGCGCGGCAGGAAGTAGCTCAGGATGACGGCCCCCGCGAAGCTGGTGGCGGCGTGGCCGGAGGGCATCGACTGGCCGACTGTCGCCCCGAGGAGCGGGTCGGCCTGCGGAATGGTCTCGAACGGCCGCGCTCGGTCCGTCGCCGCCTTGAGCCCGAACGCGATCAGATCCGCCGACCAGACGCATGTGGCCGTGAAGGCCGTCGCGAAGAGGGCGTTCCGCTTCGCGAGGTAGGCGACGAAAGGCGCCAGCGCGATCCAGACGAGGCCCGCGAAGCCCACCACCGACAGGGCGACGAAGATGGGATCGAGCCAGCCCGCCCGGTGCTCGACGACCCAGAGAAAGAGGCTGCGGTCTAGGCTGGCTACTGCTGTCTACGCCCGCGAGGCCCGGATGAGCTGCTTGGTCGACTCGATCAGCGTTTGGGGATCGACCGGCTTCCCGAGAAAGGCCTGCGCCCCGCGCTCGGCCGCCCGCTCGGGAGACTCGTCGGCCTGGCCGCTGAACATGATCACGGGGATCGTCCCGACCCCGTGCCGGTCCTGGACCGCCTGGAGCATCTCGTAGCCGCTCATGCCGGGCATCATCACGTCGAGGAGGATGAGATCGGGAAGCTCCTCCTCGAGCGCAGCGAGGCCTTCCTCGGCGTTAGCGGCTTCGCGCACCGAGTAGCCGTCCATCTCGAGGTTCACGCGCACGAACTCGCGCAGGCGCTCGTCGTCGTCGACGACGAGCACGACCGGCGTGCCGCGCAGAGGAGTGCTGCGCGATCCGGCCAGGAAGTCGTCGAGGTCGCCGCGGCGGAAGCGCCTATGGTGGCCCGGCGTATAGAAGGCGGCCAGCCGACCGCCGTCCGACCACTTGCGCACGGTGCTCTGCGCGACCCCCAGATACGTGGCCGCCTGGCCGAGCGTCAGCCATTCGGGGCCGCCCCCCGCCTGTCGCTCCCGTGTCGCAATGCGGCGTTGTCCTGCGGCCATGGTGGCAGGGCCAAAATCTACCAAACCTCTACTTTCTTCCCAACTCACGGTTTTGAAACCGTAACGGTTACCGTTTCGCGTGGCGTCAGCGTGGTTGGAAGTAACGTGCGGACGAGCGTTTGGTCGCCCGTTTTCCCGTTGTCCTCGAGGGCCATTCCGACCGCCAGGCCGACAAAGAAGACAAGCGCGAGGAGGAGCAAGCCGCCGCTCCAGCGCAGCATTCGCCGGCTGCTACGGGCGCGGCGCCCGCGGGCACGCTCGCGAGCCAGGGAGGACGTGTGGCGGCCGGAGCTCGCCACTCAGGGGCTGTAGTCGCTTGCGCCCTGGGCGTAGCGCGCGAACGCAGCGTCCTGGACGATGGCCGCATCACGGATCCCGGCACGCGATCGGGGCGGTGCGGAGCTGACGATCACCTCGCGCACCCAGTCGTCCGCGCCCTCGTAGGCGCCGGCGAGCTCGCCCAGCGTGAATGTCTGCCCGATGCGCCTCCGCAACTCCTCGATGACCGCCCCGACGAGGAGATCCAGATGGCGCGAGCGAGAGGTGTTCTCGCCTTCTGTGGCGAGGCGCCGCTTGCCCTCGTCCCACTGGTGGCGGACCGCCTGCAGGCGAGTCATTCGCGGTTCCTACCCGCCAAAGCATCCCCGCAACGTGCGTCAGGGCACCAGGGCTCGGCGATCTCGGCCATGATCCGGTCGCCGAGCTCGTAGCCCGGCCGCGCCAGGGCGAAGGCGGCGTGCGCGTGCAGGCATTTGAGGTTGTCCGGCTTTCGCGTTCCGGCGATGCCGACCTCGAGCTCGGGTCGGATGCGCCGCTGCTCCGCGTCCGCATGCTCGAGGCTTTCCCGCAGGCCAGGATCCGCTGCGGCCGCCCGGGAGAACCGCTCCACCCCACCCGAGGCCTCGACGCGGGCGATTCCCGCCACGAGCCAGGGGCAGGTCAGATAGTAGGTCGTCGGGAACGGCGTCCCGTCGTCCCCGAACGGAGCCTGCTCGGTAACCGCTGGAAAGCCGTGCGGGCAGCGCACCGCCACCCGCCGAAACGCGCGGGCGGGGCGGCCGAGCTGCCAGGAAACGACTCGTTCGTCGTCCACCAGATCATCGTACCGAGGCCTTCCTCAAGTCTTCGACGCCCTTCACGATGAAGAGGCGCTCGCCTGGCCGCACCAGGCCGAGACGCCGGGCCTCTCGCTCGACGAAGGAATCCTCGCCCGCAAGCGCGAGCCGGTGCGTCAGACGGGCGTTCTCGCGCTCGAGCGCGGCCAGCTCGACCTGCCGCTCCTGTACACGCGCGCGGGCCGCCTCGTAGCTCCGGAGCGGATGGACGTACGAGAGCGCGATGGCGACGAGCGCCGCGACCCCCAGCCAGCGAAGAGCGATGGAGGAGCGCGAAGGTCGTCTGCGGCGTGGCATGGACCCGCGGCATTCGACCGCCTCAGGCCTGCTCCTCCCTGCCAACGCGGTAGAGCGAGTAGCGCTCGTCCCCGTACTCGAGTTTCAGCCCCGGCGGCAGGCTCGGACGACCGCGAGTCTCGTCCACAACCACCCAGCCGACGTCGTAGCGCCTCAGGATGGCGGCCCGCTGGGCGGGCGTTGTCGACGGCTCAAGGAAGAAGAGCCGTGCGGCGCGAAGACGTTCGCGGTAGTCGTCCTCGGCGTTGAAGGCGACGTGGCCGGGCGGCGCCACGACGATCCGGACGGGGGCGTAGCCGGCGATCCGGTAGGACGTCGCGCTCGGCGCGAGCACGGTCGCCAGCGGCCGGATGTCTTCGTCGAGGGCGCGCGTGAGGCCGGGCGTGAGCCCGTACGGATCGGGCTTGTCCCACCGCCCGTAGCCGGCGAAGCCGCTGACCGCCACCGGGAGGGTGAGCGCGACGGCGGCGAGGACTGTCCACCCGCCGTGACCGGATTCGTCCAGAAAGAAAGGGCGCAGAGCGACGAAGAGGGCAAGCCCGCCGGTGGCGGTGAGGGCGGCCAGCCAGACCGCCCACGCGGCTCCTGTCAGCGGGTGTCGGTACGCGAGCTCGAACCCGATCCCGGCGGCGAGCGCGGAGGCTGCACCGAGGGCTCGAGCTCTCCCGGCGAGCGCAGCCGCGCCGGCGAGCGCGAAGGGGAGCGGCAGGAAGCTTGCCAGCCGCACGGCCTGGGACAGCGAGACGGCGTCGGCGAAGCGCTCGAAGACCGGCGGGACGAGGGCCGTGACCGCGAGAGCCGCGGTTCCCCCGAGCACGTAGGCGGCCCAGCGCCGCCCGCCCGCGAGGAGCGCCAGCGGGACCGCCACGAACGCAGCGACCTTGACGCCTCCGCCCCACGCCATCTGCTCGGGACGCAGCTGCAGTCCCGCGCCGATCTCCTCGACCTGTTGCGTGAAGCGGACCGGAGGGCGGCTCCCGGTGTCCCCGAGAAACTGGACTAGCCAGGCGAAGAAGAGCCCCGCCGGAACGACCACCGCCCCGAGGCCGGCCAGGAGCAGGCGAGTGTCGGCACCGTCGCTCAGGATCGCGCGCGCGAGGAGGAAGCCGCAGAGAGGCAACGCAACGAAGACGACGT
>JAIBJP010000001.1 GCA_020029625.1 Actinomycetota bacterium | reverse complement strand
CGCACGGAGCCGTAGCGGCGGCTCGTCCGCTTCGGGAGCGGCAGCTCGGGCTCCTCGCGTGCGTCCGACTCGACCACGACGAGACCGTCGGGCTCGACGACCGGCGGTAGATAGGTGGCGAGCATGGACAAAACGTCAGGAAGCATGCGGTACGGCGGGTCGACCAGCACGAGATCGTACCGCCTTCCCGAGCCCGCATCGGCCGCGAGCCGGCGCGCGGCGTCCTCCCGCAGGACGGTCGCCGAGGTCAGCCCGAGCTTGTCGAGATTGCGGACGACCATCTCGGCCGCGGCGCGGTCGGCCTCGACGAAGGTCGCGTGCTCCGCTCCCCGAGAGAGAGCCTCGAGCCCCATCGCTCCGGAGCCGGCGTAGAGGTCGAGCACGCGCATCCCGTCCACCGGCCCGACGAGGTTGAAGACAGCCTCGCGCACCCGGTCGCCCGTGGGACGCGTTTCGCGCCCCTTGGGCGCGAAGATGCGGGCGCCCTTATGCGAACCCGCGATGATCCTCATTCAGCCGCTCCGCCTGTCGGCGAAGCGGCTGAACGGCGTCGCTCTCGTCGGTAGCAAGCTCCTCGGCCCATCGCCTCGCCTTCTCAACCAGCTTCCGGTCTCGCGTCAGACTCGCAAACTTGAGGTCGGGAAGCCCCGACTGGCGCGTTCCGAGCAGCTGGCCCTCGCCGCGCAGCTCGAGATCGACCTCGGCCAGCTTGAAGCCGTCCGAGGTCTCCACGAGCGCTTCCAGACGCCGCTGCGCCTCCTCCGTCAGCTCCTCCTTGGGGCGGGAGACGAGCAAGCAGTAGGACTGCTCCGCGCCGCGACCCACCCGGCCCCGGAGCTGGTGGAGCTGTGCGAGCCCGAAGCGGTCTGCCTCCTGGACGATCATGATCGTTGCGTTCGGGATGTCCACCCCGACCTCGATCACCGTAGTCGCCACGAGCACGTTCAGCTCGCCGCGCTTGAACTCCTCCATGACGGCGCGCCTCTCGGCCGGTCGCATCCGTCCGTGCAGACAGCCCACTCGGAAGTCGCGGAGTTCTGCCTGCCGCAGCCGCTCGGCCTCCTGCTCGGCCGCGCGCGCTTCGATCGCCTCGGACTCCGAGACGAGCGGGCAGACGACGTAGGCCTGACGTCCCTCCTGCAGGTGGCGCCTGAGCCGCGTGTACGCCTCGGCAGCGCGCTCGTGGGAGACCCAGCTCGTGACGACCGGTCGGCGACCTCTGGGCGGACGAGCGATCTCCGTGACATCGAGGTCGCCGTAGACGGTCTGCGCCAGCGTGCGCGGGATCGGGGTCGCCGTCATGTGCAAGACGTGAGGCGCCTCACACTCCTGGCCGGCGACGCGCCCAGCCGGGCGGAGCCCGGCTCCGCCGTCGCCTGGCCCGGCTGGCGACAGGATGCTTCGCTCGCGGCGCTTGCCCGTGCCGCTTTGCACTGCGCAGCGCGCCGCTCGCTCGCCTCCCTTGCCAGCCTGGCCCCAGGAGCGTGAGGAGGCGAGCGCCAGGGCGCGCCGCTGCTCGACACCGAAGCGGTGCTGCTCGTCGACGACGGCTACCGCCAGCGAGCGAAACTCGACGCCCTCCTGGATCAGGGCGTGCGTCCCGACGACGAGGTCCGCGTCCTCGATCTCGCCTTTCACGGAGCCGGTCAAGAGCGCGGCGCGCACGCCGAGGGCCGCGCAGATCGGCTCGACCGTGAGGTAGTGCTGCTCCGCCAGCGTCTCAGTCGGAGCCATGAGCGCGCCTTGGTGACCACGCTCGACGGCACGGAGGAGAGCGTAGAGCGCGACGACGGTCTTCCCCGAGCCGACGTCGCCCTGGAGCAACCGCTGCATGGGCCGCGTTCCGCGCAGGTCGGAGTCGATCTCGACGATCGCCTGTTCCTGCTCGGGCGTGAACGCGAAGGGAAGCGCCTTGCGGTAGCCCGTGAGGAGCTCCCCCGGGGTGTCGAGAGCAGGCGCGACGGATTCCTCCTCGAGCTCGCGCCTTCGCTGGAGGAGGCCTAGTTGGAGCACGATCAACTCCTCCAGGGCGAGCCGCTCTCGAGCAATTCTCACGTCTTCGAGGCGCGCCGGCCGGTGGTAAGCGGCGAGAGCATCGGCGCGGAGCGGAAGCTTCTCCCGCTGACGCACCTCCGCGGGAAGCGCGTCGGCGTACCAGCGGACGAGCGGCAGCGCACGCTCGGTCAGCTCCCGGAGCTTCGTCGTCGAGACGGCCTCGCTCGCGGGATAGAGCGGGACGAGCCCGACCGTGTGCAGGCCCGCGCCGTCCCCCGCCAGCTCGTGCCGCTCCACCTTGAAGGTGCCGCCGGCCTGGAGCTGGCCGTGGACGAGGACACGCGTCCCGGGGACGAGGCGCTCGGCCAGCCAGGCCTGGTTGAACCAGACCGCCGTCGCCCTGCCGCCCTCCCCGTCAACGACCGCCGCCTCGACGAGCTTCAGGTTGCGCCGCCGCGTCGGTCGGAGGCGCGCCCGCTCGACCGTGCACTCGACGGTCGCCTCCTGTCCGAGCCGAAGGGCCGCGAACCCTCTCGCTTCCGACCAGTCCAGGAAGTCGCGGGGAACGTGTTCCGCGAGGTCCCGGACGCTCTCGATCCCAAGAGCCGCCAGCCGCTCGGCAACCTTCGGGCCCACGCCGGAGAGCGTGCTCACGGGGGCCTCTTCGTCCACTCTGAACCTCGGCTCCGGCGTACGTTGGTCCATGCCAGCAAAGCCGGCCAGCGCTGGGCGCATGCTCACGAGGAGGGCCAGGACGATTTCACTATAGGAAGCCTGCCGGACGAGTCGTACACTCGGCGCGTGGCCAAGAGCCGTAAGACCGTAACCATCGTCTTCGGGCTTTCGGCGGACGCGGTGCGCGCTCGCCTCGCCGAGCTTCAGTCCTCGGGCCCGCCGTCCGAGACGACTCGCGCTTCTGGGGCGCCGCTGGCCAAGGAGGCAAGCCCGAGGGGCGACGGACAGTGCAAGTAGCACGGCCTAGCGCCGCGGGCGCAGCATCCTGCAGCCAGCTGAGTCAGGCGTGGGCGTAGCCGGGCTTCGCCGGGCGGGGCCATGCCGTTCAGGAGTGCGATGTCACTCGGGCGGCTCGCCGTCCCAGTAATCCAGGCGCTCGATGCGGCCGATCAGCTTGATCCCGCGGAAGTTGACCTTGTTCGAACGCGGGTAGTACGCGATGTCATTCGTGTCGCGGGTTCCGTAGGCGAGATACGTCATACCCTCGTCGCCGGCTCGAAACGAGTGGGCTACGCCGGTGCCCGGCGGCCGCCCGAGGACGTGTCCCGCGCGGACAGCGTGCTCTTCGTCACCGAGGTAGAGCGTCCCACCGCCGTCCAGAATCACGAAAATCTCCTCTTCGGCGGAGTGGCAATGGTGCGGCGCCCCCTGCTTCCCGGCGGCCACCGTCACATGGCAAAGCCCGGTTCGCTCGGAGCCGGCGCTCCTTCCCAGGTCGCGATCCAGAGACGCCCGCACCTCGAGGAAGTCCGCGGCGGCGAAATGGACGATCCTCTTCGGCCGGTCGGAGAAGTCCCCCACTTCGGGCTCACCTGCCGCAGCCTCGCGCTCCCACGGACGCCGTTGATCCGGCGAGGCATCGACGGTGGCCGGGTCCATGCGGACCAGGCCGGCCCGCGGGAGAAGAGTTCCGGCCGGATAAGCCCGCATTCCAAAGGCGAGAACATCGAGGCCGTCAGGACCCGCCCTGAGTGTGTGCGCCTCCTCGGCTGCGAGATGGACGAGACAGTCGCCCTCTCCGACCTCGTACGTCTCGCCGTCCTGCCAGGAGATCCCGGAGCCGCCGAGCACGAAGAAGATCTCCTCCTCGACGAGTTCGGCATGAGCGGGTGTCGACCACTTGCCCGGGTCGATCTCGATCCGTTGCAGGCCGACACTCCAGGTGCCGGTGGCGCTCCCGAGGTCGCGCCATGTGCCGGCCAAGTGACCGGCTTCGCGACGAACCCCTTCGACGTCGTCCCAATGAGCCAGATGCTGCACGAGGCAGCTACGTTAGCCGGACTCGTCCTGAAACCAAAAGAGACCCAGCGTGCCGGGCCCGCCGTGCGTCCCGATCACCGGCCCGAGCGTCAGGACGAGGTCGAGCGCTGCGTGCGGGCGGGCTGCGCGCACGCGCCCAGCGAGCTCGTCACAATCCTCCTGGGCATCGGCGTGGGCGACGCCGACATGCAGTCCCGAACCGTCCTGCGATCCCTCGACGAAGAGCCGCTCCATTTCCGCGATTGCCTTCCTCCGCCCCCGGACGCGCTTGAGCGGGGCCACTTCGCCCTCGTCGAGCACGAGGATCGGTTTGACGGACAGCAGCTGGCCCGCGAGGCCGGCCGCCTTGCCGATCCGGCCGCCCCTGATCAGGTACTCGAGCGTGTCGACCGTGAAGAGGAGCCCGCGTTCACGCTTGAAGCGGTCCACGAGCGCGTCGATCTCTTTCTCCTCGGTTCCCCGGTCGAGGCGGCGCTGAATCGCGTCGGCAAGGATAACCGTCCCGCCCGAAGTCACGCCCGAGTCGATCACCTTGACGCGCTCGCCGGCCGGTTCCGCCGCCAAGCGCGCGCTCTCGTACGTCCCGGAGATCTTGGAGGAAAGGACGACACAGAGGATCCGTTCGTATTCCGAGAGGGAACCGAAGACTTCTTCAAAGTCGGCGGGAGAAGGTTGAGATGACTTCGGAGGTTGCGAGCTTGCTCGTAACCTCCGATAAAAATCCTCCGCCGAGATGTCAACGTACTCCCGGAACGTCTCCTCGCCGAAGCGCACGTAGAGGGGCACCAGGCGCCAGTTGAGGTGGCGCGCTCGAGGGTCCGGCAGATCGGCCGTCGAGTCGAGGACGACAGCTGTGTTCTCAGCCGATAGCCGCACCGCGGCCGGCTGCCTCGCGAATGGCGCCGACGATCTCCTCGAGCCCCCGGTCCTTGGTTAGGCACGCCACGGCGCCAGCCTCCATGAGGGCCTGAATCTCGCCCGTCTCCGCCGCCGCCGTCAAGACGACGACCGACAGGCCGGGGCACACGGATCGCAGCCCGGCGGTCGTCTCGACGCCGTCGAGGCCCGGGAGCCTGTAGTCGACGAGGACGACGTCGGGATCGATGCGCGGGCACACCTCGAGTGCCGCTTCGCCGTCGCCCACCGCGGCCACCACGCGAATGTCAGGGGTCACCTCGAGCATCAGCTCGAGCGCCTCGCGGAAGATGTCGTTGTCCTCCACGAGGACGACTTCGATGGGCTCGCCGCCCGCCATGGCTCGAAGTATCGGCTCATTCTGCTCCGAACAGAAGCGCGTAGTGGGGCTGGCCGCCTTCGTGCACCTCGACCTCGAGCCCCGGATGTGCTGTTCGGATCCCGTCGACGAGCGTATCGGTGTCGCCGGCTTCCTCACCGAGGAGGATCGTCAGCACCTCGGGATCCGCCTGTAAGAGCCGCTCGACGACCTCGCGCGCAACGGGGTCGAGCGCGGGGCCGGCCGTGAGGGGCTCCCCTTCCACGAGGCCGAGAAGCTGGCCCTGCTCGACGTCGACCGGCCCCATCGAGGCGCTACGGGAGGCCCGGGCAACGGCGCCGCTCCGAACCGCCGCCGCCGCTTCCGCCATGGCGATGGCGTTCTCGTCCGCCGGTCGCTTTGCGTCGTAGGCGACGAGAGCGCTTAGGCCGGCTTGGAGCGAGTGCGTCGGGACGACTAGCACTTCCTTGTCGACTGACTCCGCTGCCTGCTCGGCCGCCAAAACGACGTTCTTTGAGTTGGGAAGCACGATCGCAGCGCTCTCGGGCACCGATTCGATGGCCTCCGCGATGTCGGCGGTGGAGGGATTCATCGTCTCGCCGCCGTCCACGCAAACGGCGCCCAGGCTCTCGAAGAGCCGGCGGTTCCCATCCCCGACGACGACTGCGATTGCTCCGGTGACGCCGGCCTCCCGCTCGAGCCGCTGCGTCCGCTGAGCGGTCTGCACGTGCATGTTCTTGATGTCGACTTCCTCGACCTCGCCGGCGGCCGTGGCGAGTGCGAGGGCCCGCCCGGGGTCATCCGTGTGCACGTGCGCCTTCACCGCTCCCGGAGCGCCCACGACGAGCAGCGAATCGCCCAACTCGGAGAGCTTCGCCTCGAAGTCTTCCGGATCGACTGCATCGCCCTCGACGAAGAAGGAGGTGCAATAGCGGTACTTGGACGGCTCCAGGTGCACCGCCTCGAGCGGGAGCGCTCCGGTGCCTGAGCGGCCCTCCGGGAGCGGCTCTCCGCGGACAAGGGCCGCGATCCCGCGCAGGATCTCCACGACGCCTGCTCCCCCCGCGTCGACGACTCCCGCTTGCCGTAGAACGTCCAGCTGCTGCGGCGTGCGGGCGAGAGCGGCCTCGCCGTGCTCGACGAGCTTGGCGAGAGCTTCGTCGGGGGGGACGCCACCGGCGGCGAGCTCCTCAGCCTTCTCGGCCAGCTCGCGAATGACGGTGAGCATTGTCCCTTCCTGCGGGTTCCGCACAGCCGCGTACGCGGCGTCGCTGGCGCCGCGCAGCGCTTGGGCGAGGACCTGCGCGTCGATCTCGTCCTCTGGCAGCGCGCCCACCGCACCACGCACGATCTGAGAGAGGATCACCCCGGAGTTGCCGCGCGCGCCCATGAGCGAGGCCCGCACGACGTCCGTCTCACCGCGCTCGAGCGCCGAGACGACGGCTCGCGCGGTCTCGGTCATGTTCGTCCCCGTGTCCCCGTCCGGGACCGGGTAGACGTTGAGATCGTCGATCCGCTGCCTGCTCGCCTCGAGGGCGGCCAACGCCGCCCGCGCGAGAGCCAGCGGGGCTAGAGCGCCTTCTGAACCTTGCCCGACTTCAGGCAACGCGCGCAGACGTAGCTCCGGCGCGGGACCCCGTCGACGAGGATGCGCACACGCTGGAGGTTCGGGTTGAACCGTCGCTTCGTCGCCACCATCGAGTGGCTCCGGTTATGACCGAAGCCGGGGGCCTTCCCACAGAATGCGCATACCTTCGACATGGTCAGCGGCTGAGTATAGCCAGCGCCTCCCGAGTGCCTAGCGCGGGATCGAGGCACGCAGGCGCGAGAGCGTGTCCGCCATCTCGAGGGCCGTGCGCGCGGCTTCGGCGCCCTTGTTGCCCTTCTCGCCTCCAGCCCGCTCCTCGGCCTGCCGGCGGCTGTCGCAAGTGAGCAGGCCGAAGGCGACGGGGACGCCCGTCTCGAGCCCCGCGAGCTGGAGCCCGCTCGCCGCCTCGCCGGCGACGTACTCGAAGTGCGGGGTGTCTCCCCGGATCACGCAGCCCAGAGCGATCACGCAGGCGTAGCGGCGTGTCTTGGCGAGGGCCATCGCTCCCAGCGGAAGCTCGAAGGCTCCGGGGACCGGCATCACGTCGATGCGCTCCCGCGGAACCCCTGCCTCTCCGAGCGCCTCCAGCGCACCGTCCAGGAGCCGCGACGTGATGTTCCCGTTGAAGCGCCCGACGACGATCCCGACCGAGCGGCGGGCGCCGTTCGGCGACCCCATGTACACGCCGACCCCCTCGGGGATGCGGAGCTCGCCGGCCGCGTGCTCGACAGCGCGTTCCGTCACTCGCCCTCGGGCTCCTCGAAGCGGAGGTCCTGGTGGTGGAGCCGGTGGCCGAGCTTCGTGCGCTTGGTCTCCAAGTAGCCGCGGTTCTCGTCGTTCGGCGAGATCTCGATCGGCACCTGCTCGACCACGGTCAGGCCGAAGCCTTCGATGCCCGTGATCTTCTTCGGGTTGTTCGTGAGGATTCGAATCGTCGAGAGCCCGAGATCGGCGAGGATCTGGTTGCCGATCCCGTATTCGCGCATGTCGGGCGGAAAACCGAGCTCGAGGTTGGCCTCGACGGTGTCCATCCCGTTCTCCTGGAGCTCGTAGGCCTTCAATTTGTTGAGGAGGCCGATGCCGCGGCCCTCCTGCGCCATGTAGAGGACTACTCCCCGCTCCTCGGAGCCGATCCGCGCGAGCGCCTGCTCGAGCTGCTCGCCGCAGTCGCAGCGGAGCGAGTGGAAGACGTCTCCGGTCAGGCACTCCGAATGGACGCGGACGAGAACGTCCTCCTCGCCCTCGACGTGTCCCTTGACGAGCGCGACGTGATGCTTGCCCGTCAGCTTCTCCCGGAAGGCGATCGCGCTGAAGTCCCCGTAGGCCGTCGGGAGGCGGACCGAGGTCATCCGCTCCACCAGCTTCTCGGTGCGCCGGCGGTACTCGATCAGGTCTTCGACCGTGATCATCTTGAGGTCGTGGCGGGCGCAGTACTCGACGAGGTCGGGCACGCGCGCCATCGTCCCGTCGTCCTTCATCACCTCGCAGACGACGCCCGCGGGATTGAGGCCCGCGAGGCGCGCGAGGTCGACGGCCGCCTCGGTCTGCCCGGCCCGCTGGAGGACGCCGCCGGCACGGGCGCGAAGGGGGAAGACGTGGCCGGGCTGGACGAGGTCCTCGGGACCCTTGCTCGGGTCGATGGCAACCTGGATCGTGCGGGCCCGGTCCTGGGCGGAGATCCCGGTGGAGACGCCCTCGCGGGCTTCGATCGACACGGTGAAGGCGGTGCCGAACGGAGTCTCGTTTCGATCGGTCATCTGCTCCAGCGCCAGCTCGTCGCAGCGCTCGTCCGTCAGACAGAGGCAGATCAGCCCGCGACCGTGCGTGGCCATGAAGTTGACCGCCTCCGGCGTCGCGAACTGAGCGGCGATGGTGAGGTCGCCCTCGTTCTCGCGGTCGGCTGCATCGACGACCACGACGAACTTGCCCTGCCGGACGTCCTCGAGCGCTTCCTCGATTGTGGCGAAGGGCGTTTCGGTGGCGGTCTGGGTCACAAGGGAATCGTAACGCGAGCTATGGGGCCGCCAGCTTTTCCACGTATTTGGCGAGCATGTCGACCTCGAGGTTCAGCTCGTCTCCCTCGACGACACGACCGAGCGTCGTCACTTGGCGCGTGTGCGGGACGAGCGCGACCGTGAAGCCTTCCTCGTCGAGCGCTGCGATCGTCAGACTGACGCCCTCGACCGCGATCGAGCCCTTCTCAACGCAGTAGCGGAGGATTTCGGGGCCCGCTTCGATCTCGAGGCCCTCATCGGTGACCCGACGGACGCGGCCGACGCCGTCGACGTGGCCCTGGACGAAATGGCCTCCGACCGGATCGCCCGCCTCGAGCGCCGGCTCGATGTTCACATCGCCCCCCTCCTCCAGCCGTCCCAGGGTGGAGCGGCGAAGCGTCTCGGGAACGGCGTCGAAAGCGAGGACGCCGTCACCGTTCTCGGTGACCGTGAGGCAGACCCCGTTGACGGAGACCGAATCGCCGCCCGAGACGCCGACCGCCGTCTCGGGCGCATGGATGCGTAGCCGTACCCCCTGGTCAGCACGCTCGACGGCCTCGACGCGGCCCAGCTCTCGGACGATCCCGGTGAACATCCGAGCAACGATATCCCGGCGTCGCACACCGCTTGTGTTTCACACGCACAAGCCCATTCGTGGGCCTCTCTGGCCAACGGCTTGGCATGTTTCCGCGCTCCGCAAGATTGTGCTCGTGAAACACAAAGTCCGTTTCAGGGCTCGTGGATGTAGGCCGTCAGGAGCACGTCCTCTCCGACCTGCTCCGCCTCCACGCCCTGGAGGTCGACGGGCGCCCCGAGGTCGCCGAGGAAGCGCGGGCCTGCACCGGAGAGACGCGGCGCGACGAAGAGCAGCAGCTTGTCCACGAGTCCGGCTCGAACGAATGCCGTCGCGAGAGTCGGTCCGCCCTCCAGCAGAAGCGACTGCACGCCTTCCTCCGCCAGTCGCCTCAACTCCTCCTCGAGCGGCCCGGAGAGGAGCTCGAGCTCGGAGTCATCCGGGAGCGGCCCGCTCCCGAACGCGAGGCGGCGCGGCTGCCGATCCGCATCGACATCCCGCGCGTCGAGCCGAGGATTGTCGGCACGCACAGCTCCCATCCCGACGGCGACGGCATCGACGGCCGCCCGCAGCTCGTGCACGCGCCGGCGGCTCTCTTCGCCCGAGACCCAGCGGGAGCCGGGCACGGTCACCCGACCGTCGAGCGTGATCGCAGCCTTGTAGGCCACGAACGGGCGTGCCTGCGCGATCCAGGTCCGCCAGGCCTCGTTCTGACGACGCGCCAGCTCGGCGAGCTTCCCCTCGGCAAGCTCGACCTCCACCGCAGCGGCGCGAAGCTCCTCCAGCCCTCCCGCCGCGCCCGGGTTCGGATCCAGCGAGGCCACGACCACTCTTGCGATCCCGGCCGCGAGCACGGCAGCCGTGCAGGGCGGTGTCTGGCCGAAGCTTCGACACGGCTCGAGCGTGACGTAGAGGGTCCCGCCGCGCGCCTTTTCTCCCGCCGCCTGGAGGGCAACCACCTCGGCGTGCGGCCCGCCTTGGCGCTCGTGCCATCCCTCCCCCACGACTTCTCCGTCCCGGGCGACGACGGCGCCCACGACCGGGTTGGGATGCGTCGTCCCGCGACCCCGCTCGGCCAGCTCGAGCGCGCGTTCGAGGCTCATTCGAGCGCCTTGACGAGGCGCTTGTAGGCGCGCGGCAGGTCCTCCATCCCGAAGATCGCGCTGCCGGCGACGATCAGGTCGGCGCCAACCTTGCGCACATCCGCGGCGTTCTCGGCCGTGATCCCGCCGTCCACCTGGACGAAGAGCGAGCTCGGCAGCTCTTGGCGGAGCCTGCGGATGCGCCACAGGGTGTCCGGGAGAAACTCCTGGCCCGAATACCCGGGATGGATGCTCATGCAGAGCGCCAGGTCCGCGCCGAGAGACGCTTCGACCGCCACCTCGACCTCCGTCTCCGGGTTGAAAGCCACGCCGACCCCGAGATCGAGGTCCCGCGCCCGCCTGATCGTGTTCCAGGGCTCCGCGGAAGCCTCCACGTGGAAGGTGACGCTGTCGCCGCCCGCATCCCTGATCTGCTGGAGGTGATGGTCCGGATTGTCGACCATCAGGTGGCAATCGATCACCCCGCCCGCGCGGTGGATCATCGGAGCAATCGACTTGAGGACGACCGGTCCCATGGTGATCGGCTCGACGAAATGCCCGTCGCCGACGTCGAAATGGAAGACGCGCGCGCCGGCGTTTAGGAGGTGCTCGACCTCCTCGCCAAGCCGGGCGAAATCCGCCGCGTAGAGCGACGGCTCGATCTCGGCCGTTCGCACCCAATCTCGCCAGCCCATCGGGAAGACTCTATTTGCGCAGCCTGGCGACGAAGAAGCCCGCGGTCCCGTGGACGTGGGGACGCGTGAGCAGGAACTCCGGCCGCCGGGGATGGCGAAACTCCGGAAACTCGGAGCCGAGGTCGTCCAGCTGGGCCCCGGCCGCGTCGGCGATCTCCTCGTTTTCGGGACGATGGATCGTGCAGACGGAGTAGGTCACCGTTCCGCCCGGCTTGACCCTTTCGAGCCCCGTCGCCAGCAGCGCCGACTCGAGCTCCGGCAGCGGCTGCGCCCGCCAACGCAGGTCGGGCCGTGAGTTGAGGACGCCGAGGCCCGAGCACGGAGCGTCCACGAGCACCCGGTCGAACCCATCGAGGTCGGCAGGCAACTCGAGCGCATCGGCGCAGACGACGCTGAGCCTGGTCGCGCCCAGGCGGGCGGCATTCTCCTCCAGCTCGCGAGCGCGTCCTGCATGCTTCTCCACAGCGACGACCTCCGCCGCCACCTCCGCGAGCTGTGTCGCCTTGCCGCCCGGAGCGGCGCAGAGATCCAGAATGCGCTCGCCGGGCTGAGCCCCTACCGCTCTGCCGGCGAGCTGGGAGCCACGGCTCTGCGGCCACGCTCGACCCTCCTCGATCCATTCCGGCGGGATCTCGTCGACCACGAGCGGGCCCTCTCGCGTCCTGACGGCGGTCTCGGGCTTCTCGTTCTGGGCACGCATGAGCTCGAGGGCATCATCACAGCCCCATTCCCGCCACCACGCCTCCACGATCCAGTCGGGATACGAGTGCTTGAGCGCCGCTTCCGCCGGCGTCCCGTCGCCGAGCCCGGCGAGCAACCGCTCCATCCCCTCCCCCAAGCGGCGCAGGACCGCGTTGGTGAACGCAACCGCGCGCTCGAGTCCCGCCGCCCGCACGAGCTCGACCGACTCGTTCACCGCCGCGTGCACGGGGACCGAGCCCATGTACCCGATCTGATAGGCGCCCAGCCTGAGCGCGGCCCGCACAGGTGGGTCGAGCTTTCGTAGCGGCCGGCGTCCGAGCGTCTCGATCGCGTGATCCAGTGGCCTGACGAGCTGAACCGTTCCGTAGGCAAGCTGCATGGCGAAGGCGCGGTCGCGCGAATCCAGCTCGCCTGCCAGGGCTCGGAACGCGCGGTCGGCATAGGCGTCCTCCTCGAAGACGCGCCGAACGACCTCATAGGCGACGCCGCGGGCGCTCAGGGTCAGAACTCCTTTCAGGATGGGGCCTCGTCGCCTGGGCGCGATCGGGGGTGCGAGGCCAGGACGCAGGGAGCGTTCGTATTGAATGAAATACGGACGCGACCGAGGACGCCGCATCGCGCCGCCGAGCGCGATTCAGGCGGCTCAGGTCTCATTCTGAATGGAGTTCTTTACCGTCGTCCGCGTAGGTACTCCTCCGCGGTCATGCGCTTGCCGCCCTCGCGCTGCACGTCGAGCACCTCGATGCCGTCGGCGACCAGCAGCGAGTCCTCCCGCGCCGGCCGAGCGCGCCAGACCAGCAGCCGCCGCCCGTCGACGAGCCCCCGCGCACCGATGTGCGGCGCCAGCGCGCGGATCTGGTTGAGGGTCTCCTCGGGAGGCCGCGACCAGTCGATCTCCCGGTCGGCGCCCGTGATCTTGTCCGCATAGGTCGCGCCATCAGGCTGCGGCACGAACGTGGGCTCGGCGAAGACTTCGCCGAGGAGCTCCACTCCGAGCTGGGCCGCTCGCCCGAAGACGATGGAGGAGTCGTCTTCGGGCCCGATCGGAAAGCGACGCTGGGCCGCGATCGGCCCGGCGTCCAGATCTCCCGTCGTCTTGTGGATGGTCACGCCGGTCTCGCGGTCACCGGCCATGATCGCGCGCTCGACCGGTGCCGCGCCGCGCCAGCGGGGGAGGAGCGACGGATGCACGTTCAGCCAGAGACGTTCCGCGAGCAGCTTCTCCGGTATGAGGACGCCGTAGCCGGCGATGACGACGACGCGGGCTTCGCCGGGAAAGGCGGTGAGACGGTCGGGCTGCTCGACTGCAATGTCGAAGCGCTTCGCGCTCTCCTTCGCGGGTGGGGCGGCCCTCTTGCGCCCTCGTCCCTGCGGCTTGTCCGGCCGCGTGAGGAGAAGCTCGATCTCGTATCCGCGCCCGGCTAGCCCTTCGAGGATCGCTGCCCCGAAGGGCGCGGTCGCGGCGACCGCGATTTTCAAGGTCAGCCGACCGGGCCGAGGACGGGCTGGGGGCGGAGCTGGGCGAGCGCGGCGCGGCGCTGCTCCGGTGTCGTCCGGTCGATGATCAAAACGCCGTCGAGATGGTCGAGCTCGTGCTGGATCACCCTCGCCTCCAGTCCTTCCGCCTCGATGCTGATGGGCTCTCCTTGCGGTGACGAAGCTTCGATCTTGAGGGCCGTCGGACGCTCGACCTCGACGACGACGGTGGCTGCGCCGAGCGAGAGGCAACCCTCGTCGGCCGCCTCGACCTCTTCGTCCGTGGACACGACCCGCGGGTTGACGAGCGCGACCACCGGCTCCTCCTCGGCCTTCCGGTAGATGAGAATCCGCCTGAGAACGCCGAGCTGGGGGGCCGCGAGACCGACGCCGCGCGCTTCGTCCATGAGCAAGGTCATGCGCTCGACGAGCCCGGTGACCGACTCGTCGAAATCGCCCACCTCATTCGCCTTCATCCGCAGAACCGGATCCGGATACTGGCGAACGAGGGCAAGCGCGGCCCGACGCCGGGCTTCACGCTCGGCGTCGAGCTCCTCGCTTCGAATCTGCCCTTCGACCTCACCCATCGGGGCGAAGTTTATCGAGGGCGAACCCGTGTTCTACCTACACAGGGCCGACCGCGGTGCTTTCGCAGCGGGCCGACCATGCGGCTCCGACGGCACAGACTTTGCTTCGCCGAGCCCTCCTAGGAAAGGCCTTGCGGGTCGACGTCGACCGAGGCGCTCAGGTCGTCCTTGCGCATGGCCGGCGCCGCAGCACTGAGCAGCCGGCCCGCGAGCGCCGCCAGGGGCCGCGGACTGCCCGTTTTCGCCAGAAGTTGAGCCCGGTGGCGGCCGCGTAGTCGGAGCAGTGGAGCAGGCCCCAGGAGCTCTGCCTCTCCCCCGGCCCGCTCGAGCTCCGCCCGCAGCTCGCCGAGCACCGCGTTTGGGCCTCCTGCGTCAGGCCCCGAGACGACGATACGGAGGAGGTGTCGGAACGGCGGGTAGCCCAGCTCCCGCCTGCGCTCGAGCTCCCCTGCCAGGAACTCCTCCACGGCGTGCCGGGCGGCCAGCGCAACCGGCCGCGAGTCGGGCTGGTAGGTCTGGACGATCACGCGGCCGGGAGCGTCACGACCGCTCCGCCCGGCCAGTTGAGTGACGAGCTGGAAGGTGCGCTCCTCAGCGCGGAAGTCGGGGAGTGCCATCCCGGTGTCCGCGTCCACCACCGCGGCGAGCGAGACACCCTCGAAGTGGTGGCCCTTCGCCACCATCTGCGTGCCCAGGAGGACGGCCCGGTCCGCAGCCGCAAAGCGCGCGAGCGTCTCGGCCAAGACAGCGGGCTTGGCCACCGCGTCCGCGTCGAGGCGGAAGAGCTCGAGCTCGGGAACCTGGGCGGCGAGCTCGGCCTCGAGCCGCTCGGTGCCCGCTCCGAGGCGGGCGAGCTCCGGCGAGCCGCAGTCGGGACAAAGCGCGGGCTTGGCCGCGCGGCGGCCGCAATGGTGGCAGTGGAGTAGCCCGTCCCCGTGCAGAGTCAGCGCCACGTCGCAGCTCTCGCAGCGGCGCGTGGCTCCGCAGGCGCGGCAATGGATCGCCGGAGCGATTCCGCGGCGGTTGAGGAGAAGGATCGCCTTGCCACCTCCGTCGGCAATCGCGCCGAGCTCGGCGAGGAGCGGTGCGGAGAGCGGATACCCGGCCTCGCGGCGCAGGTCGACCACACGAACGGACGGGAGTCGCCTCCCCAGCCGACCGCCGAGCTCGAGCCGCTCGAGCGCCTGCCAGCTCTCAGGACGCGGCGTGGCGCTGCCGAAGATCGCCACTGCCTCCTCGAGCGCGGCGCGCTTCGCCGCGACGGTACGAGCGTCGTAGCGAGGGTCGGACTCCTGCTTGTAGGAGGGATCGTGCTCCTCGTCCACGCAGATGAGGCCGAGGCCGGCCACCGGCGCGAAGATTGCCGAGCGGGCGCCGACGACAACTCGGGCCTGCCCGGTTGAGATGCGCTCCCGTTCGTCTCGGCGCTCTGCTTCAGTCAGGCCCGAATGGAGGAGGGCCACGCGCTCGCCGAAGCGCGCCCGGAACCGCCCGAGGGCCTGCGGCGTGAGCGCGATCTCGGGCACCAGCACGATCGCTCCTCGCCCGCGCTCGAGAGCCGCGGCGCAGGCGCGGAGGTAAACCTCGGTTTTCCCGCTCCCCGTCGCCCCGTGGAGGAGGAAGGCGCCTCCTGCGCCGTCGAGCGCGCCCGTGATCGTCGCCAGGGCTCGTTCCTGTTCATCCGTGAGCGCGGCAGGCGCAGGCTCTCCCGGCAGATCGGCCGCACGGGCGCGCATCTCCCCACGACGCGCCCGGGTGAGGGGCGCGACGAGCGACAGGGCGCGCGCGGGAGTGGAGCCGTAGTAATCCGCCAGCCAGAGCGCCAGATCCACGAGCGGAGGAGGAATCGCGCCCAGGACGCGCTCGACGGCGACGGGCTCAACCTCTGCCGGAGCCTCGTCGCCGAGGCCGACGACCACGCCCCGGCGGCGTGCACGCCCGAACGGCACGGTGACGACGGAGCCCTTCTCGAGCCCGTCTGCGAGATACGTGAAAGGCCGCGCCAGGGCACGTGCGGTGACGAGCGGATACACAGAGGCGAACTTGGACGGAGGCAAACTAGGATTGTCCCTGAGATGGCGGCGGGACACTCGGTAGACGACTACCTCGAGACGATCTATTTCCTAGCTTTCCCCATTGGGGAATACCGCCCCGACACGAAGGGCGCGTCCACTCTGGCCGTCCGCGTGGCGGACATGCTGGGGGTCTCCCGCGCCTCTGCGGGCGAGATGCTGAAACGGCTCGAGGCGGACGGCCTCATCGAGCGCGGGGAGCACAAGGAGGCGATCCTGACCGCGGAAGGCCGCCTGCAGGCCGAGCGGGTCGTGCGCAGGCACAGGATCATCGAGCGCCTTCTGACGGACTTCATGGGCTACACCGCCGCGGAGGCTCACGAGCAGGCCGACCTCCTTGGGAACACGTTTACGGACGAGATGGTCGAGCGCATCGCGAAGCAGCTCGGGGACCCCGAGCGCTGTCCCCACGGGTGGCCCGTGGACACCGACTTCGAGCAGGCGGAGAACCGCGAGCTGCAGGCGCTCGCCGACCTCGAGCCGGGCTCGCGGGCCGAGATCGTGCGCCTCGCGGAGCACGACGGCTCCCTCCTCCACTGGTACTACGACGCAGGGCTCGTACCGGGAACGACCGTCGAGCTGCGCGCTGCGCCGGCCGCAGGCCAGTTCACGCTCAAGGTGCACGGCGACGAGCGCGCGATCGAGGAGAAGGCCGCCGCCGGCCTATTCGTACGGCCAGCCGCGTAGGGACATCCCAAACGTCCTGGGTCGTCAGGCGCGAGCGAAGCCGGGCTTCGCCCGGCTTATTGCCGCACCGACCAGGAGGCTAGGGCTGGAAATTCACTGCGACGCTGGTGAAACCCAGTGCGCGAAGGAGGCTTTGGAGCATCTTGCGCGTGTTGTCCTCGGCGCGTGGGACGAGACCCGCGCCGTTTTGCGCGGCTGCGTGGATCCTCTGTTGCGCAAGCGTGTAGAGCTGCCGCTGGTCGTCTGTGGTGCTCCCGAAGAGCGAGCCGATCTGGTTGAAGAGTCCCTTGTCACGGTCGTAGACGTAGCTTTTCCCGACATCGACCTGGGCGTCGGAAAGCCGCGGACGCGGGAGCGTAATCGTGGCTGACCGCCGGTCGTCGGAGACCTGAACTGCGCCGCGCCCGACCTCGGTGAAATCGACGATCGCGTCTACCGAGCCGACCGCGACGAAAAGCGTACGCTCGCCGAGAATCGAATCTGGCAGCGCACTGCTCTTCCTCAGGTCGACGATCTGCTGGAAGTTGCCGGTGGCGGCGTGGTACTCGTTCAGATCCTGAATCGACTTGAGAACGGCCGGGCCGCTTCGGTCGACGGTCGTCTCGGCGAACGGGTTATGGAAGTCCGGGATCACACCCCTGACCCAGCTCACGCCTCCGAAGATGGCGATGACGAGGATGCCCAGCGTGATCAGGCCCCAAGGGACCTCGCGCCGCTGGCGGGGAGGCTCGTACTGCGGGGGTGTAGGCGGAGGAGGCTCCGCGCGCCTGCGCTCGGGCGTGACAATCGCCATGATTCCTGGGTTCTACCCGTTCAGGAAGCGGCTGGAACCTCAGCCGTGAGGCCCGCTGCGACGCGCAATTCCTCGGCTTTGTCGGTCCGCTCCCAGGTGAAATCGTGGTCGGAGCGGCCGAAATGGCCATAGGCCGCCGTCTTCGCATAGATCGGCCGTAGCAGGTCGAGGTCACGGAGGATGGCTCCGGGCCGCAGGTCGAAATGCTCGCGGACGAGCTCCTCGATCTTTCCCAGCGGCACGCGCTCGGTCCCGAAGCAGTCCACCTCGATGGAGACCGGATGGGCGACGCCGATCGCATAGGCCACCTGCAGCTCGACACGGTCGGCCAGGCCCGCGGAGACGAGGTTCTTTGCCACGTACCGCGCCGCATAGGCGGCCGACCGGTCCACCTTCGTCGGATCCTTGCCGGAGAAAGCGCCTCCGCCGTGGCGGGCCATCCCCCCGTAGGTGTCGACGATGATCTTGCGCCCGGTCAACCCGGTGTCTCCCATCGGGCCTCCGGTCACGAACTTGCCCGTCGGGTTGACGAGCACGAAGTCGCGCTCCTCGAAGCGCCGCTCGTCGTAGAGCTCGCGAGGGAGAATCGGATGGAGGACGTGCTCGATGACGTCCGGCTTGATCAGAGCGTCGGCGTCGAGGCCGTCGCGATGCTGGGTCGAGACGAGCACGCGGGCGATCTCCACGGGCCGCTGGTGGCCGTGCTCGTCGATCTCGTACCGGATCGTCACCTGCGCCTTTCCGTCCGGACGCAGGTACGGGAGGATCTCCGCCTTCCGCACCTCGGACAGGCGCCTGCAGATCCGGTGAGCGAGCATGATCGGGAGCGGCATGAGCTCCTCCGTCTCGATGCAGGCGAAGCCGAACATCATCCCCTGATCACCAGCGCCGGCCCGGTCGAGCGGGTCATCGTCGCCGGGGTCGTGCTGGACCTCGTAGGACGTGTCGACGCCCAGCGCGATGTCGGGAGACTGCTCGTCGATCGCCACCATGACGCCGCAGGTATCCGCGTCGAACCCGTACTTGGCGCGGTCGTAGCCGATCTGCTTGATCCGGCTCCGGACGAGGCGCGGAATGTCTACGTAGGTTTCGGTGGTGATCTCGCCGGCGACGATCACGAGGCCGGTCGTGACAAGGGTCTCGCAAGCCACCCTGCCGTTGGCGTCGTCAGCGAGGACGGCGTCGAGGACGGCGTCGGAGACCTGGTCGGCCACCTTGTCCGGATGGCCTTCGGTGACGGACTCGGACGTGAAGAGGAAGCTTCTGGCGGACATCGAAGGCGAAGGCTAGTCGACGCCGAAAAAGCCCGCGAACTTGAGCGTACGCCCGTCCTTCGAGCCGTAGAACACGAGCTGGTCGAGCGGCTCGAGGTTCGCCTGCAGCTCGGGAGGCAGCGTGGCCCCGCCCATCTCGGCGAAGCCGAGAAGATTTGCCACAGCGTCCTTGAGGTTCACGTAAGCGAAGCCTGTCGTCTCGTCGGGCACATCGGCGGCTTCGAGGGCATCGCGAAAGTCAGGGTCGTCCGCGAGTCGGTTGTCGCCCTCGCGAAGCGCGGCGACACCGTCGCGAGAGGTCGTCACAACGAGCTGGCCGTCGAAGGCGGCGTAGTAAACGGCGACGGGGGCTCCCTTCACGCGACTTTCGACCACCGGCACGCCGGCGATCTCGACCTTCTCCGGCGGCTCGACGAGACCGACACGCGTTCGCAGCTCGAAGATGAGCTTCTCCATCGTCCCGAGCGCCATGTTTTCGTCATCCACCTGCGTAACCAGCGTCACTTCCGGGATCAGCAATCCCGGGCGGATGTAGAGCGCGCTCTCGTCGGAAAAAAGCGGAAAGACATCTGCCTCGAGTGAAAGCCCGAGCTCGGCTTCCACGCGCGCGAGATCCCGGTCGAAGTCCGGCCTGACCTGAGCCAAGAACTCCTTCAACGCGGACAGCTGGCCCTCCAGGTCGTTGAAGCCGATGTAGACGACTGCCCCGGCGGGAACTCTGTTCGGCAGCTCGGCCTTGAAGGGCTCGGCCACCAGGCCGCCATGGTCGCCGGCGAGTTTCGCGGCCCCCTGGAGGCGGACACCGTTTTCATCGGCCTCGACCGAGAGCGCGATCGAAGGGACCTTGCCCCCCGGCAGGAGCGCGGCGAGGGCCCCGGGTGGCAATCTCTCTTCGTGCTGGAGGCTCTCCTGCAGCGCGGCTCCGTTCAGGTAGAGCCGCGCGAGGGCCGGATCCCCGACCTCACGGAACGCGTCGTTGAAGTCGTCGGAACCGGCAAGCGCGCCCTCTGTTCCCTCTTGCTCGAAGCGATCGAGGATCGCCTCGCTGTCGGCGAAAGCTGTCCAGCCTTCGATCTCGCGAGTGACGACCGGCTGGTCGGACTTCGCCAGGAGATCTTTCAACTTTTGGGGATCCTCGGGCTTCGTGAGACCGACGAACTGGCGCTCGCCGGAGAGATCGAGGCCGACGATGTCCGTTTCCGGCCCGAGGGCGGGCCTGACGTCGCGCTCGAA
Source organism: Actinomycetota bacterium (assembly GCA_020029625.1). Lineage (GTDB taxonomy): Bacteria > Actinomycetota > Thermoleophilia > Gaiellales > Gaiellaceae > JAIBJP01. Next base: position 15,258 of record JAIBJP010000001.1, on the reverse strand, counting down.
GTCGATTCCCTGGTCGCTCAGCTGTTTGAAGAGGAAGTCGAGGCCCTTGTCTCCGTCCGGGAACTTCGAAAGAAGCCTTAGAACCGCCTGCCACTGGTCCGATTCAAAGCTCGTGTCGATCGTGAGGAAGAGCTCGGAGCTCGCCGGTGCAACCGACGCGCCGGCAGGTCCTGACGCGCTGCCCGATCCGCAACCGACGATCGGGAGAACGCTCAAGAGCAACGCGATGAAGATGCGAAGTCGCACGCTATTCATCTGTCGGCCTCCGGCCCATCAAACCTGAGATTAGATCCTGGAGACTGGCACCGCCGAGCACAGCGCAAACACCCTCCGTGATGGGGAGCTCGATGCCGAGCCGCGTCGCGAGATCGCGGAGCACGGGGGCGGTGGTCAGTCCTTCGACAACCATCCCGATCGACTCGACAGCCTCCTCGGGCGGGGTTCCCTGGGCGATCAGCTCGCCGGCGCGCCGATTGCGGCTATGGCGGCTCCAGCACGTGACGACCAGATCGCCCATCCCAGCGAGACCCGAGAAGGTCTCGCTCCGCGCCCCGCAGGCCTCGCCGAGGCGGGTCATCTCGGAGAGCCCGCGGGCGATGAGCGCGGCCTTTGCGTTGTCGCCCAGGCCGAGACCGTCGACGGCCCCCGCGGCGAGCGCGATCACGTTCTTGGCCGCGGCGCAGAGCTCGACACCGACGAGGTCGGTGTTCACGTACACACGAAAGCGTGGCGAGATGATCGCGTGCTGGAGCTCGTCGGCGAGCTCCTGGTCTTCGCTTGCGAGCACGGCCGCAGCGGGCAGGCCCTCCGCGATCTCCTCGGCGTGGTTCGGGCCCGAGAGAACGGCGACCGGGGCGTCCCGGACGACCTGCGAGAGGCGTTCGCCGCTCGCCGGGTCGAGGCCCTTCGTCAGGATCAGCCGCGGCGCCGAGCCGGGAAGCGTCTCGACAACCTCCCGGAAAGCGCGGCTCGGCACGGCGATGCAGACGAGGTCTGCTTCGGCGACGGGCGCATCGGCGATGAGCACCTGGGGCGGCCTCCGGCCTGCGACGATCACGTCGTGGCCGCGCTCCTCGAGGAGCGCCCCGAACGTCGTTCCCCACGACCCCGCTCCAACCACCACGACCTTCATGCGCGGCGCACGAAGTCGATGATCACGGGCACACCGGAGAGCTCGAAATGATCGCGCAGGCGATTCTCGACCCAGTAGCCATAGTCGCGCGTCAACAGGCCGGGATCGTTGACGAAGAGGCGAAATCGGGGCGGGCGCACGCTCACCTGCGTCCCGTAGAGGAGGTTGAGGCGGCGGCCGTTCCGGCTCGGGCCCGGCCGCTGCTCGCGCAGCTCACCGAGGAAGCGGTTCAGCTCCGCGGTGGCGATCCGGCTCGTGTGCTTCGTGTAGAGCTCCTCGATGCGATCGAGCAGCTTGCCGACTCCTCGCCGCGTCTGGGCCGAGACGGCGACGATCGGCGGCCGCTGGCGCAGGCGCTCGCCGAGACGGTCGCGAACGTCCTCGATCCCAACCGTCGCGATGTCCCACTTGGAGAGCACGACCAGGGTCGAGCACCCGGCCGTGCGGGCGATGTCGGCCACTGCGAGATCCTGGTCGACCAGCCCTTCGCTCGAGTCGACGAGGACGAGTGCGACGTCGGCGCGCTCGGCCGCCCGGATGGCGCGGAGCTCCGAGTAGTACTCCACGCCCTGCCGCTGCCGGCGCTTGCGACGCAACCCGGCCGTGTCGACCAGGACGAACTTCCGGTCGCCGCGCTCGAGCACCGTGTCGATCGAATCGCGGGTCGTCCCGGGAACGTCGGAGACGATCACGCGCTCCTGGCCGACGAGAGAGTTCAGGAGGCTCGATTTGCCGACGTTCGGCCGACCGAGGATGGCGACACGGATCGCCTCCTCGCCGACCTCCTCCCGTGCTTCCCCCGGCAGCCCGGCCACGATCCGGTCGAGCAGGTCTCCGGTTCCGTGGCCGTGCAGCGCGGAGACGGCGATGGGGTCACCGAGGCCGAGACGGTGGAACTCGAGCGCATCCGTGTCGCGGCTGGGATCATCGATCTTGTTGGCTACGAGGACCATGGGTTTGCGCGCCCGGCGGAGAATGGCGGCGATCTCCTCGTCGCCTGGCGTCACACCCGCCCTCGCATCCGTGACGAACACGACGAGGTCGGCCTCTTCCACGGCACGGCGAGCCTGTTCCGCGACCTCCCGCGTGATCGGCGACGGGTCGGCGACATCCACGCCCCCGGTGTCGACGAGGATGAAGCGCTTCCCCGCCCACTCGCAGACGACCTCCTTGCGATCGCGCGTGACCCCGGGAGTCTCGAATACCACGGCCTCACGCGTCGCTGACAGCCGGTTGACGAGCGTCGACTTGCCGACGTTGGGAAATCCGATGACGGCGACCGTCCCGAGCAGCGGCGCGCTCATAGGCGAACGAAGCTCATCCCGTCTTCGCGGGAACGTGTTCGCGCCTGGGCGGCGTCGCGCGCGGCCGGCCGAGTTCGTGCATGCGGACGAGGAACGCCCACAGCCGGTGGATCTCGGACTGGATTTCCTCGGTCGCCTCGCGGTAGCCACGCGAGTTGCGCCGGTACTCGTCGAATCGCATCGGCTCGCCGAAGGCGACTGAGACCGGCGGCCACTTCCCCCATTCCCAGTACTGGGACCCGTGTATGGCAGCGGGGATGACCGGCACTCCCTCCTGGATCGCGACCATCGCGGCGCCGGGCTTGGCTTCCCCCGGGACACCGCTCTTCTGCCGCGTGCCCTCGACGAAGAGGCCGAGGAGCTCGTTGTTGCGCACCGTCTCCCTCATGCGACGGAGCGCCTCGCGGTCGGACTCCCCCCGGCGAACCGCCAGCGCGCCGTGCGCGCGCATCAGGGAGCCGAAGCCGGGAACCCCGTGCAACTCGACCTTCGCGACGAAGACGATCCGGCGCGGGCAGACGGTTCCCAGCGCAGGGGGGTCGGCATAGGAGAAGTGGTTCACGGCCAGGACGGCCCCGCCCTCACGCGGTACGCGCTCCCGGCCGTAGGCCTTCAGCCGCATCACCGAGCGCGTGAACGTCGCGAACAGGCCCTTGCCAATCGTCCAGTAGACGAGGGAGTTGTAGGCGCTCACTTCGAGGCCTTCGCGCGTTCCTGGACGAGGCGCTCGATCCTGTCGACGACTTCCTCCACGTCGAGCTCGGTCGTGTCGATCGTCTCCGCGTCCGGGGCCGGCTGCATCTGAGCCGCGTCTCGCTGGTCGCGCAGACGCAAGTCCGTCGCGAGCGCCTCGGCACCGATCTCGGGCCTGTCGGCGACTCGTCGGCGCGCCCGCTCCGCGGCTTCGGCGACCAGGTAGACCTTCACGTCGGCGTCCGGGCACACGACCGTGCCGATGTCTCGCCCTTCGATGACCGCGTCACCCTGCTCGGCCAGCTCCCGCTGGCGGTCACGCATGACCTCGCGGACCTGCGGATGACGGGCGACCGTGGACACGACCCGATCGATCTCTGCCTGGCGGATCTCCTCCGTCACGTCGTGTCCGCGGATGAGAACCCGTTCGCCGTCGAAGGAGATCCGCGCGGCCTCGGCCAGCAAGCCAAGCGCCGAGCCATCCTCCAGATCGACCCCGTCGTTGAGCGCAAGCCACGTGAGAGCCCGGTACATGGCGCCCGTGTCCAGGTAGCGGAAGCCCAGGCGGTCGGCGAGGCTGCGCGCAACCGTGCTCTTGCCGGCCCCCGCCGGCCCGTCTATGGCCACGATCATCCGTCCTCCCGCCTGCTCACCTGACCGCGATGGACTCGAGCATCGCGAAGAAGTCGGGGAAGCTTACCGCCACGCTTTCGGCGCCCTCGATGCGCACGCCCTCACGCGAGACGAGACCAGCCACTGCGGCAAGCATCGCGATGCGGTGATCTCCGGCCGCGTCAACCACACCCCCACCCTTAGGGCGGGAGGGAATCCCACGCACCCGGAAGCCATCATGCGTCGTTTCGATGCGAATTCCAAGAGGACGGAGCACGTTTTTTACAGACTCGATCCGGTCCGATTCCTTGACGCGCAACTCTGCCGCGCCTCTGACGACGCTCTCGCCGTGGGCCATTCCCGCCAGGAGAGCGAACAACGGCAGCTCGTCCACGAGCGTCGGCACCTCCTTCACGCCGACGGTCGTCGCGACGAGATCGGCGTGGGCCACTTCCAGGTCCGCGACCGGCTCACCACCGGCCGGCCGGCGGTTGAAGACCGCCACCCGCGCGCCCATCCGCTCGAGCACGGTTAGCAGCCCGGTCCGCGTCGGATTGACCCCCACCCCGTGCAGCCGCAGCTGAGACGCCGGCAGCAGCGTCGCAGCCACCAAAAAAGGGGCTGCCGACGAGAAGTCGCCCGGAATCTCCAGTGCTAGCGGAGCCAGCCGCTCCGCAGGCCAGACCGCGGCGGAGGTCGGCTTCCGCCGCACCTTCGCCCCGGCGCTCTCCAGCATGCGCTCGGTGTGATCCCGCGTCGGCGCCGGCTCGATCACCTCCGTCCGGCCATGCGAAGCGTACAGCCCCGCCAGCAGCACACATGACTTCACCTGCGCGCTCGCGACGGGGAGCTCATAGCGGATCGGCTCGAGGCTGCCGCGGCCCTCGACGACGAGCGGCGCGTGGCCCTCGGTCGTCTCGACATGCGCGCCCATCAGCGACAGCGGCTCGGCCACTCGGTCAAGCGGACGACTGCTCAGCGACTCGTCACCCCTGAGCTCGAAGCGCCCTTCCTGGCCCGCGAGGATGCCCGGAAGGAGCCGCATGAGGGTGCCTGCGTTCCCGCAGTCGATCGGCCCGTCCGGGACACGGAGGCCGCGGAGCCCGACCCCGCCCATGCTCGCGCGGTCGCCGTGGAGCTCGACGCGCGCGCCCAACACCTCGACGGCGCGGGCTGTGGCGAGCGTGTCCTCGGACACGCCGAGCCCGGCGAGCGAGCTCTCTCCGTCCGCAATCGCGCCGAGCAGAAGAGCCCGGTGCGTGATCGACTTGTCGCCGGGAACGGCGAGGTCCCCGCGCAGCGACACCGCCGGCTCGACCTCGACCGACGTCACCGTCACGAGTCCTCGAAGGCCGGCGAAACGATCACGGAGTAACCCTGGGCCTCGAGCAGCTCGGCCGCGCGGCGCGCTTCGGTCTCGCCTGAGACGAGCACCGACAGCGTGCCACCGCGCTCCGGCGAGAGATGCTGGAGCTCGAAGTCCTCGATGTTGATCTGCTCGGCGCCGAGGGCCTGCGTGATCCCTGAAAGAACACCGGGCCGGTCGGGGACGTGCACACTCACCCGCTGGAGCCCGCCCACGTCCGAGAACGCCTCCTCGAGCAGCTTTCTCCGATTCCCGGCCGCCTCGCCGATCCAGCGTGCCAGCCAGCCGGCATCCCGAGAGTCGAGCGCCCGCTCGAGTTCTTCGATGCGACGCCGATGCTCGGCCAGGGCCGAGCGAAGCTCGCCCGCGTTGTCCATGAAGATGTCGATCCAGATCCGCGGGTTCGCGCCGGCAACGCGCGTCATGTCGCGCAGCGAGCCCCCGGCTGCCGCCAACGGCTCGTGTCCGTGGATACGCAGCGACCCGGCGTGGTTGAGCACGACGTTGGCAAGTGCGTGCGGCAGGTGGCTCGTCAGCGCCAGGAGACGGTCATGGGCCTCGGGATCGATGGCCACTGGAACGGCGCCGAGCGAGGCCACGAGCCCGTGCAGCAGTCGGTAACGCTCGGGCTCCGTCTCGGTGACGGGAGTGAGGAACCACGTCGCTCCCTCGAAGAGCTCGGCGCTGGCGTGGCCCGGCCCCCGAGCTTCCGAACCGCAGACCGGATGCCCGCCGATGAACCGTGAGCGATCCTCGACACCGGCGCACAGCCGCCCCTTCGTCGAGCCCACGTCCGTTACGGTCACGCCGGCTCCGGCCTCGAGCACTGCGCCGACGTCTTCCGCGAGCCTTGCGACGGGTGTCGCGACGATGGCGAGTTCGGCTTCCTCGACTGCTGCGACGAGGCTTCCCGCCGCGAGGTCGACCGCCCCCCGCTCGGCCGCGACGGCGAGAGCATCCGGATCGGCGTCGTAGCCGGACACGTGCTCGACCCCCGCCCGCTTGGCGGCGAGGCCGACGGAGGCGCCGATCAGGCCGGTGCCGACGATCGCGAGCCGGCGAAGCGCCACGTTACGCGTCGACGGCGTCGGCGGCCCGGCCGGGGTGGCGCATCAGCTCTGCCACCCGGAAAGCGAGGTCGAGCGACTGGCGCGCGTTCAGGCGCGGGTCGCAGAGCGACATGTAACGCGAGGAAAGCTGCTCCTCGAGGACGGCCTCGGAGCCGCCGAGACATTCGGTCACGTCCTCGCCCGTGAACTCGATGTGAACGCCTCCCGGCCAGACGCGCTCCAGCCTGCAGGCCGCAAAGAAGCCCTCGATCTCGTCCATGATCGCGTCGAAGCGGCGCGTCTTCACGCCCGACTCCGTCTTGAAGACGTTCGCGTGCATGGGATCGCACGCCCAGACGACCGGATGCTCCGCCTCACGCACCGAGCGAAGCAAGGGCGGCAGAAGCTCGAAGACCTGCTCGGCTCCCATCCGCGCGACGAGCGTCAGGCGACCGGGAATCCGCTCCGGATTCAGCCGCTCGCAGAGCTCGAGCGCCTCGTCGGGAGTCGCCGTGGGCCCGAGCTTGACGCCGAGCGGATTGTGGACGCCGGAGAAGAACTCGACGTGCGCCCCGTGCGGGTCACGCGTGCGCTCGCCGATCCAGAGCATGTGCCCTGAGCAGCAGTACCAGTCGCCCGTGGTGGAGTCGCGCCGCGTGAGCGCCTCCTCGTAGTCGAGGACGAGACCTTCGTGACTCGTCCAGACGTCCACCTGGTGGAGCTTCGGCTCAGAGACGACGTCGATGCCGCACGCGGCCATGAAGCGAAGCGCCCGCTCGATCTCCGCCGCCAGCTGCTCGTAGCGGCGGCCCTCGGGCGAGGACGCGACGAACTCCTGGGTCCACTCGTGCACGCGCGTGAGATCGGCGAAGCCGCCCTTGGTGAACGCGCGCACGAGGTTGAGTGTCGAAGTCGCGTGGTAGTAGGCCTGCACCATCCGCTCGGGATCCGGGATCCGCGCAGGCGCCGTCGGAGCGTCGTCGTGGATCATGTGCCCGCGGAAGCTCGGGATCTCCTCGCCGCCGACCTCCTCGCTGGGAGAGGTGCGCGCCTTGGCGAACTGGCCCGCAATCCGCCCCACTTTCGTCACCGGCAGCGTTGCCCCGTACGTGAGCACGGCCGCCATCTGCAGCAGGATTTTCAGCTTCTCCCTGATGTGGATCGCGGAGACGTCGTGGAACGACTCCGCGCAGTCGCCTGCCTGTAGGAGAAAGGCCCGCCCGGCGGCCACCTCGGCGAGCGCAGCACGCAGGTTGCGGGCCTCACCCGCGAAGACGAGCGGCGGCACGGATGCCAGGCGCGCGCGCGCCGCCTCGGCGCGTTCCTCGCTCGGCCATTCCGGTTGATGAAGCGCCGGAAACGAGCGCCAGGACGACGGCGACCAGACGGAGCCTGTAACTGCCATTCGCCCTCAGTCTAGTGAGGGATAATCAAGGCCCACAGTGCGGATCTTTTCGGGCATCCAGCCGACCGGCGCGAAGCACTTCGGCAACTACAGCGGCGGCTTTCGCCAGTACGCGGCGACGCAAGACCTCGGCGACGCCTTCTTCTGCATCGTCGACCTCCACTCGATCACGACGCCGCAGGATCCGGAGGCGTTGCGGGAGGCCACGCTCGATCTCGCGGCCATCCTCCTGGCCACGGGGCTCGATCCGGAACGCTCGACGATCTTCGTCCAGAGCCATGTCTCGGAGCATGCGGAGTGCGCTTGGCTACTGGGCTGCATCGCCACCTTCGGCGAGCTCCGGCGCATGACCCAGTTCAAGGACAAGAGCCAGGGCAAGGACTCCGTTTCGGCGGGCCTCTTCACCTACCCGGCGCTCATGGCCGCGGACATCCTCCTCTACCAGACCGACAAGGTCCCGATCGGAGACGACCAGCGTCAGCACCTCGAGCTGACGAGGAACCTCGCCGAGCGGTTCAACTCGCGCTACGGGGAGACGTTCAAGCTCCCCGAGGCGATCTACCCCGAGGTGGGCGCGCGAGTCATGGACCTGCAGGAGCCCGACCGCAAGATGTCGACCACGGGCGGGACGCCGCAGGGAACCGTCGGGCTGCTCGATCCGCCGGACACGCTGCGGCGCAAGGTGCGCTCGGCCGTCACCGACTCTGGCAAAGAGGTCCGCCGCAGCGAGGACAAGCCTGGAATCACGAACCTGATCGACATGATGGCCGTCGCCACCGGCTCGACCCCCGAGGAAATCGAGGCACGCTACGACGGCACGGGATACGGAAAGTTCAAGGAGGACGTCGCCGAAGCCGTCGTCGCGCTGCTCGACCCGATCCGCCTGCGCTATGGAGAGCTGCGCGCCAATCAGCCGGTGCTGCGCGCGATCCTCGCCGAGGGCGCTGCCAAGGCCGAGCTGATCGCAGCTGAGACATTGGACGTGGCGTACGAGCGGGTCGGTTTCGTCGCTCCGTAGACCGGCGCCCGTCTACAAGCCGGCGGACGGAACGTACCGCGCCGTCGCCGCTCCGCTCTGGCGACGCACGGTCGCGTCCACGATCGACTGGATCCTGGTCTTCGTCGCCTTTCTGATCGTCAGCATCCCGCTCGGCGTGATCGAGACCGTGGGCCGGGCGATCGGCGGGCTTTGGGGGGACGCGCTCGTGTATACGGTGGACGCACTCGCCCTCGGTGTCGTCGGCGCGTATTTCGGCTACTTCCTCTCCACGGGGCACACCATGGGGATGCGGGCGCTCGACATCCATGTGTTCTCGCACGCGACCGGACGAGAGCCGCACCTCGTCAGGGCGGTCGCGCGCAGCTGCCTCTCCCTGGCCTTCTTCCTCGCCGCGTTCAAGGCCTACACGTTGACCCGCGGCTGGCACGGGAATGAGGGGCTCACCGACAGGGAGGAGAACTGGCGGGACCTGGCGGCGACGGTCTCGACGGTTGCCCTGATCGGTGGCCTCTGGAAGATCGCCGATCCCGAGGGAAGAACCCTCTGGGACCGGCTCACCGGCCTCGTCGTCGTCGAGGACGTCGTCCCGACCTCGATGCCGGGACGGCTATGGAGTCCCTGGGGTACGTAGCTTGGCCACCTCGTCGGGTGTGAGCTCGCGCCACTCGCCGGGTGCGAGGCCGTCCAGCGTAAGCGCGGCGTAGCGGCTTCGGTGGAGGCTGCGGACGGGGTGCCCAACCGCCTGCAGCATCCGCTTGACCTGATGCTTCTTTCCCTCGTGGATCGTCAGCTCGATGCGCGAAGGGCTTAGCCGGTCGACCTCCGCCGGCGAGGTCCTCCCGTCTTCCAGCTCGACGCCATCGGCGAGCTCGGCGAGCGCCTCGGCGCTTGGCTCGCCCTCGACTTCCGCCTCGTAGACCTTGTCCACCTCGTAGCGCGGGTGCATCAGCCGGTGCGCGAGCGGGCCGTCGTTCGTGAGCAGGAGCGCACCGGTGGTGTCTGCATCGAGGCGGCCGACTGGGACGACACGGCGCTCATGGTTGACGAGGCCGACGACCGTGGGCCGACCCTGAGGATCGCGAGCGGTCGTCACCACTCCTGCGGGCTTGTGCAGGAGCACGTAGGTCAGCGGCTCGGGCTCGATCGGGCTTCCGTCCACCTCGACGGTGTCCTGCGACTCCACGAAGGTCGCCAGGCCGGCGACCTCGCCGTTCACTCGCACCCGGCCGGCGCGGATGAGCTCTTCGGCTCCCCGCCGCGAGGCGACTCCTGCCCTGGCCAGGTAGGCGTTGAGGCGCATGGCGACCTGTCATCATCCTGCCGTGCCGACGTACATCTCGCTGATGAACTGGACCTCACAGGGGATCGGCGGACTGCCGGCCTGGCGCGACCGGGTCGACGAGAGCGAGCGCGTGATCGCGGAGCGCGGCGGGAAGCTAGTGGACATCTACGTGACCCTCGGGCGCTACGACGTCGTTGAGATCTTCGACGCGCCGGACGACGAGACGGCCTACGGGATCCTCCTCGACCTCGCCCGCCACGGGCAGGTGCGCACCGAGACGCTGCGGGCCTTCACCCGCGAGGAGGCCGAGAAGATCGTCCGGGACGCGTAGCGGCTAGGCGCCGCGGCGGCCGGCGACTTCCTCGAGCCTCGAGCGCAGCTCTTCGGAGCCTTCCGCGAGATCGTCCAGGCGCGGAAGCTCGGAGAGGCCGGAGAGCCCGAAGACGCGCTCGAAGAGCGGCGTCGCACGGTAGCGAACGGCGCCACCGTCGCTCTCGCGCCCGGCCTCGGCGATCAGTCCCCGCTCGACCAGGCCGGCAACGGCCGAATCGGCCGCCACACCGCGGATCTTCGCGATCTCCGGCCGCGAGACCGGCCCGAGGTAGGCGACGACGGCGAGCGTCTCGAGAGCTGCCTGCGAGAGCCCGCGCTGCACGGGCCGCTCGACGAGCCGAGCGCACGCCTCCGCCGCTTCGCGCGCAGCCCGGAAGGCATAGCCGCCTGCGACGTGCTCGAGGACGATGCCGCTCCGGCCTTCCCGGTAGCGGGAGGCGATCAGCCCGAGAGCCGTCTCCACTCGCTCCGTCTCGTCCTCCGAGGCAGCGGCCAGCTCCTCGATCGAGAGCGGGCTCGAAGCGATGACGAGCAGCGCCTCGAGCGTCCGCGCCAACCGATCCACCGGGTTTTCGACAAGCCTGAGAGCTCCGGTCACGATGGAGCCTCGTCGTTGGGCTGCGATGGGCGGTGGGAGGCGAGGACGCAGGGAGCGCTCGTATCGAAAGAGATACGGGCGCGACCGAGGACAACGCATCGCGACGTCCAGTGCGGCCCAGCGGCACAGGTCTTCATCGTGATTGGGGCTCTTAAGCTCATGAAGCACTCCAGACGGTGATCGGCTCGAAGGGGGCGGGCTGACCGAGCTTGATCTCGCCAACCTTGCGGAGCTCGAGGAGGGCGAGGAACGCGACTGCCTGCTCGACCCGCGAGAGGGAGTCCACCTCACGATCGAAGACGAACTGACGGCGACGGCTCAGGACTGCCCGGAAGCGGTCGAGGAAGAGCGAGACCGGAGGGAAGCGGAGCTCCAGGTGGCTGAGCGAGGGAGCAGGCGGATCGGCTGCGAGCTGCCTCAGAGCGGAGGCAAGCGCGACCGGGTCCTGGGGAGCCAAAGGCCGTTCCGGGACCGGAGCGAGGGGCGCAGGCCCGAGGCGGAAGTACCGATCCGACTCCGCCGCGAGGCGCTCTTCCAGCCAGGCCGCGGCTGCCTTGAAGCGCCGGTAGAGCGCGAGTCGCTCCGCAAGCTCGCCCGCCGCCTCCTCGGGATCCAGATCGTCGAAGGCAAGCTCGTCCTCGTCGGGGAAGAGCCCGCGCGCCTTCAGCTCGAGCAGCGCGGCCATGAGAACGAGGAACTCACCGCAAGCTTCGAGATCCGGCGAAGCCCGCTCGGCCAGGCGCTCCACGAACGCCGCCACGACTCCGGCGACCTCGACGTCGGCCAGCTCGAGCTCGTCCTTGAGAACGAGCGTCAGAAGCAGGTCGAAAGGGCCCTCGAACGAGTCGAGGTCCAGGTCGAGGTCGCGAACCGCTACGGCGCTCATCTGGTCACCTGGACCGCGATGCTAGCCCTACCGGCGGACGCGGCCCTTGGGGACGGCCATCCTCGGTCCCTCGGGCACCGCCGCCGGCCGGTGAGGGCTTCTGGGCTCCGCGCTCCGCCTCTGCGACCAGACGAACGCGACGACCGCGAGCGCGAAGAAGACGATCGAGACCCAGAAGTTCAGCCGCTGGCCGAAGTACTCGTGCGAGGGGTCGACGCGCAGCGTCTCCTCGAAGGTCCGAAAGGCCGTGTACCACGCCACGTACAAAGCGAAGAGGCCGGGCGGGCGGATGCGAAAGCGCCGGTCGATCAGGAGGAGGACGCCCACCCCGAGCAGGCACCACAAGGACTCGTAGAGGAAGAGCGGGTGGAAGGTCGGCTCGCTGATGTACTGCTGCGGCCGGTTCTGGACAGCGATTTCGAGCCCCCAGGGAAGGTCGGTCGGCTTGCCGAAGAGCTCCTGGTTGAAGTAGTTGCCCCAGCGGCCGATTGCCTGCGCGAGCAGCAGCGCCGGCGCGCAGGCGTTCATGAACGCGTACACCGAGTTCCCGGAGCTACGCACTACGACCGCGCCCGCGAGGACGCCGCCGGCGATCCCGCCCCACACGCCGAGACCCCCCTTCCAGATCTCGAAGACGCCTTGCCACTTCGGGTCCGGCACCTCGCCCCAGCTCGTGAGGACATGGTAGAGCCGGGCGCCTACGACTCCGCCGGCAACGCCCCACATGGCGACGCGAAAGACGAGATCCCAGTCGCCGCCGCGCCGAGTCCAGCGGACTCCGGTGAGCCACACCGCCGCCAGGATCCCGAGCAGCAGCATGACGCCGTAGGCGTGCAACGCAATTCCGCCGAGGTGGACCTCGCCGCTCGAGGGACTCGGGATCGAGGCGAGCAGGGGCACGCCCGAAGTGTGAATGAAGAGGCGGGTGGAGTGTGCGGGGTCCCGCCCAGTGATGCTCCCCCGCTTCTGGCGCGCGAAAAGCGAGCCGGGCTAGGACGCAGGGAGTCCGCGTATTGAACTCAAATACGCGGGCGACCGAGGACGACGCCTGGTGGCGCTTTGCAGCCGCCAGAAGTGATGGCGGGCATTGCTGGACGGGACCCTTACTACAGAAGAATGCGCACGGCGGTGTCCGCCGGGCAGCCTCGTTGCAGCAGATCCATCGCCAGATGAAGATCGACGTAGGTGCGCTCCGCCAGGTCGCGCGCCGTCTCGCGCCCGTACCCGACACGCTCGAGCTCCTCCTCGCGCCAGAGGAGAACCCGCTCGGTTTCCGCGTCGAGGTCGAGGTCGAGTTCCGCAGCCGTCGTGCTCATGACCTCAGGATTCGGTCGCGAGGGCGTTCCGGATGTCCCCCATCTGGTTGATCTTTAGTGCACCGAGCGGGCGATCTTCAGTGCTTCTTGCTCGTTTATGTCCGCTTCCAGACGCAGGGTGAGCAGCCCGCGCTCCCACAGGAGGGTGTTTCCGGCCAGGCGCACGATCTCCTGGCGGTACTCACCGCGCCTGTCGAGGTACGAGAAGTCGTGAGGATTTCCGGACAGGAAGTAGCCCGGCTCCCCGCCCACCCGCACCGAATCGATCTGCGTCCCTGCGGCGGTCTTCTTGAAGATCACCTCTTCGACCGACCCACGGAACTGGGTGAAGAGCGCGTGCGGATGCTCAGGCGTCCCATAGACCAGCGAGACCATTCCTCCGGGCGGCGACTCCTGGAAGTACACGCCGTCGGGATCGCCGAGGGCTTCCGGAACGACGACCTCGAAGTCCGCTCGGTCGCGCGCCTCGTCGAGAGAGACCTTCTCGCCGAGGAAGAGCTTGTTGAAGTCCCGCTGGAGCGGAACGGTGGGGAGCTCGCCCACGCGCTCGATGGTCACCCCGCGCAGGTGGAAGAACTCGAGGATCGCCGCTCGCGTCTGCGGGACGGCCAGCACCGCCGCCACTGCAACGGCAAGAAGCGCGAAGGCCAGCGCCAGCCCGCGGCGGCGAGTCAACCCCCGCCGCGACTCCGGCCGCTCGGCCAACCGCTCGCGCACACGCGGCGTGACGTCGGGAGTCGGCGGAAACTCGACGTGCCGGCCGAGGTCGGTCAGTGCGAGCTCGAGCTCAGGCATATGCCTTCTCTCCCAGCTCGGCGCGGAGCCGGTCGAGCGCCCGCGAGAGCCGCGACTTGACCGTCCCGCGGCGCCAACCGAGTACGTTCGAGGTCTCTTCCTCCGAAAGCTCGAGGAAGTAGCGGCAGGCGATGACCAGGCGATCTTCCTCTCTCAATTTGTTCACAGCGGCGAGGAGCGTCCTTTGATCCTCGCCGCTGATCAAGGCCGCCTCGGGGGAGGGGGCCGCCTCCCCCGAGGGAGCATGCGCAGCCGTCCGCATGACGAGACCGGCCCGCCGGCCCGCGGACCTGCGGCGGTTGCGAGCTTCGTTGGCGACGATCTGGAGGATCCAGGGCCGAAAGGGCGCTCCGGAACGAAAACGTCGAATCGCGTAGTAGGCCTTCACGAATCCCTCCTGGGCCGCGTCTTCCGCCTCGGCTGCATCCCCGACAACGAGATACGCCGTGCGAAACGCGATCCCCTGATATGCCTGCACGAGCTGTCCATAGGCGCCTTGATCGCCCCGTTTTGCTCGCTCGACGAGCTCTGACTCGGGTAGTGGACGGCCCTCCACTGCTCCCTTCTACACCTTGAGGTGCGGAGAGGTTCCGGGGTAGGCTGGCCTAAGGGATAGCCGCTCTCGACCCGGAGGTTCCGTCATGCGTTCCCGCCAGCTCCCGTTCTATCTCGCCGCCGCGGCTGGGGGCGCGGCGCTTGCCTACTACCTCGACTCGCAGCAGGGCCGCAGGCGCAGGCACGTCACGCGCGACAAAGCCCTTTCGCTCGCCAAGCACGGGACCAGGCGGGGCCGCAAGCTCGTCCACCACGTCTCGGCGGACGCGCGCGGCTTCGTCGAGCGCGCGAGGCACACGCGCGGAAGCGCCGGCGAGCTCGACGACGCGACCCTCGTGGACAAGGTCGAGTCGATCGTCTTCCGCAATCGCGACGTCCCCAAGGGCCGGATCAACATCAACGCGGAGAACGGCGTCGTCTTCCTCCGCGGCGAGGTCGACCGTCCCGAGCTCGTCGAGGCGCTGGAGGCACGCGTCCGCAAGGTGCGGGGTGTCCGCGGCGTCGAGAACTTGCTGCACACGCCGGCCCGGCCGCCAGCACAGGGCTGACCCGGTGGAACAGCGGCTGAGCCTCGTCACGCTCGGAGTGGCGGATCTCGCTCGCACGCGCGCCTTTTACGAGGCCCTCGGCTGGCGCACGGGCGCGGCGCCCGCGGACGACGTCGTCTTCTTCCAGGCCGGCGGCATGATCGTCGCCCTCTGGGGACGGGATCAGCTCGCCGAGGAGAGCGGAGTCGAGGACAGCGGCGGCTGGGGCGGCGTCACGCTGGCGCACAACGTCCGCTCTCCGGAGGAGGTGGACGCCGTCATCGCCGAGGCAGAGAAGGCCGGCGCGCGGATCGCCCGGCCGGGCGGCAAGACCTTCTGGGGCGGCTATTCGGGAATCTTCGTCGACCCCGACGGCCATCCGTGGGAGGTCGCCCACAACCCGCA